>CAMUMB010000079.1 GCA_947089915.1 uncultured Caryophanales bacterium | reverse complement strand
GTACCATATTTTGGATGATTTTTCTATTTTATTAATCAACTAGCACAACGCGTTAGTTTATTTATTTTCAATTTGTTTATTATCTATATATCGACCATTCAAATTGTTTTCACTGGTAATAACATTTCTTCCTAATTCTTGTTCCAAATTATTTCTAGTGTTTTTTGCAATGCTTCCGCCACGTCTTGCAATTTCTTTATTTTGTGCTAGTCCTTGTGGCTTATATTGCTTTGCTAATTCTTTAGTGGCAGTTTCCCCAACATCTGCTAGTAAGATTTCCAAATCACTCATATTATCTCTAAGTGATTCTTTTCTTATACCTTTAAAGTCCTTATATTCACTTGCTTTCATTCCAGACCAAGCCATATATATTTCATTTGTTAGAATAGCATATTCTAAAGGCTTTTCAATGCCTCCATCTTTCCAAGTATCTGTCAGCTGAAATCTATGTAGTTTTCCTTTTAATCGTTTTTCAATCCAGTTGTCGTCGTGTCCTTGTGCTCTATAAATTGTGATTGCTCTGTCAATGGCTTTAGATGGATCAAACATTTCATCTATTCTATCACTACCAACTTGCGCTAGCCATAATTTAAATGGTTCTGCTTTAGGGCTAGGAACACTTTGTATAAGTCTTAATATTCCTTTGGTGTCTAATACATCTGTTTTGTAAAATTTACTATCTGATGCCTGCATTTTCAGTTGTCGACATTTTGTCGATAACTCACTTTTTTCATCATCAGACATCCTTTTTTTTAGTTTATACCAATAATCGTTTGGATTAGAACTTTCTGTTAATGCTTTGATAACATCAACAACGCTAAACCAATAATCTTCCTTTTCGCTATCCCATATAGTTCTAATGTTAGTATCTTCAAACATTTTAGTTATGCTTTTTTTGTTTTCTTTGAACTCTGTATCCATTTTTTTACCTCTCCTCACATACAGATTTGATATTTTATAAAACTCCTGTACTAGCGAGTTAATTATTTTGCATCTTGATTGCACATTAAATCATCTTAGAAATTACTATGAAAGAAATAATTAAATTGACAATGGTAAGTATAAAGTAAAATACCAATATATTTTTCATAGAGTGAATATCTTTAGATGCTTTTTTCATATACATGTTATTTTGAAGATTTACTATTTGTTCTAATTCTTCATTGGATAAATTAGGGTATTTCTTTTGATAAAAGTCATAACCTTCTTCACCTGATTCATAATAATAGCCTTCAAACGTATCTTCTAACAAATTACCTTCCTTTTCAAATTGCTTATTCAATTGCCTATTTTTTCTGTCATTTACATATTCTTTTTCAACATCATCATTTTGTTCATAATATTTATGTTTTACTGTTTCTAAATCCATAAGTATCCCTCCACAATAAGATTGTATCATAAAATAGCGTTTTATGTAATCAATTGCACTTGATATAAAAAGACAACTTATATATAATAGAAGAAATAGTGATACAAGGAAGTGCTTTATGAATATTTATCATCAACTTAATACAATGATTACCTATATTGAATCCCATTTGGACTCTGATATTTCTTACTTAGAATTAGCGAAAATATTAGGCGTAAATGAATATACAATGCAGCGACTTTTTAGTTTACTATGCAATATATCACTTTCAGATTACATCAGAAAAAGAAAATTATCGCAAGCAGGATATGATTTATATCATTTGAACGAAACAGTTACAACGATTGCATTTCGCTATGGATATGAAAATGCCACTTCATTTTCGCGTGCATTTGAAAAATTTCATGGAATCAAACCGAGTCAAATAAAAAAAGGAAAATATGCACTTAAGAATTTTCCAAAAATTTTATTTGAAGAAAAAGAATATCATCAAAATGATATGATATATGAAATTACAGAGTTAGAAGAAATGAAACTCTATGGAAAAGGGATTCCAACTAATGAAACTAAGATAAAAGAGGATGCGCCTGCTTTTTGGGAGAATATGAATACAAAATATAATGGGAAATATGGTGATATTGAGTATGGAATGGTTGCATATGAAGATCGTTTTAACAGTGAAAATTTTGAATATTGGGTACTATGGGGTCATGAAATAGAAGAATTTAATCCAATTATCATACCGAAATCAAAATGGCTAATTTTCCATATTGCATCAACAAACGCAAAAGAAATTCAAAAAGTGGCTGACGATTTTTATTTTCATTTTTTTCCTAGTAGTAAGTATAATTTAAGGAATATTCCTGAATTAGAATATTATCACGATGGAGTAACTGATTTTCTAGTTCCAATTGAATAACTGACAAAATTGACCAATAAAAAGTCAGTTTTTTTATGTACTAGTATGTTATCTTATATAAGAGGTGTTACTGTATGGAATTTAGCCATGTCATTGAAAAAAGAAGAAGTATTAGAAATTTTAAGAATAATGAAATTTCAAAAGAAATAGTAGAAGATATATTAAATTGTGGAAGACTAGCTCCATCTGCAAAAAATAGGCAACCATGGTATTTTGTAATAGTAAAAGGTAAAACAAAAAATAGAATAGCAGACCTGATGATTGATTATACAATTAACAATGATGATACTATTGAAAGAAAAAGGATAGGTTATGCAAGTAGTGTTAATTTAACAGCTAACGTAATAAAACAAGCACCAATATTAATTTTAATCGGAACAATAACAGTTCAGTGAACTGTTATTGTTAGGGGTATAATTCCCC
>CAMUMB010000078.1 GCA_947089915.1 uncultured Caryophanales bacterium | reverse complement strand
ATCTTTTTCATCTAGTGTTGATGATTTTCCATAAAACTTTTCACACTATCTAATTAATATATGAAAGTAAATGTAAAATTCATAACTTTAATGAATCAAAAATAGCATATTTATTTGAAAATCAACATAATCTATAGTAAACTGCTTGCTTAACAATACAAATTATGATATATTTAGATTGGTTTAAAATTATGTTGTCACTTTCCTTTTTGAAAGCACATATAATTCTAAGATCCAAATCAAAAAGGAGGTAACAAAATGGAAAAGACATATGAAGATATTACTATTGTTTGTAAAGATTGTGGTAAAGAATTCGTTTTTGAAGCAGGTCAACAAAGACATTTTGATTCACTAGGATTTACAAATCAACCAGTAAGATGTAAAGAATGTCGTGATAAGAAAAAAGCAGAACGTAACAATCGTGAAAACGGTTACACACAAAATCATCACGATGATTATAGCCAGGCCGCATAACGAAAAAACTCTTGAAATTTAAGAGTTTTTCTTTTGTATATCTAAATAATAATTACGAAGTTCTTTAAATCTCTGATAATGGATAATTTCTCTTTGTCTCAAGAATGAAAGTGGTCCTAAAATATCAGGATCGTTTGTCATATCCATTAAGTGTTCATAAGTGGCGCGTGCTCTTTGTTCAGCTGCCATATCACTTTCAATATTGGCAATTGGATCTCCTGCTGTTTTAATATATGCCATTGTAAATGGGTTTCCGAAAGAGTCTGATGGAAATAAATCCATTCCAAATTGTGCATAGTTAGAACCTAGTCCAGCTGCTTCCATTTCCTCTACAGTGGCCCCATTTGTTAATTGATAAATCATAGTAGAAATCATTTCAACGTGAGCAAGTTCCTCAGTACCGATATCGGTTAATAAGGCCTTTCCTTTTTCGTCAGGCATTGTATAGCGTTGGTTTAAATATTGCCAAGCTGCAGACAATTCTCCAGCAGGGCCACCATATTGTGTTACCAAGTATTTTGCCATACGTAAATCTTTATTTTTGATATTGATTGGATATTCTAATTTTTTCTTATAAATCCACATAGTATTTCCTCCTTACTGATTTTCCCATGGCCATGGGCGATTGTCCCAAGCCCAAGGATATACGTTTGATGCATCACTATCTACTAAGATAGGACCATATTTACTTTCATATTCTGTCCTTAATTTATTCGCTTCCATGCGATATTGATTGAATAAAGCAATCATATCCTTATCATTTTGATATAAATCTAGATATAAATTCATATCAATGGTTGCGAATGAAAGTGCATCTAAGAATATAAGCAATTGTTCTTTCTCATTCATTGGTGTAATATCAAGTGGTTGATTTAGTTTGTATGCATTATAAAGATTTGGAAACATGTTTCCTCTGATAAATCCTTGATAAGGATCATAAAGTGCATTTGCATTCGCATCTTCTGTATAGATTGGTTGATTAAAGTTGTCATTTGAATAATTATAGTAATCTAAATTTTTATTTTGGTAATTATACATAAAAATTTCTCCCTTCAACTTATCATATGGTTTTTTGACTAATTGGTATGGGTATGTAACTATCTATTGTGATTCTAATGTTCAGACATTATTTCTTACGATTGGAACAGATTTTTAAAATTTGCATATAACATACTGTAAAATTTTGGAAAAAGGGGTTACAATATTGTAAGACAAATGCAAGAAATAGGCATTTCAATTTTATAATTGTTAACTATTTGCACACAAAAGATAGAATTAGGGGCTGTATGATGTATGATAAATTATATTATATGTGATGATAAAGTTTTATTTAGAGAAGAAGTAGAGAAAATAATTGACTGTGTTATGATGCGAAATGATATGCCATATGAAAAATATTCGTTTGAAAATTATGATGCGAGTTTTATGAAAATCATGAACCAAAAAAAGGCACTTAAGATCTATATTTTAGATATTGAGGTAAATGGAAAATCTGGTATTGATATCGCAAAAGAAATTAGGAAGAATGACATTGAAAGCATGCTCATTTTTTGTACTGCTTATTATGAAAAATATAAGAAAGATATGTTGAAAAGCAGATTTTTATTTTTAGATTTCATTGATAAAAGTGGAAATTATCAAAAGGAATTAGAAGATACCATTGAACTAGCTATAAAAAATTTAAGTATGAAAAATATTATTCGTTTCAAAAATCAAAATATTGTGCATACAATTGCAACAAAAGATATTTTGTATATTATGAGAGATAAAGATCGTAAGTGTACCATTCAAACAACTGACAATCAAATTATTGTAAATAAGGCGTTAATCTAACTAAAGAATATGTTAGATAATCGTTTTGTATATGCGCATAGAGCATGTATTGTAAATTATGACCGTATTTCCCAATTTGATAAAAAGAACAAAACTATATTATTTGATAATAATATGGGAATTGATCTTGTGTCATCTAGGTTTAAAATGGATGATGCGTAAGTTTTTGCCAAAAAAGGCTTGCGTATTCTATAATTTATGATAAAATATTAAATGTAACTTATGTTACACGGCGTGATTGGTGAAGTGGTTAACACGGCGGATTGTGGTTCCGTTATGCAAGAGTTCGATCCTCTTATCGCGCCCCATATTGAATTTTACGCACACCTTTGTGCGAAAGTTAAAGTAAAAGTTCGTAATACTTGATATTATGGACTTTTTTCTTTTGCAAAGGTGGTGAGTATATAAAATGAATGTGTCCATAGAAATTTTAGAATTTCCTTTGTGTATAAAAAATAAGATATTAAGAATTAAAGATATTACCAGACTAAATATAGAATATATTGCAGGAAAGAACATTGTTTTTAATAACTCTAATTTAGGATTAAATGAACCGCATAAGATTATCATTAGTAATAATACTCAAAAAGTAGTTTTACTTTGTTATAATGATGATACAAATTTATATGATACGGAATTATCTAGGACTATTACCATAGCTGAACTAACTAATATAATTGAATGCTTATTAAAAGAAAATTAAAAAAATTTTAAAATTTATTTTTCCTTTATTTATAAGGGTTAAACAGCTATTTTTAACTATAATTTTCAAAATCGTTCCGTTGCATGTCCTAAAAAAATGTGGTATTATGGTAATATACGAGAATTCTAGATAATCGTATATTTGAATTATTTTGAAGTTCTTAACACAAGGGAAATTCTTCCTTGTTTTTTTGTCGTTAAAAA
>CAMUMB010000077.1 GCA_947089915.1 uncultured Caryophanales bacterium | reverse complement strand
TGTAGGAAATATAAGTGAAGAATTGAAAAATGAAAAAGGAATCAATTTGTATGCAATGAACCACCC
Source organism: uncultured Caryophanales bacterium (assembly GCA_947089915.1). Taxonomy (GTDB): domain Bacteria; phylum Bacillota_I; class Bacilli_A; order RF39; family UBA660; genus UBA5026. The sequence continues at coordinate 3,224 of CAMUMB010000077.1, read as the reverse complement.
CGCTGCAGAGCAGACGGGGTATCACAAGGTATGTTATCTATAATTCGCTGCAAGCAGCGGGGAATTAAACCCTTAACAATAACAGTTCACTGAACTGTTATTGTTTCGATTAAAAAGAGGTAATAGTAAAAACCCATTACCTAAACCTTTTAGAAATATGATTTCAAAATTTAGAAGAAGGATAGAATCTACATTCAGTCAACTTGTGGAACATTTTGATATAGAGCGTGTGAGAGCAAATTCTATACTTGGACTTTCTACAATGCTTGAAATCAAATTTTTATGTTTCAACATATTAGCTTATATTGGTAGTTCTACAGCCTTATCTTATATTTTAAATTTCAACTAGCACAACGCGTGAACAAATTATAAACAAAGGTTATTCCTATAAATATAATTGTAATTTACATATTGCTATGGTTGGTATTTTAAACTACGCAATAGACTTTTATGATCTAAAATCAAATATAGCTAGTAAAGTTGGTGGTTTCCCAAGAAAAGACTATATTCCAAAAACAAACTTTTGGACTTATGAAGAATTTGTACAATTTATAAAGAATGTAGACAATCAAGTTTATTTTTCTCTATTCACTGTACTATATTATACTGGAATGCGACTAGGTGAATGTTTAGCACTTAACTGGAATGATATTGAAAATGACACTATTAATATAACAAAAACTATTGCTAATAGAAAAAAAGATAATGACTATGTGTTTAATGTTCCAAAAACTCTAACTTCTATAAGAAAAATAAAACTAAATAATCAAACGATTGATACACTAAATAATTTAAAAATATATTATAGTTCAATGGTTGGTTTTGAAGACAGTTGGTTTATATTTGGTGGTATTAATTCATTGGCGACTACAACTATTGAAAGGAAAAAAAACGAATATTGCAAAAAAGCAAACGTAAAACAAATTCGAATACATGATTTTAGACACAGTCATGCAACCTTGCTATTATCAAACGGTATTCCTATCACAGTTATCTCAAAAAGATTAGGTCATTCTAATACAGCAACAACTTTAAAAATTTATTCGCACTTAATACCTGAAGATGAAGATAAGGCAATAGAATTATTAAATAAAATGGAAAAAACTATAAAATAAGGGAATTTTAAGAGAATGGATATGAGAAAAAAGAAAAAACCTTTGAAAAACAAAGGTTACGTACAAATATGGTGGAGGATAAGGGATTCGAACCCTTGACCCCCTGCGTGCAGGGCAGGTGCTCTAGCCAGCTGAGCTAATCCCCCATATCAGGTCTTAATTTGAAGACAAACTGATTATAACACAACTTATTTTATAGTGTCAATAAAATTATATGAAAAATTAGCAATTTTACTACCAATAACTTCTAAAATTATAGATTTATGTTATGCTGCCCATTCCTTATCTGTACTATTTTCATATAATATGGAGAAAAGAAAGGGGAATTATATGAAAAAAATTGTTTATTCTATTATTTGTCTAGCAGTAATTGCAATCTTATGCATTGTACTAGCAACTACAAAGAAAGAATCTAACTTGAAAAAGGTCAAAGTTGCAGAGGTAACACATTCAATCTTCTATGCACCACAATACCTTGCACATAAATTAGGATATTTTGAAGAGGAAGGATTAGATGTAGAAATTATCTTAACATCAGGTGCGGATAAAGTAACTGCTGCTGTTTTATCTGGAGATGTCCAAATTGGATTCAGTGGTAGTGAAGCAACTATTTATGTATACAATAATGGGGAAAAAGATTATTTAAAAAGCTTTGCTGCCTTAACAAAACGGGATGGTAGTTTCTTAGTATCTAGAGAAAAATACGACAATTTTAAAATTGAAGATGTGAAAGGAAAACATATCATTGCGGGTAGAAAAGGTGGAATGCCTGCTATGACATTAGAATATGCCATCAATCAAAATGGTGTAAAAACAAGTGAAACAAACTTTGATACCAGTATTGATTTTGCATCCACAACAGGAGCTTTTATTGGAGGAACTGGAGACTTTGTAGCATTATTTGAACCTAGCGCTTTGCAGTTAGAAAAACAAGGATACGGCTATGTAGTCGCATCTGTAGGAGAATTAGGTGGTGTAGTGCCTTACACTGCATATAATGCTAAAAAATCTTATATAGAAAACAATCCTGAAGTAATCGAAGGATTTACAAAAGCAATTCAAAAAGGACTTGATTATGTACATAGTCATAGTGCTGAAGACGTTGCGAATGAAATATTAGACTACTTCCCAGACATTTCTAAAAACGATTTAACGACGATTGTACAAAGATACATGGATATTGATTCATGGTTTCAAACAACTTATGTTGAAGAAGATGACTTTAATCATATTCAAGAAATTATGGCAAATAGTGGAGAATTAACGACAAAGGCTCCTTATCATGAATTAGTAGAAACAAAATATTCACAAAAATGAAACCAATATTGAAAATCGATAATTTAAGAAAAATATATCATACGCCAAAAGAAGAAATCCTAGCACTTGATAATTTTTCTTACACCTTACAAGAAGGAGAATTTGTTTCGATTGTAGGTCCTAGTGGATGTGGAAAATCAACAATATTATCGATATTATCTGATTTAATGAAACCATCAGATGGGACAATTGAATTACAGGAAGGCAAAAAGATTGGCTATATGTTGCAACAAGATTGCCTTTTTGATTTTAGAACCATTTTGGACAACTGTCTACTCGGTTTAGAAATCAAAAAAGAATTAACAGAAGAAAATAAAGCATATGTAATACATTTATTAGAAACGTATGGACTGAAAGACTTTATGTATCATTATCCTGAAAATTTATCGGGAGGTATGAGACAGAGAGTTGTATGAATGTAGTATAGACACAAGGTAATAATTAAGTGAAAAACTTATAACCAAAACATAGAAAGGTAAGAGGTAAAATATGTTATTAGATAATAATACAAATAAAGTAATTGATTTATTAGATATGTTTGATAATTTAAGGAATATTGATAAAATTAGACTTGTAATATATTTATTAGAAAACAAAAATTTTGATATTAATTTTAATATTAAGGATATGATTATTCTTTTAAAAGAAGTTTTAAATAAGTTAGATCCAAGTTATAGCAAAACTATTGTTAATTTTGCAAAGTACAAACCCTTATTATTTTTATCAGCCAAGTATTTTGAACTTACTGAAATAGAAAAAAAGAAATTTTCTATTGAAATGTTATTTAATATT
>CAMUMB010000076.1 GCA_947089915.1 uncultured Caryophanales bacterium | reverse complement strand
TTAATATCTTTTTCATCTAATATGAACAGTTTTCCATAAAACTTTTCACACTACCACATAAGTATATATTAGATTCTTTGTTAAGTCGAGTTTTGGAAATATTTTTCCAAAATTACAAACATTCGACATTTTTTGGAATTGTTACTTAAATAACAATCAGTAAAGATAGATTGAAAAGATACTTCAAAATTTTTAATGAAATTGCAAAAATTTATATACACGTCTATTATACAAACAAAAAAGACAATTCATGCCTTATATATATTGTTGTAGTTGTTCAATGGGAATTCCTGTTGAAATAGAAACAATGCTAATATCTGTGCCATTTTTTAAAAAACTCTTAGCAGTTTCTAGTTTTCCTTGTGAAACGCCTTCATCATAAGAAATGTGTTTTTCCGTGTTGAGTCTCATCTCTGCATCTTCTTATGGAGTAATCCAACTGGTAAATGCATCCTTATCATTTAAATCTTCTACTTTCTTTGTATATTTTTCCATATATTTGTCTCCTCCCACTATTTCATTGAGTGATGTTCTATCAGGCCCTAACATGATGAGATATTTGTATTCTTCTATCTTCTTTTTGTTTTTAGAACACCAAAAATTGGTTATCCTATCCATATTGTATTCTATGATTTTCATATTTTCTATATACAAATAACCATCTTCATCCATTACATAATAAGTTCTTTTTTCTAATTCGTCTTTTTTACCATAGGATAAATCAATATGCACAAATTCACTTGCCAAATCAAATTCTTTTCCTTTTTTTATCCCATACTATTCTTATGGTTTCATTGTTAAATATTTTGTTTACTAAATGAATTTTTTCTTGATTCATTCTTTCACACTTTCCAAAAGCATATAATATGCTTCTACTTATATCATACTTTATACTTTTGAAAAATCTTTTTTATTTTGATAAACTCTCTATTTTTTTGTTAACAATGGCTTTAAAAATTGTCCTGTATAGCTAGCTTCTACTTTGGAAACTTCTTCTGGTGTTCCTGTCGCAACAATACTACCACCTTGATCCCCACCTTCTGGTCCTAAATCAATAATATGATCCGCTACTTTAATGACATCCAAATTGTGTTCAATGACTAATACAGTATCTCCATTATCGACAATACGATTTAAAATCACAAGTAATTTTTTAATATCATCACTATGTAATCCAGTAGTTGGTTCATCTAAAATAAATAAACTTTTACCAGTTGGTTTTTTCTGTAACTCTTTGGCAAGTTTCACTCTCCCTGCTTCCCCTCCAGATAGTGTAGGAGATCCTTGACCTAATTTGATATAAGAAAGCCCCACATCGGAAAGCATCTGTAATTTGCTTTTGATTTTTGGAAAATTTTCAAAAAATTCCAAAGCTTCTTCGACACGCATTTCAAGTACATCATAGATACTTTTCCCTTTGTATTTGATTTCTAATGTCTCTCTATTGTATCTAGTACCACCACAAACTTCACAAGGAACATAAACATCTGGTAAAAAGTGCATTTCGATTTTTTTCACACCATCGCCCCAACAAGCTTCACAACGACCACCTTTGACATTGAAAGAAAATCTCCCTTTATCATATCCACGTAATTTGGCCTCTTTGGTTTCTGTAAATACATCTCTGATGTCATCGAATACCCCTGTATAAGTGGCTGGATTACTCCTTGGAGTTCTACCGATCGGTGTTTGTGAAATATCGATTACTTTATCAATATGTTCAAGTCCCTTTACACTTTTATAGGCACCTGGTTTTTCTTTGGAACGATAGATATTGTTAGATACTACTTTATATAAAATTTCATTCACTATAGTAGATTTACCACTTCCTGATACCCCTGTTACACAAGTAAATGTTCCTAAAGGTATCTTTACATTGATGTTTTTTAGGTTATTCTCAGAAGCACCTTTGATTTCTAAAAATTTCTTATTTCCTTTTCTTCTTGTCTTTGGAACTTCTATTTTTTCTTTTCCTGATAAATACTTACCTGTTAAACTATTTGGATTTTGCATCACTTCTTCTGGTGTTCCTGCTGCCATAACGCATCCACCATGTAACCCAGCACCCGGTCCAATATCGACTAAGTAATCACTTGCCATCATCGTATCGGTATCATGTTCCACTACAATTAATGTATTTCCTAAATCACGCATTTCTAATAACGAATTGATTAATCTCTGATTGTCTCTTTGATGTAGTCCAATACTTGGTTCATCTAGTACATATAAAACACCTGTTAAACGAGAGCCAATTTGGGTAGCAAGTCTAATTCGTTGTGCTTCTCCTCCAGATAACGTTCCTGCATTTCTAGCTAACGTCAAATAAGAAAGTCCTACATTGGTTAAAAACTGTAATCTAGAATTGATTTCTTTGATAATTAACTTTGAAATTTCCGTTTGTTCCTTACTCAATTTTAATTCTTTAAAAAATTGATATAAATCACCTATACTAAGTTGTGTCATTTCATAGATATTTTTACCACTTACTAAAACTGATAAAACAGAACGATCTAATCTCGCACCTTTACAAGTTGGGCAAACAGATTCCGTCATATATTGTTCAATCCATTCCCTGATCCATGTACTTTTGGTTTCAATATAACGACGTTCTAAATTCGTAATAATGCCTTCATAATAATTTTTCGTTTTTCTGGTGTTACCTGTTTTTGAAGTATAATGAAACTCTAAAATATCTTTGGAACCATACAAAATAATATCCAATTCTTCTCTTTTTAGTTCCTTGATAGGAGCATCCATATCAATATGATAATAATCACAAACCGTGTTTAATTCTGTGTAAGTAATATTATTGGTATCATCAATATTGATTGCTTTGATAGCCCCTTCTTTGATACTTAAACTCTTATCTGGGATAATCAAATCCTCATCTAGTTTATATTTAATTCCAAGTCCTTTACAATCGGAACAAGCTCCATATGGTGCATTAAAAGAAAACATTCTTGGTTCTAATTCTGGTAGGGAAAAATCACAATCTGGACAAGCATAAGATTCACTCATCACAATTTCTTCGCCACCAATGACATCGATGACAACCTTTCCCTTAGCTAGTTTAGAAGCTGTTTCCATTGATTCATATAAACGGCTTCTAATTTCATCTTTCATAATCAAACGGTCAATAATTACATCTATATTATGTTTCTTGTTTTTTTCCAATTCGATGGAATCGTTTAAATCATATTCTGCACCATCAATACGAACTCTTACATAACCATCCTTTTTTAAATGTTCTAGCATGTCTTTTTGTGTCCCTTTTTCCCCATGCACAACAGGGCTTAAAATACGAATTTTAGTACCTACTTCTAAATTCATAATTTGGTTGACCATTTCTTCGATACTTTGACTTGTAATTGGCCTATGGTGCGTTGGACAGTAGGGAACTCCAATTCTCGCATATAGCAATCTAAAATAATCATAAATTTCAGTTACTGTTCCAACGGTACTACGAGGATTTTTATTGGTTGTTTTTTGATCAATACTAATTGATGGTGATAATCCTTCAATACTATCGACATCCGGTTTTTCGCTACCACCTAAAAATTGGCGTGCATAAGCACTTAAACTTTCCACATATCTTCTTTGTCCTTCTGCATAAATCGTATCAAAAGCAAGACTACTTTTTCCACTACCAGATACACCTGTCATAACAATCAATTTATTTTTTGGTAATTCAATTGATATATTTTTTAGATTATTTTCCCTTGCGCCTTTTACAATAATTTTATCCATATGCATCCACCTCAATTGCTTTCTATTATACCACATAGAAAAAAATTTATCACAAATTTAATATATCATATGGCAAACATTTGTTCAATAGTTTTAATTAAAAAATAACAAGTTGTAAATACTTGTATTTCTTATTCATTTAAAAAGTTAAGAAATGAATCACCCCGCTGCAGAGCAGACGGGGTATCACAAGGTGTTACAACATCA
>CAMUMB010000075.1 GCA_947089915.1 uncultured Caryophanales bacterium | reverse complement strand
GGATTTATGTGGCTAAAGCCAATGGATATTATCCCCCTGTGCCTAGCATATTATATTTTTTATAGTTTTCATCCTCTATAAAATGTTCCTCTATCTCCATCATTTGAAAATGATATATGAGCTTATTTCTTTTGTATTGATCATAACAATCAAAGTTAAGTTGTATCATCATTCTGTCATCATAGTTTTCTCCAGATTCATACAATTCTCCTGCTACCTTTTTCATATATTGTGAATTCTTTTTTTGGTAAGCCTTGATAATAATCACGATTCATTTCAATCTATAATAAATGTTTATCTATTCTTACCATTACATCCGTTTTATAGACCTTACCTTCTTTATGATGCACTGGAAGTTCTATACTTTGGTAGTTTGCTTTTAATAATAGTTTCTCATTAATTCCTGTAATCAAATGTATCATCCTTGCTTTACACGCATTTGTTTTTTCACTTATCATAAATGCTTTGAATAGTGTATCGGATGTTAATTCTAATATTTTTAATTGTTCTTTTTGCATTTTTCCACCTCATTATTAACATACGAGGTTTCTTTTGTATTTCCTTTTTAGAAAGAAAAAGAATCGTTTTTAATTCTTATGGTTCTTCATAAATCGTATTACAACTATTCTATAAAAAGATATCTATCTTTTTCCTGTAAATCTTTTTCAATCGTGATTTTCTTAGTTGGAAAAAATTTTCTTGCATATTCTTTCAAAACTTCTCCTTGTTGATACCCAATTTCAAAAGCTATGATACCATTTGGTTTCAAATAAGATTTTGCATCTGTAAGTATTTTTTTATAACATAACAGTCCATGACCCTCTGCATATAAGGCAATTGCAGGTTCATTTTTTTTTACGATATCCATAATCTCTTCTTCATAAGCAATATAGGGAGGATTACTGATAATGACATCATAGGTATCATGCAAAGGTTCTAAAAAATCACCTTTATAAAATGTAATATCAACTTGATTGATTTTTGCATTTTCCATTGCTACTTGTAAAGCTGGTGCAGATATATCAACCGCATCCATCTCACAATTCAGCTGTTTCTTTAAAGCAATTGCAATGCAACCACTACCAGTTCCCAAATCCACTATTTTTAAATTGGAACGATTTTTTACCTTCGCAATTACCTTTTCTACCAATCCTTCTGTTTCGAATCTTGGAATTAAAACATTGGGATTGGCAATGATTGGACAGCCATAAAAATCGACATTTCCGACAATGTATTGTACAGGTTCTCCTTGTTGAAGACGTTTTAAATCTTCTTCATAAGTGTTAGAATCTCCATATTTTTTTAAATACTCAATTGCATTCATAACTTTCTCTATCCTGCCTTTTTATTTGTAAATATCATTATTTTATCTTGCCCAACTGGTTTCTGTTCAAAATTGTAATATAAGACATTGGAAACTTGTTCATTTGAAAAACCATTCATTTTTCCATCATACAAATAAGAAACTACTTTACCATTCATTTTTCCATCATACAAATAAGAAACTACTTTACCATCCTTTTTTAACATTGGAACCATTTTATTGTATATAAATTTTTTATATCTTCTTAAAATATCACCTGAAAACATATTATACAAATAATCTGTTATATTTGAAATAAAAATATAATCAAAACTTTTATCTAGATGTAATGTCTTTATATTATCATGATGAAATGTAACCTTTTTCTCTAAAATTGTACTTTTTAATTTATAGTAATTTTGTTTTTCCAAATAAATATTTCGTTCTCTATTAGTAGGAATAGAATCTGCTTTATTGTTAACAAACATCGGCGTTTTCTTTAAATAATAAGCTTGATTCAAATGAAATAAATATTCAAAAAAAGTAAGAGCTTCTTGATCTTCTTTCCAATACAATTTGATGTGATCAAATAATTTAGAATCAAAGCTAGGATTACGATCAGAGAAGAAATCAAGATATTCATCTATCTCCAAAGCAGCTATCGCATATTTTTTCAAAATAAAAAAATAATAAGCAAATAAATTGATGTCAAATGTATCAATAGAATCTACATTTAATAATAAATTTAAAATATGATCTCCACTACCAGTAACAGTTAAAATATCTTTGTTCTCTAATTCAAAATAAGGAAAATAACCTTTTATATTTTCATTTGTAAATGTATAAATAAAAGATTCTGCTTGAAACTTTAGTTTTGAATTGTTTAGTATATTGGCAATTGCTTGCCTCATTGTTTCATCCATAAACCCACCTATTTATTTTATTCCCCTCTTAACTTACGTGCCTGATCTTCCGCAATTAAAGCATCAATTACTTTATCAATATCTCCGGCCATAATACGGTCTAACGTATTTAAAGTAAATCCAATTCGGTGATCCGTCACACGATTCTGTGGATAGTTATAAGTACGAATTTTCTCAGAGCGATCTCCTGTTCCAATTTTACTACGACGTTCTGCCCCTAATTCTTGATCCCGCTCCCGCATTTTTAAGTCATATAAACGTGTTTCTAGAATTTTAATTGCTTTTTCTTTATTCTTAATTTGAGAGCGTTCTGTTTGTGAATAAACAACAAGTCCTGTTGGAATATGGGTTAAACGAACTGCAGAATCGGTTGTATTCACACCCTGTCCTCCACATCCACTACTTCTTGTAATATCAATTCTAACCTCGCTCATGTCTAATGTAAAATCAATATCTTCTGCTTCTGGCATGACAAGTACTGTTGCGGTTGATGTATGTACTCTTCCCTGTGTTTCTGTAACTGGGACTCTCTGTACACGATGCGCACCGCTTTCATATTTTAGTTTAGAATATACATTTTCTCCTCTCACCATGAAACTGATTAATGCATAGCCACCTGCTTCTGAACGCTCTTCCTCTAATACTTCAATCTTCCAATCTTCTTTTTCAGCTAATTTACGATACATTTCAAATAAATCACCAGCAAAGATATTTCCTTCATCTCCACCTGCTGCTCCACGAATTTCTACGATTACATTTTTGCCATCATTTGGATCTTTTGGCAACAATAAAATCTCAAGATCACTTTCTAGTTTTTGTTTTTGTTGCTCTAAAGTTGTTAATTCCTCTTTTGCGATTTCCCCAAGTTCAGGATCTTTTATCATTTCTTTAGCATCTTGAATACCCTCTTCGATCTTTTTATAATTTTGATAAGTTTCATAAGCTTCACGTAAACTTGCCTGTTCTTTGGATAAACGCATCGTTTCTTTAATATTAGAAATAACTTCTGGTTTCATTAATTCTTCCGTTAATTCATTGTATCTATTTTCTATCGCTTGCAATCTTTCTATCATAAGGAATCCACCCTTTCTTAAGACTTCTCAATTATACTATAAATATATTATTTTCGCAATCTTATTATTAGTTTAATCTCCCCTTTGCATATCTTCTTTTATTGATTTTCTCTAATTTTTTAGTTCTATTAATATCACTTTTTTCTAACTCTGCAAATAAATGATCATATGCAAGAAGTGTTTTAACTACAGTCATATTGTTATCTATATCTGATAAATTATAAATCGCATCAATAATAGAATTTACAGTTTCTTCACTGACCGAAAATGGTGTTTCATGTGTTTCTTCTAGCGGATATAAACGGGTGGATTCAATATTGGCAAAGCATAACTTTTTGTAAGAATACAATTGTTCTGAAATGAACTTATAGGTATCTGGTTTTTTATTAAATGTTCTTACTTTGCTTGTAAATGAGCAAGTTAAAACATAAGTATTTTCACCATATTCCACTGAAAGTAAAACCACACAAGGTCTTTTACTTTTTGTATCTAGTATATTATTTTTAAAAGTTACTTGATCATGATATACAATTTGGCCCCTCTGAAACATAGAAATCCTCCTTAATCAAATTGAACATATTGTATCACCAATTTCATTTTAAGACAAGAATCCTTTACTTTTGAGTTTCGGTTTTTTACGGAAATATTATATAAATTTATGGTCAATTTAAA
>CAMUMB010000074.1 GCA_947089915.1 uncultured Caryophanales bacterium | reverse complement strand
AGTTCTTTCTTTTGAACTTTTTTCTTTTTATCCTATTTTTTACCGAAACTTAAATTTTTTTATCTTTTCGGATGAAATAAAGTAGTCTATACATTATATGCAAAAAAAGAAAACGGTTTCTATTAAATTTCCTCATATAATTCTTCTATCATATGAAGAATAGCACACAACCGTTCCTTTCTATCTTTTGTAGATATATGACAAACATTCGTCATAACTAATATAATGATTTGTTTTTCTAAATCCATGAGATAAATAGGACCTGTATAGCCACTAAATATTACAGTATGCTCACTCGTATCAAATGGAATTGTTACAATCTCTTTATATGGATTTTGGTAACGCATACCAGCATAGTTATATGGTTTCACGATTTTATCTAAAAAATCGTTTGGATTTTCTATATGAGAAAGTAAATGTTTCAATAATAATTGTACATCACTGGTACGAATCATTGGAATTGCATGTTCTTTGGCATAATTTAAAATACATGTATTCAAATAAACTCCATAATCTTCATGAGATAACATCCTATTAATGGTTTCTTGTTTCAATAAAATTTCTTTCTGTTCCATCAAACTAATAAGTATTTTCATAAAGTCTGAGGCAGTGGTAAAAATACCCGCATGTCCTGTTGTAAAGTCATATTTAGAAGCAATCCTAGCTTTGGTATCATGTGGCACATTTACAATTCCAGTTACTTCTTTTCCATCCACCATCTGATAATTGCAAGATACGAGTTTGTCTTGATTCCCCACTTCAAACTTGGTATGGGTTAACTTTAATGGTTTGATAATATCACGCGTTACAATTTCCCGATAAGGAATTCCATATATTTTTTCCAATATCGTAGCAAGTATCATATAGTGAACATCTACATACCTACGAGAATTTTCCTTTACATAAGAGGAAAATAATATATGATAAAATTCTTCTTTGCTCTTTGCATCTCCAAGATAGCCATCTGTCCAAATATCTGTTGCATGCATTAATAAATCGGATATGGTTACATTTTTTAAATGGGAAAATCGGTCATCGATAGCTGTAATCGTATCGTTTAAAGAAAATAGATTTCGTTCTACCGCTTTGTGTACCAAAATAGCAGTAAATGTCTTGGTTAAAGAGGCAATATCAAATAAAGAATCTTCTTTCATTTCAATTGGATAAGGTTTTACTTGTGCATATCCCTCTACCAATGTATCTATCACGATAGCATCATTTTGCACTCGAGCAACCTTTGCAACACAACCTGTTCCAAACTCAGGAAAATAATGATTTAAACTTTTCAAAGTGTATCACATCCTAAATTTATTATACCCCATTTTAAAACAGTATCAAATCACTTTTTCTGATTTCGAGAAAAAAAGCTTGACATTTCAAACTTTTTAAGTTAGTATAGAAAGCACCAATTCGGAAAACCGGATTGGTGCTAGTATCACACTAGCCAACCCCTTTTTATTCTTTTATGAAACTGTTCTCAGGGGGACAGTTTCTTTTTGTTTTATAATAAATGTTCATATATTTTTGTCATTGTTCCATCTCCATGAGGTGCTTCTTCTACAAATATCCAACCATTTTTTTCATATCAATTCCTCCAAAAAATAACACCTTTATGGTGCTATTAATGATTGGTTAGGTTTTTTCACATTTATCAAACTGTTTTTCGGAAGACAGTTTCCCCTTTTTTTCTTTCATGCCTGTTCTCATACCATAAAGAAACATTTTTATTACCTAACCTACAATCACAGTATATCATATGAAAATAAAAAGAAATATAGCTATTTCTCTCTATTTTTTAAATTTGACACAACTTGACATCAGTCTTTTAGTGATCCAATAGAAACTACATATACACCGTCTTCTCGCTTAAACGAATAGGTAGAACCCGTTAAAACCATTAAAAATGATGGCTCTCCACATTTTTCAATATCAATTTTTTCTTTAAATTTTAACAAAGTTTTGGCAGCTTCTTCAATATAACCTGACCCTAGTTTTATCTCAATTGCTCCCCATTTTCCATCTTGTGTTCTAAGAATGGCATCTACTTCAAAATCATTGCTATCGCGATAATGCGTAATATTTCCATCAATTAATTGTGAATATATTTTTAAATCTCGCATACATAAATTTTCAAATAAAAATCCAAAGTATCTTAAATCATGTATCAAATCTTGAGCAGAAAGTCCTAACACTGCACTTGCAATAGAAGGGTCTACAAATTCGATTTTTGCTTTTGTTCTAAGTGCTATCTTGGAACGAATGTTTAAATTTGTAATTGGAACATATTCCAGTACAAATAATTTTTCTAGTGTATTTAAGTAGCTATCCAATGTGGGTCTCGATATTTCATCTGTAAATTCATTTTTTACATCATTTACAATTGTAGTATTGGAAACTGGCGTCGAAATATTCCGTGCCAAACTTTTTAATAATGACATCATTTTTAAGGGATTTCGTTCGATTCCATCTACCATATTAACATCTTCTCTCACTAGACTATCCACATAATCTTTAGAGACCTTGTATTTATTATCATTATCAATATCCAAAGAGGCAGGCCAACCACCACGTACAATCGCACCTGCTAATTGTTCTAATGTTAAATTGCTAACAACACCAATATCCTTTCCATCTAATATATCCTTTAAGGAAACCAACCCGTTGGATTCTCTAGATTCATATAAACTCATTGGTCGCATTAGAATATGCGTAAATCTTCCTGTTCCAGTATGCATAGTGCTTCCCTCTTTTGGTTTTGCGGAACCCGTTAAAATATACTGACCTTTTAACCCTGTTTTATCGACATCCATTCTTATGGAATCCCAAACAACTGGGTACATTTGCCATTCATCAAATAATCTTGGTTTTTCACCATCCAAAAATAAGGAAGGCTTTGTATTATTAATAAAATCATATTCTGATTTATTATCTGGATTTTGAAATTCAATGATACTCTTGGCATGTTGTTTTGCCGTTGTGGATTTTCCACACCATTTACACCCCTCAATTAATACTGCACCCATGTAAGATAAGCGATTCGCAATTTCTTTATCTACAATTCTAGGAATATATTGGTTCATTCTCCTCACCTCACATTAAAAGTATAATTCATTTTACAAAATAAGTAAATATCATTTTACAAAATAAATATTTTTTATTTTACATTTTGAATAATTTTATTTCTTTTTCTCTTGCTAATTTCATGATTTGTTTTCTCAATAAGAAATCATCTAAAACCAAATAATTGTCTTCTGCTTTTTTTCAAATAAAGTTTCTAGTTTTTCTTTCACAATATCTGAATGAAATATCAAATAACTTTTTCCATCATTTAATGACATCACATTTAACATCCTTTCACTGTATGTATCAAAAGCAGAATTTACGATTTTCAATTGATTTAAAACAATATTAGCATCAAGTACAATCAATTGTCCAAATACTTCTGGTAACAAATTACTTACAAATTCAATTTTAATATCATTTGCAATCATTTCTTTTAAACAACTATCCACATTTTGATAACAGGATTCAAAGTATTCATTCCGAAAGTCATCTTCTATATTCCCAATTCTTTTTAAATCTTGGTATGCTTTGATATCACGGTCAGTTGTAATACTATTTTTCAAATTTAATGTATTGTCTAAAATTCCTGCAATCAGCAATTTACAAAGATTCGTATCTAGTAATGCTTCTTTATGAAGCTCAGTATATCGTTCATAAATAATCGTACAAATAGAACCAATAAATTCAATTTGACTATTTGCTTGTTTCTGGCGCCAATAATCTTCAAACCCTGTATGATGATCAATGATTTCTACCACGTTTTCCATTAAAACGCCTTCACTAAAAAAATCAGGATTGGATACATCTAGTACAATAAATTGATCAGTTGGTAAAATTGCAATCTCATCAAACCTAAAATGCATATCCTTAATCATTGGACAAACACTTTCATTTTCTGGAGCTACATTATATGCATAGGCATCATAACCTAAACTCTGCAATAATTTTTTGTAGGCAAAGATTCCAGCATAGGCATCTATATCAATATACTTTTTACCAGAAGTGATAATCAATCGTTCTTTCATAACATACCTCCATTTTGTTCGCGGTAGTGTGAAAAGTTATATACACTACCACTTATTTTTCCTTTATATTTCAATGA
>CAMUMB010000073.1 GCA_947089915.1 uncultured Caryophanales bacterium | reverse complement strand
AGTTATAAATCTATTTTTTAGGAGTTAAATCTCCCCACTTATTCTACACTAACAATTGCAGTGGTTTTTGTTTTGAATAATCAAAATTTGACAAATCAAAAAATAATGATATAATACAAGACATTCCATTGAATAAAAAGGGAAAAAATCATAATATAGTTTACAATGTGCAAAAATATAATATTTGCTATTTGTAAACGGGGGGGGGGAACACCCTCTTTTTTTTATGGTCTGAATAAAAAGGAGTGATGAAAATGCTACAAATAAATACAAAAGCAGAGTTTGATCAGATAATAGAGAAGATAGATAGCTTGGTAAAACAATATGAAAATAATGTTCTTCATTATAATCAATATCAATTTTATTTAGCGAATGGAGATAGAATTTCTTTTGAGATGTTACCGCAATATATTGGACATTTACTTGGAATACGATTAGATTATTTAAGATCTACAAATCTATTTAAAAATCAAGATAGTTATAGTCTCTTAAAAGAATTTTTAGATAATGCATATTCTGTTTATCAAAATGTGCAAGCAGGACACCTATCGTACAAATCTATATTTTCAGATTATTTAGAGGAAAAATTAGAAACATTTGAAAATATTCTATACTATTTATCACCAGATGATATTGAATTTGTTTGTAAATATGATAAAAGCAGGACATTTCAACTGGGATTGGAAACAGATTATCCTTGTGATTATTTCTTTGCAAAGAAAAGTAAAAATAATGATATCTATTTGCTAGGATTAATTCGTCAGACAAATGCCTATGCTCCTATGACAAGTATGATTTTTCATAACGATGAACTGCAATCATCGAAATTAAAAAAATTATTCACGAATCAGATACTGACATTTGTAAATTCAATGTCTATTACCAATCCCATTACTAACTTTAGAAATACATCACATATGAATCTTCCACTAAAATTGGAAAAAGTAAATAAATTAAACAACTATAGCCGATATGGAACTGGTATTTCTATTGATATCTCATCAGAATATCAATTTGCAATAAACGGAAATATCATAAAAGAAAATAAAATGAAATCCTATAAGATTATGTGCCAACAGTTGGCAAAAGCAATAGGGAATCATGAAATATTTTCACTTGAACAAGTAGATGACACAATAGTAGAACAATTAGATGAAGAAATGATACAATTGATTCAAACTCATAATAATGAACTTTGTAAGGGTGAGAGTAATACTTCCGCACAAACGACATATACTGATTTACTAGAACAGTATAAAGCACTCGCATCTCAAGTGAATATTTTGAAACAACAATTGGATCAATCTCAGTTACAGATATCTACTTATTTTGAACAAATTCAGGAATTACAAAAGGAAAATGAATCCTATAAAACATTTCAACAACAAATATTTGATGTAGTAGAATCCCAAAAAATAAAATAATAGTAGAATAACTGCTATTATTTTTTAATTAGTACTTGGCAATACATAGTAGTATGTATAAAATGATAATGAGAGGTGATACTATCAATACACAATTTAAAAAAGGTGTCTTAGAATTGATTGTTCTATTATGTGTCAGTAAAAAAGATATGTATGGATATGAGTTAATTGAAGAAGTATCTAAAGTAGTAGACGTCAACGATGGAACAATTTATCCATTATTAAAACGTCTTACCAATGAAAAATATGCCGATACGTATTTAGAAGAATCCACTGAAGGACCACCTAGAAAATACTATAAAATTACAGTACTAGGAACAGCTAGACTGCAGGAACTTATTGATAGTTGGACTACATTTGCCACTTCTGTCAATCAATTTATAAAGGAGAGTGAAAAACATGAGTAAGCAAAAATTTTTAAAAGAGTTCGAAAAGAAATTAGCAATTTTAAGTGAAACTGAAAAAGAAGACATTCTAAACGAATATCGTGATATTATTGAAGAAAAAGTAAAACATGGAAAAACAGAGGAAGAGGCAGTCAAAGAATTTGGAAGCATCGATGAACTTGCCAAAGAAATATTATCTACCTATAAGATTAACCCAGAATATAATCAGAAAAAAACAGAAACAGAAAAAACCAAAGATTTTGTAGAAACGACAGAAGGATTGATTAAAAAAGGTGCTAAAAAATTATCCGAAGTAACGGAAAATATGGTAGATACATTAAAAAAATCGGATGTAGAATTGACGACAGAAAAAATATTTGAAATTATTCTAAAAGTCATTCTAGTATTATTTGGATTGGCACTTTTAAAACTTCCATTTTATTTTATAGGAGAACTGGGTGCAAGTATATTTAATATTGGTTTTGCTCCATTTAGTTGGATTACAGAAACGGTATGGAAGATTTTAGTAGAAATCATTTATCTCGCAGCTTGTATTTTAGTAATTTTCACATTGATTACAAAATATACCAAACCCATTTCTAAAAAAATAGAAGCGACGAAAAAAGAAAAATCAGAAGAAAATATTACTAAAGAACCTATAGCTTCTAAAAAAAAACAAGTAAATGAAGAACATTCTAGCAATCTTTTCATTACTATCTTAAAAATATTTGTATGCATTGTGATTTTATTTCCAATGTGGTGTGCTAATTTTGGACTTGTAGTTGCACTTGCTTTTATCATTTATTTACTATGCCAAGGAGTCCATATGGTAGGCATCCTGATTCTATTACTCGGAATGATTACAATTGGTTTTGAACTAGCGCATATTGTTTACCGTTTATTATTTATTCGAAAAAGAGTTCATGCAGGTTCTCTTATGATTGGTTTTGTGATGGTATTGATTGGTTCTTTTATGACCTTAGATTATGTAAGTGATTTTACTTATTACAATACCTTACCAGATGATTTCAAACAAGGTACCATGATATATGAAGAAACAATTACAACTCCAACTCATATTCAAGTGGACCGTGTTGAAATTATTGTAGATTCGAATTTAGAAGACTATAAGAGTAAAATAGAAGTTACTTACTATAATGAGTATGTAACAGTGGAAAAAAGGGTAGCTCATAATAATATCTATTTTTCGATTGCTAATGTACGTAATTCATTTAATTGGAAAAGAGATATTAAAGAAAAATTAATCAAACAACTGAACCGAAAAGAAATATTTAATTATAGTTTACTAGATGATGTAACTGTTAAAGTTTATGTAAATGAGACGACAAAGGACTTAATTCAGTAGTCCTTTTTTTAATTATTTAGGATGATAATAACATGCAATTCATATAATTTATGGTATAATGAATAACGTATAGTAGGAGAGGATATTATGAATTTGATAGAAATTATCAAAACGATTTTTTTAGGAATTGTGGAGGGCATTACAGAATGGTTGCCAATTAGTAGTACAGGGCATATGATTTTAGTGGATGAATTTATCCATATGAATATTACACCAGAATTCAAGGAGATGTTTTTGGTTGTTATCCAATTGGGAGCAATTTTATCGGTTGTTGTTTTATACTTTTCGAAATTGTTTCCGTTTGCAATCGATAGAGGAATTCATATAGATAAAGAAAAATTTTCCATGTGGTTCAAAATTATCGTTGCAACGATTCCAGCTGCCATTGTAGGGGTATTATTTGAAGATGAGATGAATCAATATTTTAACAATTATCAAACAGTTGCCATTATGTTAATCCTATTTGGTATCTTATTTATTGTAGTGGAAAATCGTAATAAGAATAAAATTCCAAAAGTAGATTCTATTGCAGAAATTACTTACAATACAGCTTTTTTAATCGGTATTTGGCAATTAATTGCGGCTGTATTTCCAGGGACTTCTAGATCAGGTGCAACAATCATCGGGGCATTGTTATTAGGTGTTTCTAGAACAGTTGCAACCGAATTTACCTTCTTTTTAGCAATACCCGCTATGTTTGGAGCAAGTTTACTGAAACTACTCAAATTTGGATTTGCATTTACAACATCTGAACTGGTTATCTTACTAGTTGGAATGATTACGGCTTTTATTGTCTCTATTTTAGCAATCAAATTTTTAATGGGATATATTAAAAAGAATGATTTCAAACCATTTGGTTGGTATCGTATTATTTTAGGAGTTGTCGTTTTAGTTTACTTTTTCATCATTAGATAATGTGTGATTGAATAGGTTACCAACCTAAAAAAATCGAAATTTCGATTTTTTTGTTTGGAAGCAGGAAATAGAGAAGAAACCTCGTATGTTAATAGTAGAGGTGAAAAAATGGAAACA
>CAMUMB010000072.1 GCA_947089915.1 uncultured Caryophanales bacterium | reverse complement strand
TATTTTATCATATCGGATGGCTTTTCTATTTACACAACTTTTTCTATACTCTCGAAAGGAATGAATTTATGAAAATATTAGAAGAACAAGAATTAAAACAAGTTGTTGGTGGTGGATTCTCATTTGGTTTAGGCGCTTTGATTGGTGCCGGTATTACATTTTTAATCGGTTTAATTGATGGATATAAACCACAATCATTATAAAATTAAATTTTCATATACAAATCAAGGATTAAATCACTATCTTTGCCAATCTTAGTTTTAGTATATAATACTTTTTTAATAATAGAGTGGAGTAGTTCATTCTTTTCTTTAACGCTCATATTAAAGTATTCATTTACACATAATTCTACTTTAGGAATGAGTGATTTAATTCTATCCATTCGTATTTGTTCGTTTTCTTGTGTAATTTTGGATATTTGCTTTTCTATAATACAAATATTATCATTTACAATTTTTGCACGTTCTAAATACGTATTTTTATCATATACGCCATCTTCTAAAAAATTTCTCAATCTATCTAATTTATTTTTTTCTTTTTTCAGCTCATTATCTAGTATGTTAATCTGATTTATAACATTAGTTACAATACTATCACTTTGTATATCATAATCCTTTATAATTTTTTTATTTTCACTAAGCCAATCCTTCAGCATTTCAATTAAAGTAATTTCTACATATTCCAATATGTGTGATTTAGTATTACATTTGTACATACATTTTATAATAGGTTTTGCTTCATATTCTTTTTTTGTGCCATCTGCAAGTCTATATTGACTTGTTTTAGGATCTATTCTTGACATAACACGACCACACTCGCCACAGCGCATTATTCCAGCTAATGGATTTTTTAGTTCAGTCTCTGGTTTCACATATTTGGTTGAACATGATTTTAGTTTCTCCTGGACTAATTGAAAATCTTTCTCATCGATAATAGCTTCATGTTTTCCTTTTTGTGATAAATAATTCCCAGTAGATTGTCTGATGATCTTTCGTTTCATAGTTCCATTTTCTATTACGGTTACAGTTTTTCTTTGTTGCCATTTTACATATCCTGCATATGTTTCATTATGTAGCATTTCTCTAATTCCATTTTTTCTCCAGTCACGACCTTTTGGGGACTTAATTCCCAATCTATTTAATTTTTCAGCAATTGCATATGTTCCTTTGCCTTCTAAACACATTCTGAATATCATTTTAACAATTTCTGCTTGTTCATCAATAATTTTTAATGAGTATCCCTTTTGTCCTTTTAATTTATAACGCTCATAACCAAATGGGGGAATACTATTTATTACACAACCACTGCGAACACTATCTTTACGACCTTCTGTTAATCTTTTTTTGATATTATTATATTCCTTTCGTGAATAAGATAATTTATCTATCAAGTATTCTTCGTCTGCAGGATTACTCAAGTCATATTCTTTTTCTGGGGTAAGAATTAATGTATTTGTATATTTGAATGTTTTGATAATTTTATCTTGATCACCCAGATCGCCACGGCAAAGTCTTTGAACATCTATAACCCAAACACCTTTTATATTTTTATCTTCAATTCGTTTCAAAAGTGCTTGTATTTTTGGACGTTCTGTAATACTGTCACCACTTACAACTTCCTCATATATATTATCTTCGCTTACAGATTTATTTGCACTTTCACTAATTAATTTCAGTCTTTCCTTATGTCTTTCTAAAGTCTTAAATTCTGAATTTGATTTTTCATATTCAATATCCTCTCTTGACTTTCTTAAATATTCTAAATAAATTTCATCAAATGTTTGCACAATTATCACTTCTTTCTGTTTGCTTTGTAGTTTATTTGTGATATAATTGTACTGAAAAACCAATACAATTATATTCTTGTATAAAGTTTATTTTTGTTTAAACTTAGCGGTTTGGGTTTTTCAATTTGACTTCTACTTGCCAGAGTAGGGGTCTTTTTTTTAATTATATAAACTATTACAGTTTTTTATATCTTGATTATATCTACTATCTATCCAGTCAATTGTATTTTGATATAGTGAACAGTTAGAATTATCATCAGGACAATTTGCTCTCCACAATGCTTTACGATTATTTTCTGCACCCTCAATACACGTTTTTAATTTGATTTGATTATCTTTTTCTTGTTTCTGTTTTAGTTCTAATCTTTCTGTTTCCTTTTGTTCTTCTAATTCTACCTTCTTATAATCAAAGAACAATATAATGCCGACTAATCCTATAATTAAAATTGGTGTAACTATAGATATACATATAATTACTAATTTTTTCATTTAACTTCTTACCTCACTTTTTATTATCGACTTGTATCTGTTAGAATATATTCTTCAATTCCTAGCTCGTGTAATCTGTTTTCATATTCTTGTGCCATTGATACATATAAATTTTTATAGAATATTTTGTCATTTTGATATTGCGCTATCTCTGCTTTTAAATTTACTATTTTATTTTCTAATTTTTTAAGTTCATTATCTTTATTTTCATTAATTAAATCAAATGAAAATAATATGCCTATGGTTACTGTTAATGTGCTTAACATTGTTATTAAATATTTTTTCATAAATTTTCTTCTTTCTACATATTTCTTCTTATTTGTTTTACAACACCAATAACTTCAATCGGTTTACTAACTATATCTTCATTTGTATAAAATGTAGTAGAAAAACCTGTTGAATTATGTTCATTTAACGGAATGATCATTATTCCATTTTCTTGTTTTTTAATTCTCTTAAAAGTAGCATCAAAACCGTTAATTTTTACACAACAATCTTGTCCTGATTCACAATCATTTGTTTTTTGAAATATAATGACATCCTTATCGTGATATTCAGGCTCCATGCTATCTCCATCTAATTTTAAAGCAAAATATTGTTTTCCACCTTTTAACCAATCTTTTGGTATTTCTTCATAATCAATAGTGTAGTTATCTTCTATTGCTTCAAATGGCATTCCTGCAGGAATTCTACCAAGTACAGGTATTTGGACTGTATCTGTGGGGATATTAACTATTTCAGCATTATCAAAATGCAAGTCTTCTAATTTTACATCACCTGATTGAATAAGTAAATCATTAATTGTCATACCCATAGTCTTTGCGATTTTTTTTAATGTGTCAACAGTAACACGTACAGGTTTGCCAGTTCTCGGATCAATTCCTTTTTCAATGCTATCTAAATGTGTATGGCTTATATCACATTTCTCTGCAAATTCTCTTAAAGACATATCACCACGATATTTTTTTATGAAGTCACCTATATAATTCATAGTATTTTCCCCTTTCTTGGTTATAATTGTAAACTATGATTTACAAAAATGCAATATATTTTTAATTTTTTTTGTTGTTTATGCTTGACAACATAAAAAATGTAGTGTATGATTAACACAGATAGGAGGTAGAAAATGCATAATTCAGTTAAAAATCGACGAGAAGAATTAGGATTAACACAGGAAGAACTGGCAATTAAATCCAATGTATCAAGACCAACGATTTCTATGATTGAAACAAAATCTTTAGAAAATATTGAGAGCAAAACTATGCTTAAACTAGCAATAGCTTTAGATTGTGATATTGGAGATATTTTTTTTAAAGAAAATGTTGTGTTAACACAACAAAATCCGCAAGAAGAATAGGAGAGTGTTATGGAAGGGAAAATTTTAGAATCATTTAAAAAATACACAAAAGAAGAATTCAAAGATTTGGACTTATTTGTCAGTTTACCTGATGATTTTGGAGAAGATGGTGAATATCTTTGTTCAATTTTAGAAAATTGTGATAATGGTAAAGCATTTGATGTAACCTGTACCAAAAATGGGAAAGTTATTGATGTTTATGAAATGTAAAAATATAAAACCTAAACCGCTAAAAACAAAAGAAAGGGAAATCAAGATGTGTATAGTAAAAACTCAAAAAATTAATAACATTACAGTAAACATACATGATGATTATATTCCAAAAACGCAAGAAGAATATAAGAATAATTTAAAAACAGTTTATGACACTATAAACTTAATATTTCAAAATAAAAATAAGGGTAATTTATTTTATACAAATGAAGAACTTGAGAAAACCAAGAAAGATAATATATGTGAATTTATTTAGAAAGGGGTGAAACAAATGAAAGACATTCTTAAAAGCAAAGTAATGATCATATTCATTATATTCGTATTAGGTTTTACATACTTAAATGCTAGTTTAGAACAAAAGAAAAATGACCACGAGTTTAGCGACCAGGTCATTGAATCAAAAATTTAAATAATTAAATTTCCCTTAGATAATAACAGAATTTTAGGGAAATGTC
>CAMUMB010000071.1 GCA_947089915.1 uncultured Caryophanales bacterium | reverse complement strand
TAGATCCTACTAGCATTATTGGTTTGAATTTATTTGCTTACTGTAGTAATGACCCAGTAATGTATAATAAAGGATCCTTTCCTTTAGAAAATTCAAACATTTTCTCAAATTTCTCCAAAACTATAGATGGGAATAATAATAGCAACTTTAGTCCATATAATGGTAGTTTTAACATAATTAATTCTGTTTTAGCAAGTGGTTCATTTAGAAATGAACTATTCTTTGGAAAAGGTAGTGTTACAGGATTATACGCTAGTGGTCATGCACGAGCACAAGTAAGTTTAAAAAATGGTAAATTTATTCTCGGTGCTTTTGGAAAATTTTCATTATTTAACGCTACTGGCAAAATTGGTATTGGTAATGATAATTTTAGTGTTTCATTAGTTGGCGTTGGTGATATTGGAACAGTTACAGGAATGGCAGGAATACTAATTATTCCTAATAAGAACACATACTTTGTTGGAATAGAAGCAAAAGCGGCAGCATTTACTGCTCGTGGTGGAGTACAATTTGATATTTTTGATACACAAATTGAAGTTGGTGGGTCTGTAACTGCTTTATCTGCTGGAATACAATTCGGTATAGCTATTAAAGATGGTGAATTCTATTATAAGAGTGGATTTGCTCTATTATTTGGTTATGATTTTTATATAAGAATTAAGTTTGCATAGGAGGGAAAAATATAGTGAATAAACATTATTATAGTTTTGGTAATCCTTTTAAATTTAAATTTAGAAAACATTATTGCTATAAATGTGGAACAAACCTATCAATTATTACCCATAAAAAAATAGTTTCTCCAAAATCTGAAGAAGCAAAATATTATGATTTTAGTAATGGCGTAGATGGTGGAGTTATGGTTGGTTCATGTGAATTTATTCATAAAGTATTTTATTGTTCCACCTGTTTAGAGGAAATCGAATTTGTGTCCCAGTTGAGTTTTGAAGATTTAAACAATTTTATTAAAAAACTTAAACGGAAATTTTTAAAAAAAGGAATTACTTTGGCATTTAAAAAAACATTTGAAACGAAAGAAAACAAATATGTAGATAAAGTCACTAAGTTGGAAGATATTGAAAATTTTTGTCTATTCATTTATGTGAATGATAAAGAAATATTTTTATCAAAATTTCCTTTGTTAAGAAAAAATAGTTGGGAACGACCGTATTATTTTAAGATTAATGCAAGAGAAGTTGTTGAATCTTTAAATCACAAATTACTTGAATAAAAGTTCAAAGTAGGTATCCCACTTGTAGTGTATCGAGAATGCATTTGTTGCATTCTCCTTATCCTGCCACAATGAAATGAAGTTTTGCAACAAAATCATTCTTATCAACCTCTACATATGAACAAAATATTGATAAAATTTTAATAATTTGTAGGGTCTTTAATTTTACATAACTCCTGTGAATTATGTTGATCCTAGTGGTTGTTTTCCAATTTTAACTATTATTTTGTGTGGTTTAGCTACGATTGGAATGGGATTAACTATAGGCGGTGTAGCAAGTGATAACAGCATTTTGACTGCAGTTGGATTATCTATGGTGGCTGTTTCTGCTATTGTTTCTGGAGGTATGGCCATTGTAGCAGGAATTGGAGGTGCTACTTTAACTGGAATAGTTGGAGGTGTTACTATAATTGCTGGAGTGGGAACAGGTTTATTTGCATCAGCAGAAATTCAACAAGCTAGTGGCAATGGGAATTGGATGCTTGATGCAGGTATGAGTGAAGATTGGTATAATGGATTAATGTTAACAGTTGCAAGTATTGCAACTCTTGGAACTTTCGCCTCATCATTTTGTTATAGTTTTAATATTAAATCGTTGGATAAAATTGGAAGATTAGTTCCCTCTAATCACCCAGACAAGGGTTATTGGGGCGTTAGATTTAAGAATGCTCGTGGGGCGTTAAGATCTGTTGAAATTCAGAATCATGTCCCTCATGGATTGCATTTCCAGCTCAATTCTTGGAATCCAATGCATATGTCAGTAAGTACAATAAGGAGATGGACATGGTTTTTAACAAGAATATAGAAAAAAGTCAAATTGAAGAGTTTGAAAGTGAATGTCTTAACAAAGTTTTAAGTTCTTCTATGTTTACTTTTTTGAAAAAACAACTTATAAAAAAAAATACAATTTTAAGATAGAAGTTCAACGTTCAGAGATAGATTTGAATAAATATCAATCTTATTTAGCAATTGATATTTTTAATGAGAAGGGAGAAAGACTCTGTGAGTATGATGAGCCAAATTGCTGCTTAATGCTTTGTGAATCATTGTGTTTCATACATAATGGGCATATAGTAGGAATAGATTTATCTATCGATGAACATTTTCTTGAATCATTAAAGCTTTTAATAAAACAAATTGATAAAAGTGTTAGGTTTGACTAATTTGGATATCCTATTTGTAACTATGGAATAGATATTGCAGAAAATTGGTTAAATATTATAAAGAACTATATAAGTTAACACAAAAATAATTTGCAGTTGATTTGTAATCTCGGAATACATAAGAGATATAAAAATTTTTATCTTAGTGTATCAATCTATAATCAAAAAGATGAAATCATTGAAGTTTATGATGTGGCATATTATGATATAAAGACGAGCGTGTATTATTGTAAGAGTAGGTATTATGTTCCTGAGTGGGGTAGGTTTTTAACTCCTGATTCTTTTGAGTATTTAGATCCTACTAGCATTATTGGTTTGAATTTATTTGCTTACTGTAGTAATGATCCTATAAACAAATATGACCCGACAGGACAGGCGCCTTGGTGGAGTTGGTTACTTTCTGGATTGCAAGTGTTAGGTGGAATTGCGTTGTGCTTTGTGCCTGGATTACAAGGCTTTGGTGCATCATTGGTAATTGGCGGAGCAACAATGGCTTTCGGTGCTAATGAAGTAATTGCAGCTGCCACTGGTACGAGTTATATACAGCAATGGACAGGCATGAGCGATATGGTTTATGGGTGGACTTATTTTGGATTAAATCTTGCATCATTTGTTGGTCAAGCTGCAGGTAATATATATATAATCTAAAGAAAACTAGAGAACCTCGATTAGGGTATGATGGAGAATTAAATGGATATCGCTATAAAACAAAAAATGGAAAAATGTTTGATTTTGATTATCCGCATAATAATATTCGAATAAATCATTTTCATGGTTGGAATGGGCCAGGCTTAACGGGCAGAACAAGCGGACAACATTGGAATTATTTAAGATTGATATGGTGGCTAATATCAGGGAGGTAATTTATGAGTATCCAGTATATTAAAAACAAGAGGCTGTGGGATAAACAGCAAAAAAAAATAAGTAAATTAATGGAAAAACCCTATGAAAGTTTGAGTATCTACGATAAATTAGAGATTGCATATGACAAATATTTAAAACTTGAAAAAATATCATATGCAGAATATGAACTAATGGCTTTATTTGCGTGTGATGAAATATGGTTTTATTATAAAAATGCTGTATATCAAATTGATTATGGGCTTCCAAACATAACGGCCATGTATATTACAAAGTATAAAAATAAGCAAAAAGTATCTGAAAGAAGTGAAAACTTTTCAACAGTTTCTGAATTGCTTAATAAATTCAAAATAGACGGAAAAACTATTAAAGAAATATGGGATGATGTTACATTTTGTGAGTAATTAAAGTCGGATTCCAACTTGTAGGGTATTGAGAATGCATATGTTGCATTCTCCTTATCCTGCCTAAAAAATATTAAATAATGCAACAAAATCATTCCTAGCAACCTCTATATATGAACAAAATATTGATAAAATTTTAATAGTTTATAGGATCTTTTTTAATTTTTAGGAGATGATTTTTGTGGAGAACAAAAATTTAGAAAACGCATTTAATTATTTGTTAAATGAATATAAATGTTCATATTCATTTGAAAATAATTATGGTGATACATATTTGTTTTATAATGATGATTTTAAGGTCAAAATTTATGTATGGGCGCAATTTAATGAGTTGGATATAAATCTGATTTATAAAATGGAAAATTATCATATTGATCCATATATAGAAGAACCACAAAAATTGTTAGAAATTAAAAAGGCTAAAAGAGGAGTAAAAGGATTTTTTAATAATTATAATAAAGAGTTTTGGAGTATTGTATCTATTATTGTAAAAAATAAAATAAAAAGAATAGTCCAGTAGTAAGAAGAATTATTATCACTTTGACACTAAGTAAGGGAAACATATAATGGTGTAACTCCTACTAGTCTATGGATTTATTCATATCAGGTTTGATAAGTATTAATAGTAAATTAAGTGCAATTAAAAAAGTTCAAATAATAGTCATCAATATAGTAAGAGATGTGTTTCTTTGAAAGAACAATCTAGACTGCAAATTGGAAATTTAATTTATTTAAGCTAAATTCATTAATAACAATTGATTATACGTGCAATATATGAATATCCAAGAAAAAATAATATAATAATGGACCTTAGACGAATTAGTACCAATCACAGTATTTTGTGGTTGGTATTTTTTTAGCAGAATGAGAATAAACTTTTTGTTTCTCGATTTTTTAAAATACAAAAGTATTGCACTTTTCTCCTTCCTATACAATAATTTTATAAGAAAATTAAGAATTTTTAATAACAAAAAGAACTAAATAATTGCCAAAAAAGCCATAATATGCTATAATTCAAA
>CAMUMB010000070.1 GCA_947089915.1 uncultured Caryophanales bacterium | reverse complement strand
TTTTATGTCATTTTCATATAAAAAGATTCAATCCCATAGAAAAAGTGATTGAACCGAAATAATACATCTTTCCATTCCACATCCAGGGCAATAAAATCTTGTAAGTTTATAGAACATACAAGGAATTCCGTTTACATGAAAAAAGTATAACAGTATTCCCATGGAAGGAAGTATCATTATACTGACAATCTTTTTCATTGTATCACCGCAAGATCATTCAAATCGGATTGCATCATACAATAATTTACAATATCAAGTCCAAACAGACTGAGAACCAAATACAAAATTGAATTATCAATCGCATGCATGCCTGCATTTTCTCTTGCCTCATAAAGTAATTTTCCAACTTTATAACTCCAATATATTTTATAAATACCACAGGTTAATAATGTAAGTAAAAGAGTCATCATTCCATACATACTCATATCTTCTGATACTTTACCTGTATCATCCGACAAGGTAAAAAACCATACAATTCCATAAAGTCCACAAGTAAATATGGTTAATAATAAATTCACCGTTAGATTTCTCTCCCTTATCATTTTAACCTCCATTTTTAGTTATTTTTTGGGCACCAGCTCTTACAGTTTTCAAGCCGTAACCCATTATCGCCTTGTTGTGCATCATATGCGAACGATTTTAATAAATCACATGGAAATTCATCACATCTACCGCAACAATCCATTTCTTTATTTTCACAACAAGTTTTCACTGAGCAAACATCTGCCCAAAATGGTTTTTCTATACGGACACACCCCATGCAAACTTTTTCTTTTAAATATTTACAATTACTGCAATCAATCCCACATCTCGATTTTACATCTGTTTCTACATCTACTGTCATATATATTCTCCTACATTATTCAAAATAATGAATCTGCATCTTTTCTTTTATCGTTTGAACAGTTTCTTTCGCAAGCTTTCTTGCATTTTCTGTTCCCTCTTTTAAAATTTCATCAACTTCTTCCAGATGTTCTAAATAATAATTTCTCTTTTCTTGAATTGGTTTTAAGAAAGCTAACATACTGGCGATTAACTCTTTTTTACAAGCAACACAACCACGTGCTCCACGTTTACATTCACTACATACAGTATCCACATAATCCTGATTAACCAATTTATGGTAATAATAAACCATACAGATATCTGGATTCGCCGGATCATCTTTCTTAAGCTTTTCTGGGTCCGTTACTGCTCCCATTATTTTTTTGGTAACTGTTTCTTCATCATCTGAAAGAAAGATTGCATTTCCAAGACTTTTTCCCATTTTTTCATTTCCATCTAAACCTTTGATTCTTGTATTCTCACTTAAAATGGCCTCTGGTTCTACTAAAGTATTTCCATAAATATTGTTAAATTTACGAACGATTTCACGACATTGTTCTAATAGAGGAATTTGATCATCCCCACATGGAACATGTGTTCCATGGAATGCTGTAATATCGGCAGCTTGGCTCACAGGATAACCTAAAAATCCATAAGTAATTCCTTCTCCATCTTCTCCAAACAATTCTTTTTTCTGCTTCATTTCTGCTTTTACAGTTGGATTTCGATACAAACGTGCGATTGTAACCAAATTGGAATAAAATACCGTTAATTCCGCAATCTCTGGAATCATAGATTGAATGAATATATTGGTTTTTTTAGGATCAATTCCACAGGCTAATGCATCAATTGTAAGTTCTCTTACATTTTTTCTCACTTTTTCGGGTTGATGAAAGTTATCTGTAAGCGCTTGCACATCGGCAATTTCAAGGTAAAATGGAGTATCTTGATCTTGTAATTTTTTCCATGTTTTTACGGCACCAAAATAATGACCCAAATGAATATTTCCAGTTGGACGAATTCCCGTTAGAATTGTTTTTTGTTTCATGATTACCACCCACTATTCGTTTCACTTAGTATATCATATATTAATAAAATTCAAAATAGATTGTCTCAAACTTTTGTATCTCTACATTGATATATGTTATCTCCACCACAATTAGAAACAAAAAATAGAGCATCCTTTACCCTATATTTTATTTTTCTATCTTTGTTTGGAATCCTGCATATTTTTTCTTTTCTTCCATCATATACTCTGTGATATTGGTTTCAATTTCATTTAAAGCAGCTTTTTGAATATTGGATAATGGTACAACCTCTTTGGCAGTATCAATATAGATCTTACCCCAAAAAATACCCATATTTACTTTTAAATCATTAAATAAATCTGGTGTAATCGATGTAAAGAAATATCCAAACAACAAACGTTTTTGTGCCAAAATCAATCTACGGTTGGTAAGTGCACATATATAGCTAGTTATGATGTCTAGCGGATTATCATTCTTTTGTGCAGCAAACACATATAGTATCTGTTCCCCAGGATTTAAATGACTTTCTATTATTTTGGAATGTGCTTTGATTCTCCATGCGATTGTAAGTGGATATCTCTTTTTGAAAGATTTTGCTTGTTTATATACACTATTATTCATAAGTCCTCCAATTAGTTGATGTAACCATTTTCTCTTAAAAAGTTCTCATAACTATCTGTTGTTGTCTGATTGGTTTCTGATAGGATAGTACCATTTTCTATTACCATTAAAATAGGATAGGTTGGTTTTGTGGTATGTCCAATGCTCGTTAAAAATGTATTATAATTTGTTTCTGTTTCAGCAATATCCATATAAGCAATATCTAAATGATATGTTTGAATCAATGGTTTCAGTATATTTCTAGCTTGCACACTTGTTTTCCCTGTTTCGCCAATCATAATAAGTCTTTTTTCTCCAGTATTCCATATGGTTTGAAATGTATCATAATCGATATATTGAAAGGCAAGTTTTGCATTTTCTGGAATTAATCCATTTTTTTGGAATAATTCAAAGACAACATTTTCATCTGCATATCCATTTAATTGATCTACTACTTTGCCATTTTTCGTAATTGCGATATAAGGCGTACCAAACGTTTTACTATCTACCCCAAATTTATCTAGAATTTTTTTGAGTTGACTGGTACTAAATTTATCTGTATTCATATGATTATAAGTGAGTTGGTACTCTTGTTTTAATGTTTCTGTAACTGGTTCTAATAAAATACAGTAGTGACAAGTTGGTCGTGCAAGATAGAAAATCTGTACTTCTTCTGAATTCATTTTTTCATCTATATCTTTTAATACCTCTTGTAATTTCAAATTTTCAACGAAATAAATCCCAATTGTAATTATAATTAATCCTGTAACTACTCCTACCATAATCCATAGTTTCTTTTTTTCATCCATAAATAAATCTCCTATCTAATAAACTTTATCTATCCGTATTATATCTTATTTTTCTTTATATTACAATAAATTCAAAGACAAAACGTGAATATAATTCCACATAGTATTGACATCACATTTACAGATAAAATATGAATTATATAATAGTTTATTTGACAAAACAATTTTCAATTATGTATAATTATAATGGAAAGGTACATAAATAAATATATTTAGGGAGGAAAACAATATGTTCAGTGGAAAAGCATTAATAACTGTAGAAGAAATTGAAAATTTACTAACAGAGCTAGCAAAATCGGAGAAATCTATTATAAAAAGAAGGCCTAGTTCTCTTAATGAAATACAAGATGCACATCAAAGACATGAAGAATTAAAACGTTTTCAGTTAATCAATGAGTTATATGTGCAGCCATTAGAAGGATTTCTGAGTATTTTGAAGAATAAAAAGGAAACTGTTATCACAGCTTTTATTGAAAATAGCGATTATTCTATTTGTGAACGCATTGATAGATTGCGAGATGCATTAATGAAAAAAGGATGTACTCCTGAGCAAATATTAAGTCTCGTTCCAAAAACAGTAAGAGAAATAGCAATCTTAGTGTGTGCAAAAGAAAATGGATTGTCCATTAATCCAGTATTAACCAATGATAAAAAAATTGCGACTGCGCAAAACTATTTAAATGCATTAGGAATTTCTCCTGATTCTGATTTAGAACCTAAAATAACGCGTCGCGCTAGTTAAGAAGGAAAAATAGAAAAATCATTCAAAATATGGTACTTTATAATTGAAAGAAAAAAGAGGTACCAAATTGAATGATTTATTAAAAAATACCATAAAACCACAAAATATAGAAGAACTTTACCAACAAATCTTAAAAATTGTAAAAGAACTATATAACAATAATATTCCAGGTAATATAAAAAACAAAAAGAATAAAAACTATGCAAAAATGAGTGATGCCGAAATTATATCCATACAATTATTAATAGAATGCCTAGAGAAAACCCAAAATTCAGGATATTTATACTTACAGGTAAATTATCCTAACCTTGTCAATTATGTAGAACTTCTAGATTTAATAGACTTGTTTGTTTATTGTTTACGGTGATAAAAACGATTCGAAGAAAAATGCCTAGAAATGAAAATTAAGAATGTAAAATTGTAGATAATTTTCCCCTTGTAGTAAATAAGTTTGGTAGGGCACACTTTGGAAAAAGATTAAGGGAATACTCAAGTTATGGTTATTGTGCGAGCAAAAAAGAGACATATTATGGAATGAAAATTCATGTAGTTTCGGATTTATATGGGAATCCAATAGATTATTTACTAACAAAAGCGAATGTTGATGATAGAGATGCCTTATATGAACTTTCTGAAATAGTAAACATTAGAACATTATTTGAAGATAAAGGCTATGTAGGAAGCATAAGTGAAGAATTGAAAAAGGAAAAAAGGCATCAATTTGTATGCATTAAAAAGAGGTAATAGTAAAAATCCGAGACTTTCGAAAAAGTTGTGTAAATAGTAATTTATACCTTCCATTGGAACCATC
>CAMUMB010000069.1 GCA_947089915.1 uncultured Caryophanales bacterium | reverse complement strand
TAGTTATAAATCTATTTTTTAGGAGTTAAATCTCCCCACTTATTCTACACTAACAAAGAATTTATCATAATAAAGTATAAAAAGTAATATAACCTAAATACTAATGAATGGTGGTAACATGCAAACAATTCTTTTTACGGGGGCTCGTAGTGGAATACAAGCAAGAGTAATTGAACAACTAAAGAAGAAAGATTATCATATTTATTTGACTGTACATAATGAAAAACAATTAGAATTGGTAAAGAAGCACTATAAAGAATATTCTAATATTACATGTTTAAAAATGGATGTAACCGAGCCAAAAGATTTACAAATATTAGAAAAACTTGATATTGATATTTTAGTGAGCAATGCTGCCATTGGTGAAGGTGGTAGTATGGCAGAAATTCCTATGGATTTGGTACGTTCTAATTTTGAAACAAATGTATTTTCCTATTTTACCGTGATTCAAATCGTACTTAAGAAAATGATGCAAAAGAAAAGAGGCAAAATCATTAATATGGCCTCTTTAGCAGGCTTAGTTCCCATTCCTTATCTTGGAAGTTATTCCGCTACCAAAGCAAGTATCATCAAAATGACAGAGGCTCTAAAGTTAGAACTCAAAGATTTAGATACCAATATTCAAATTTGTTTAATTGAACCTGGACTTTATCATACGGGATTCAATCAAGTCATGCTAGAAAATAAATATACGTGGATGTCGGTTGATTCTTATTTTGAAAATCAAATGCATCAAATTCAAAAACGGGAAAATCTGATTTGTAAAATATTGGAAAAGAAGAACCTGAATCGTATTGTAAAATTAATTATAAAAGCAATTGAATCAAAAAAAGTAAAACCAATTTATCGTGCGCCAATATTTCAGGTGATAGGCGCTAAATTATATTTGATTTTCTTTGAATAAACTTTAGTTTATTCTTTTTTTTTGTTATAATGAAAGTGGTGATTTGATATGGGACAAAAGGGGAATTTGAAAGATCGTATTCGATTTTGGAAAATACAACAGAAACGAAAAAAAGAGCAAAAGAGAATAAGAGAAGAACAAGAATTGAAAAAGTACTTACAAGAAAAACAAAAGCAAGGAGTTTATATTCAACCTACCACAAAAAAGTATAATGTGTTGCAGATATTCCTACATTCATTTTTAGGATTATTTGTAGGCTTATTTGAACCAAAAAAGAAGTTAAAAGATGAATTTATAATAGAAAAAATTGACCAAGAAATAAATGCCCTAGAAAAAGCATCCACTCCAGTTGAACTACATAATCATTACCAAAATATTTTAAAGCAGGAACAAATTGTAAAAAATGAAATAGAGATACAAAAACAAAACAATGTTCCAATCACGAAGTCATTAGAAACATGCCTCAAAAAAATAGAAGCAGTAAAACAAAAATATCCTAGTTTGAATAATGAAACAACAGAAGCAAAAATAGAGGAAAAACAGAATTCAGATAGAAAAACAGATGACCAAGAAATTGCTAGAAAACAAGAAATGATTCATACATTATTAAAACCACAAAAGAATGAAATAGAATCAACAATGCTAGAAAAACAAAAGCAAGAAACAACTAAAGTAATTATCCCGTCAAATGAAGCTATACATCCGCAAAAGGAAAGCTTAAAAAAAGAGGATGTGTCTGATGAAATCGTTTCAAAAAAAGCGAAGATAGAACATCAAGAAGAACCAAAACCAATGGAAACGTTAAATACTGAAATAGAACCACTTGATAAATATAAAAAGTACTTGATAGATACCAATAAAAAATTAAAAAAACAAAAAGAAAAGTTACAAGAAATAAAAGAGCAAATGCAAAAAGCAAAAACACCCAAAGAATTATATCAAATAGAGTCTTCTATTTTATGGATTGCAAATCAACTGTATTTAATGGAAAAAGAATATAGAGAAATAACGAAAGAGAAAGAATTTGGGTATTTAAAAGTTCAAGTGGAATATTACACATTAGATCAAAATAATTTACTCAAAAATAGTAAAGCAATCACATTGTTACAAGAAGAATGTCAAGTTTTGATTGAAAATATTGATACATTTGTAAAAGAAAAGGAACATAAAAAACAGACAAAAAAACAAGAAGTAAAAGAAATCAAAAAGAAAAAAGAAGAAAAGAAGCCACAGTACTATTTCGATATAAAAGATTTTGAACAATTACGCTTACAGGTATTAGGTGATTTGAATAGACAAATAGAAGAAATAAAAGAAATCCAACTGGCACCAATTACAAAACACCCAACTGGATTTTTTGGAAAATTGTCTAGATTTATTTCTACTACAGCATTATGTCTTACTCCATTTGCATTTTTTAAAAATAAACTAACAGCAATGCTTACTGGCTCTATTATCGCACACAATCGCATTCGTTCTATGAGACAATTGATTGATGGGAATGAAGCTATCTATGAAACAGGTCAAACACTTATAACAGATATTAAAAATAAACAGGATTGCTTAGCTGCAATTCAAAATCATTTGATGGCTTCCTATTTAGGATTAGAGCAAATAAAAGAAAGCCTTATTACCAAATATCAATCATTATATCCCGTTGAAATAGAGAGTTTACTTACCCAGTTTGCTATATTGGAAAATGCTATCATAGCGAAAACGGAAAATCTTCAAATGAATCAAAATAAACTAGTTCAAATGAAACAAAAATACCAAAAGGTATTAAAAAAGGCTGACAAATAACTTTTATAGAAAGTTGAAATATTAATTAGGAGGAAAAAATGACAAAAATTATAAAACAGTTACAAATAGATGATACTGTAATCTGTGAAATAGCTGATGCCTTGAAATTTGGAAAACTTGTAATTTTTCCAACAGATACTGTTTATGGAATTGGAACAAATGCTTATAATAGTGATGCTTGTGAAAGAATTTATGAAGTAAAAGGAAGACCTAAACATAAACCTTTGATTGTTTTAATTTCAGATATTTCTATGCTAGATGCAATAGTAGATTATATAGGTCCAATAGAGCAAAAATTAATGAATGCTTTTTGGCCTAGATCTTTGACTATATTGTTTAAGAAAAAAGAGGGAGCTTTACCTGATATTGTAACTGCAGGTGACTCATATCTTGGAATTCGCTTGATAAAAGAAGGACTCATGTATGAGATTATCCAAACAGCAGGTATTCCTATTGTAGCACCTAGTGCTAATCTATCGGGTAGTCTTACAGGAACAAAAATAGAAAACATAGTAAATGAATTAGGATGCAAAGTAGACTATATTTTAGATTGTGGGGATATAGAAAGCGATATTGTATCTACTATTGTAAAAGTGGAAGATGAAAAAGCGAATATTATCAGAGAGGGTAAAATTGCAAAGGAGGAATTAGCGAAGATTGTCCCTTTAAAAGAGAAATAATAGAAGAAAACCTAGAAGAAGTGGAGAAAATATAGTATGGAAAGTTATAAAAGTAAGCTATCATTTGTTGCAATTGTTAAAAATGAAGGACCTTATATGATAGAATGGATAGAGTTTCATAGGCTTGTTGGTGTAGATAAATTTTATATATATGATAATGAGGGTACAGATAATTTAAAAGAATTATTAAAACCATATATTGAAAGTGGAATTGTGGTATATCAATATTCGCCTGGTAAAAATATGCAAAACATAGTATATACAGATGCAATTGAAAAATATAAAAATGAAACAAAATATATGGGATTTATTGATATAGATGAGTTTGTTGTTCCTTGTGAAGAGGAAAGTTTAAGTGATATTGTAGATGATATATTAAATAAAAATGAAGGAGCAGCAGGAGTAGCAATTAATTGGAGAATGTTTGGCTCTAATGGTTATGAGAAGAAACCAGAAGGGCTTGTGATAGAAAATTATAAATATCACGCAGAAGATAATTTTGATGCCAATAAACATATAAAAACAATATGTAATCCTAGAAGAGTAATAGGATTTCAAAGTCCACATTATCCAATATATCATAAAGGATACCATAGCATTGATGAAGATGGAAATGTTGTAAGAGGTCCATTCAATGTTTATGGAAAATGTAAAAGGATGCAAATAAACCATTATTTTACAAAATCTAAAATAGAATATATTTTGAAGGCCTTACGTGGTAAGGCGGATAATCATTCATTAAGAGGAATGGATGATTTTGTAAAACATGATCGCAATAATACATATGATGGTTTAATAGAAAAATATATCCCATTTGTTAAGAAAAAATATAATCAAGTAATGAGTGAATTTCCATCGCTTTCTAACTATACAGAAGCCGTAAACAATATGTCATCATCAGATTTGGTGAGTATATTAGAAAAGAGAATTAGAAAAGATATCTATCATAGAATAAGAAATATGCTCACAAAAATATACGATTCACTATCTTATGAAATGGAAAAGAAGGGGAAAAGATAAAAATGCAAGTAAAAACTAACTTATATAATGATTATCTTAATTTATTAACAAAGAATAAAATTCCACCATTTCTAGTAAAGTATTTAAAAGTTCCATGTTTCATTAGATTAAAAAATATTGGATATTTTTGTGGGATGGATTATGCTTCCAAAAATATATATGATTTTAAAGAAAAAATATCAAGATATGATCACTCTTTAACCGTTGCATTATTGGTATGGAAATTTACAGAAGATAAAAAAGCAACATTAGCAGGATTATTCCATGATATTGCAACCCCATGTTTTTCACATGTAATTGATTATATGAATAAAGATTATGAGACCCAAGAAAGTACAGAGGAATATACTGAGGAAATTATTAAAAGTGATAAAAAACTTCAAAAGTACTTGGAAGAAGATAATATGGTGTTAGTATAGATATATAGACACAAAAAACTTTAGTAATGGTATACTAGG
>CAMUMB010000068.1 GCA_947089915.1 uncultured Caryophanales bacterium | reverse complement strand
ACCTAGTATACCATTACTAAAGTTTTTTGTGTCTATATATCTATACTAACACCAACTATATAAAGTTAAACTTTCATTACTTGCATTACCAATTATTTTTTCTTTATAACCATTTATATCACTTTCATTAATAGTTAAATATATGTGATTATCTTTATCTATCTCACACTCTCCTGGATGATATTTCTTATCAAAATGAAATTTTCCTTTATAAATCATAATCTACCTATCTAATTATTTAACATTTCTAGTACTTTATCGTATATTTCTGACAGTTCATTAACTCCATCTTCAGTACTAACATGACCTTTACCACTTACTATAGTACTCTTAGCATTTAACAATTTTTCAAATTTTTCTTTTTGATCTAATGATACAAAGTAATCATCATCTGAAAAAATACAATTAATATTATTAGTAACACTTTTAATCTTATCAAAGTCTATACCTGTGTGTATCCACGGATAAGCAGTATTATACGAATCTTCATCCTCTATCGCTTCTGGAAGTAAATCTAACCATGGAGCAACAAATAGAATACCACCTATGTTATCGACATTTTTTGTTTCTAAATATCTTAATATGGTTTGACATCCAATACTATGTCCAATGAAATAAGTATTTTCATCTAAATTATTTACTTGTTTATCTAATTCTGATACCCATTCCTCTATTTTAGGATTTTCAGTATTAGGCATATTAAATCTTATAATCTTGTTATTTTCATCACTTATTTTAGAGTCTAGCCATGGATACCATCCATCATCTTTAGTCCCATCCCAGCAATGAATCATATATATTTTATTCATTTTTATGTTCTCCTTTTCTATTAATAATTATAAAGTTTCAATAAACTTAGTTAACAAATTGAACATTTTCACCCAAGAGTTTAAATAAGTAGTTTCTTCAGGGGTGTGAATTTTTTCCATATTACTTCCAATTGAAATAACATCTAATCCATCTATTCTTTTCTTTATTGCAGAAACTTCTGTACTACCATGGCCAATTTCTTCTTTAGGATATTCATTATAT
Source organism: uncultured Caryophanales bacterium (assembly GCA_947089915.1). Taxonomy (GTDB): domain Bacteria; phylum Bacillota_I; class Bacilli_A; order RF39; family UBA660; genus UBA5026. The sequence goes on along the minus strand of CAMUMB010000068.1, from coordinate 3,951 downwards.
TCTTTAAAATATAACTTTTTATATTCCTTTAATAAATTAGAGTTTTCATTAACTTTCCAAATTGAATCTCTATATATTTCAGTGATTTCAAAACTATTTTGTAGTTCTTTGCTTTTCTTATTTATATTTTCAAGTTCTATTTCTTCTATACTTCTCATAATGAATTTTATTTTTACTTCATTATCATAAGTACTAATTACACCAAGATTAGCTGAAGAAACATTTGGAGAAATATGCCCACTTTTTAATTCTAATATTTCATTTAGTATATTTTCAGTACATTCTTTGTTAAAGGTTGTTTTATATTCTAATGTTTCTATTTTGGATTTATGTCAAGTTTTTAGACACAAAAAACTTTAGTAATTTAAAATAAAGCAACTGCTAGACTAGAAATATAATTGTTGTATTTTTGATCTGGTGTAATATAACCTAGCGTACTATAATTCGATTACATCTAAATCGTCTGGAACGAAAACATTACCATCAAAATATAAATGAGCTTCTTTTATATAATTTTGCTTTCGGTTGATTAAATCATTATCACTACTATGATAAATAACCAAATTTTTAACCTTTAGATTTTGTGCGATTTGTGAAGCTGTTTTAACCGTCGAATGCATTTTTTCATATGGTTTAAATATATCCGCCTCAGTATCCAAACACATTGCCTCGTGCAATAACCAATCTGAATTTAAAATTTCCTTTCGCAAACTCTCATCAAATGTCTCATCTCCTAAAAACACTAAACTTTTTCCATTTTCTAAAATTGTTTTAAAACCAAATTGTTTTTCTTTTTTTGCTCTAACATCTAAAAACATTACGTTATAATTTAATATTTTTCTTTTCTCTTTATCCTCAACTATATGAAAAATAATTTTATCATCAATCCATCTAGTATATTTTGTTGATAGAACTTCATATATTATTTTTCTAATAGTAGATTCCAATTCTCTATGCATATAAACATTTAATTTACCTTCATATTCACCATTTGAAAGATACTTATTAATTGTTCTTATAATCCAAAACATTCCTAAAATATGATCAGTATGTTTATGTGACAAAATTATATGATGTATTTTTTTTAAATCAATATTACTATCTCTCAATTGTTTAATAATTTGTATACCACCACCTGTATCTACCAATATACAATCCTGATTGTTATTTTGTAGTATAAAACAAGTATTATAACAATCTAATGTCATTGCATGACCTGTTCCTAAAATAACTAATCTTTCTTTACTTTTTTCCTTTGCCATAACAGTTTCACTCCTCCTCTTATTGAAATAATTACTATGGCCAATTTAAAATTAAGTACTGTTAGCAAGCCTCCTCTAATTTTAGCACTTTACAACCCAATTATTGAATATATTATACTATATCTCCTAGCAAATTTCCTAATAAAATATAATAATGTAAGATTTTCAGGATAAAAACACGAAGAAAAGAAGAAAAGGATAGATAAGCATTAAGATAAAAGGAAAAATATCCTTTTTTTAATAAAAATTAATGAGCAAGAATATTGAAAAACCGAAGGATTTCATTTTCATAATCTAAAGATATCCAAAATCGAATTCTTTTAAGACTTCGATCGTATACCCTTTTTACATCATTTAAGAAAGCTAAAGCAAGTTTTTTAAGGATCTGTAGATTCAATAGGGCATTTTTATCCATAGTGGAGTTTTCATCTTGTTTAAAAGTGAAATCTAAATGCCAATGTAATTTGTTTTCGACATTCCAGTGTTGTCTAATCGCTTTAGAAAAGGTATCTATATCATTGTACATGCTGGAAATATAATATCTATATTCAACCGATTTATTTTTTCCTTTTTGAGTAGTCTTTTTCACTAAACCAAAAGATTTTACTCCTCTCCAATCCTTTAAATTAAAGTACCAAGAAATATCTTCTGTTTGAAAATATTCATAGGTAATAATAGAAGAGTGACTTTTTTCTAAAGTTTTTAAATAAGTATTGTGAGGTCCACAGGCTCTAATTATATCTAGTTGTGTTTCATTAAAATATAAAGTCAAATCATTATAAAATGTACCTTGATTTTGTTTTATAGGAACAACGTAATCCCCTTTTCGTTGAATAACAGATTTCACATTTTCTTTTTGAGTATTTAAAGCATCCCATGTAATAATATTGCCTTTCACAGTAATTTTATCTAAAATTTTAGGAATAGTAGGAATTTCATTTGTTTTATCTTCAATCATTTCACTAGCAATGCACATACCTAAATTATTAGAGTAAACATTAAGAACATTTAAAGACTTGACTTTAGCTCTAATATCATTTTCATTTCTAGAACTGCCATTATCGGTTTTACCATCAATATTCATAATATCGCGAGTAGAAGAAAATAATTTTAAAACATCTTGAGCAAAAAGAACACAAATATTTTCTAATTCGTCTGGTTTAATAATAGAAAAAACTCTTTTATAAGTGATAGCAGAGGGAATACCCCCAAGTTTTTTGACTTAAAACACCAATATCATTATTATAGTAAATTTCCTTTAATTAAATTTATTCATTTAACTCAAAGTTTTTCCTTTCTTCTTCTACGGCTTCTATTAATTCTTGTTCCGTAGGTAAATGTAATTTATAACTAGAAGAAAAAATATTTTTATTGTCTTCTGGTAAAGTATATTTTACAACAGTCTTGTTTTTCAATGTTGATAATAAAATTCCAACAGTTGGATTTTCATCACTATTTTTTATTTCTCTATCATAGTAATTAACATACATTTGCATTTGACCAATATCTTGATGACTTACTTTACCAATTTTTAAATCAATTATAACAAAACATTTTAAGAGTCTGTTATAGAAAACCAAATCGGGATAAAAATGGTCTTCTTCTAACGTTAATCTTACTTGAGAGCCTACAAACATAAATCCTTTTCCTAACTCTAATAGAAATTCTTTTAAATGCTCTAATATATTTTTTTCTAAATCTGTTTCTAAATAGTCTGTATTTTCTTTAATATCAAGAAATTCTAGGACAAATGGATCTTTTACTAAATCCTTACTTGATTCTAAAACTTGCCCTTTTTCCGCAAGTTCTAAAATTTTTTCTTTATTAACAGATAAGGATAACCTTTCATATAATAGAGAGCCAATTTGTCTTTGAAGTTCCCTAACACTCCATCTAGTATTTATACATTCATTGAAGTAAAAATTTCTTTTATTATCTTCTTCTATTTTTATTAATTCTAAATAATGTGACCAACTCAATTTGGAAGACACTGTCTGCCAAATTGGATATATTAGATAGAATTTTCTCATAGTCCGCAGATTTCTTGCGGAAAAACCCTTTCCAAATTCAGTGGTTAATTTTTCTGATAATCTATTAAGAACGGCATCACCATAACTTGCTCTTTCATCACCCTGTTGTATTTCCATAATTGCTTTTCCTATATTCCAATATAAACTAAGCATTTCTGTATTTACAGCACTATACACTTTATTTCTACTACTAATTACTAGTTCTTTAATACTATCAAATATATTATTGATTTCATTATCATTTTTAATTAATTCATTGTCCATTAATTGCCTCCTAGTTTTAAATAATCATAAGATTTCTCATGCCTAAATTATACTATATATGGTAAAAATTTGCTATACTCCTATTGAAATTTAACAACAATTCATATATAATATTTGTAGAAAGAGAACAAAGTTCGTAACTTGTATTTGATTCGCTCCAAAAGGTAAAATCATCGCACCAAGTGACGTTAATGATTAAATCAATCTGAAATATGATTGATTTTTTTGTCGAGTAAATTAGTCTAGTCAAGAAAGGTGTGATGTGTTATGATTAGTATCGTAAAAAAGAAAATCAATATGAGTGATGAACTCAAAAAGCAAATTAAATGGTCTTGCAAATTTAATAACCTCTCCTATGAAATCATAGAGGGTTACTTACGAATTGTGGAACACAC
>CAMUMB010000067.1 GCA_947089915.1 uncultured Caryophanales bacterium | reverse complement strand
TGAGTTAGACCTTATTTTATTTGGTCTAGCTCATTTTTACTGCCAAAGTCAAGTTAAACAAACCATAAAAAAGGGGTATACCCACCCGTTTACAAATAGCTAACACATATATTTCCTACTCGCAAACTATTTTATGATTTATTTTGATATTTTTAGTATACCAAAAAACTATAAATTGTGCAACTACATTTTTATTTAAACATTCCTTTATCTCATTTTGGATGCTAGTTGTCTAATTTTATTCATACGATGATGTAATCCCGATTTTGTTATTGTTTTACCCGTTTCTACGCTGATAATCTCACTTAATTCAGATAATGAAACTTCTGGATATTTTTTACGATAAATTGCCACTTCTTTTGCTTTTTCATCTAAAAGTTCTAGTGTTCCATTTTTTTCTATTATCTCAATATCATGTAATTGAGCTGTTGCCGTTTCAATTATTTTATCTACATTTGCTTGTTCACAATTATTCAGTCGGTTGGTCATATTTTTATGATCCCTATAAATTCGAATATCTTCATAATAGAATAAAGCATTATTTGCTCTCATAATACGTAAAAAATCTCCTATTTTTTCGGCTTCCTTCATATAAATCATATATTTGTTATCTCTTTTTAAAACTTTACTATTTAGTTCATAAGTATTTAATAACGTAGAAACAAATTTTGCATATTCCATATTATCTACCAAAAATTCTAAATGGTATCTAGATTTTTTAGGATCATTAATACTTCCGACACTTAAAAATACTCCTCTTAAATAGGACTGAATTAAATTTTCATCTCCGTATATGTATTCTTTTGGTATGTTTGAATCGCTTTTTAATTGATAAGACAAATCATCTAAAATAGTGGAAACTTTATGCTTGATTGTTAAAATGTAAATATAATTTTTATTGAAATTATATCCACGTCTTACTGTAATTACAGGTTGAATATAATAACTATCTTTGATAAGAGAATAAATCCTTCTTGCAACTGCAGCATTTTCAGTAGAAATTTGAATTGTGTCATTTACTACACCAATATTTCTTACAATTGCGGATAATTCTGTTATATTTTCTGATTCAATTGTTTCCAATTTGCTTACTTCATTTTTCACAATACTCGTAAATGACATCATTTCACCTTCTATTCCATATCTTTTTTGAAACTCATTGCGGCTGTTGCACCTTCGCCAACAGCTGTTGAAATCTGATATACCTCTTTTAAAATTACATCACCACATGCATAGATTCCTTTTATATTTGTACGCATATTTTGGTCAACTATAATATAATCATTCTGCAGTTTTAATCCTAAATTTTTCACAAAATGTGTACTTGGTTTTGATCCAATATAAATAAATAATCCATCACATTCTATTTCCCTAATCTCATTTTCTTGTTCGACTAAAATAGATGATAAATATCCATCTTTTTCATTTATTGTATTTACGACACTATTATATAAAATTGTAATATTTTCTTTTCTTTTTGCTTCTTCTACTAAAATAGAATCGGCTCGTAATTTTTCACTTCGATTTAGAATTGTTACATGATTACATATATCTGCCAAATATAAACCTTCTTCAAATGCACTGTTTCCTCCACCAACTACACAGACATCTTTATCTTTAAAAAATGGTCCATCGCATATCGCACACCAACTAATTCCATGACCTACTAATGTGGTTTCATTTTCAAGACCTAACTCTTTTGGAACTCTACCTGTTGCGATAATTACTCCCTTACATAGAAATTCTTCTTTGTCTGTTTTGACAATTTTTTGATTTTTATTTTCTAAAATATCAATTACTTCTCCATAGCGATATTCAATTTCTAAATTTTGAACTTGTTCATATATATTCATCGCTAACGTAGGTCCATCAATTTCTTTAAATCCTGGATAATTTTCCACTCTTGCAGACCTGTTAATTTGTCCTCCTGGAACACTACTTTCTAATAATAGTACATCGATATTAGCACGTTTTAGATAGATTGCTGCCGTCATACCTGCAATCCCTGCACCAATTACAATACAATCATAGGTTTTATTCATTTACATTCCTCCTGTTAGAATATATGATTAGGATAATACCAAATATTAAAGTAACAATAGATACCAATTGCGCCATACGAATATTTCCAAGCATTAAACTGTCGGTACGCATTCCCTCAATTATAAATCTACCAATTCCATACCATATTAAATATAGACCTGAAGTTTTTCCAAATTTATGATTATTTTTTCTATAGAAGAAATATAGGATAACAAAACCGATAAAATTCCAAATAGACTCATATAAGAATGTAGGAATATAATAAGTAGAATCAATATACATTCCATTGATAATAAAATTTGGTAAATGTAAGTCTTGTAAATGGGATAGTGTCGTTACTGCACCATGTGCTTCTCTATTAAAAAAGTTTCCCCATCTACCAATTGCTTGTCCTAATATAAGACCAATCACTAATATATCTGTTATTTTCCATAAAGAAATATTCTGCTTTTTCGTATAATAACATACAAATAAAAAACCAAATAAAACCCCACCATGTATGGCAAGTCCACCTTCCCATATTTTGAAAATGTCAATTAGGTTTACGCTATAATAATTCCAATTAAATACAACATAATAAAGTCTTGCCCCTATAAAAGCCATAGGAATGGTATAAAAAAATAAATTAATGATAAAATCTTCTCTTATGTTCCTTTTTTTCGCTTGTTTTAAAATTAGAGTCCCACCTATGAAAAAAGCAACCAGTAGAAAAAAAGAGTACCAATAGATTTGAAAAATACCGAAATCAATCATAATCGGATTCATAAGTTACTCCTTTCCTAACATCGGTTTTATGACATATTTATCCATTATCATATTCATAAGAGATATGAGTAAAGCAACTAAGCATGTCATTAGAACTCCACCAATTGCAAAGTGACTTCCCAAAAGAAAATCGACAATATATAAAATAAATACATTAATGAATGGATAAAATATTCCTAGTGTAATAGCTGTCAATGGTAGTGTTAAATATACCAATACTGGTTTAATGGTATGATTTAAAATATTCAGTAAGATTGCTGCGATGAAAGCCCAAATTCCAAATCCACTATTATCAATTTGAATCGTATTTGGAAATAATACGGACACTGTTATTAAAATGAGGGCATATCCTAACATATAGAGAAACCATTCTAAAATACTACTATATTTCCCAAATTTTCTTTTTCTATGATTTTCTTCTATAATAATTGTTTTCATAGTTACCTCCTTTTTACATTTTACCATTTTCTTCTTTTAATTCAAATAGGATATCCCTTAATTCAGTGGCACGTTCAAATTGTAAATTAGATGCTGCTTCTTTCATCTCTTTTTCAATTTGTTCTATTAAATTTATTTTTTCCTGTTTGCTCATCTTAGCGGGTACTTTTTCTTCGACCTCTTTGTTATTGGAAATTAAATCTCTTATTTCTTTGATAATTGTCTTTGGTGTAATATCATGTTCTTTATTATATTCCATTTGAATAGTTCTTCTACGCTCTGTTTCTTTGATGGCATTTTCCATGGCTTCACTTACCTTATCCGCATACATAATTACATGTCCATTTGCATTACGAGCTGCTCTACCAATTGTTTGAATTAAACTTCGATCACTTCTTAAGAAACCTTGCTTATCAGCATCCATAATAGCAATTAAACTTACTTCTGGAATATCTAATCCTTCTCTTAATAAATTAATTCCGACTAATACATCATATTTTCCAAGTCTTAAGTCTCTTATAATGCGCATTCTTTCTAACGATTTAATCTCACTATGCAAGTAGGCAACTTTAATATCCAATTTTTTCAAATACGTAGATAATTCTTCTGCCATACGAATGGTTAATGTTGTAATAAGTACTCTTTCATTTTTTTCAATTCGATTATGAATTTCTTCTAATAAGTTATCAATTTGACCATTTGTAGTTCTTACTTCAATGGTTGGATCTAGTAACCCAGTTGGACGAATAATTTGTTCCGCTACATGATTTCCTGCTTTTTCAAGTTCATAATCACCTGGTGTGGCAGATACACAAATAATTTGATTGATTTTTTTCTCAAATTCTTCAAATGTTAAAGGGCGATTATCTTTTGCGCTTGGAAGTCGAAATCCATAATCAACTAAAACTTGTTTTCTTGCTTGATCTCCGTTATACATTCCTCTTACTTGTGGTAATGTAACATGAGATTCATCTACAATGAGAAGAAAATCTTTTGGAAAGAAATCTATTAAAGTAGTTGGAGTTGCGCCTGCTTCTTTTAAGGCCAAATGTCTAGAATAGTTTTCTACTCCTCTACAAGTTCCTGTTTCCGATAGCATTTCTAAATCATAGTTAGTTCGTTCCATCAATCGTTGATACTCTAGTAATTTATTATTAGATTTAAAATATTCAAGTCTCTCTTTTAATTCCTGTCTTATATTTTCCACAGCTTTTTTTATTTTTTCTTCACTGGTTACAAAGTGACTTGCTGCAAATAAACTAATTGATTTTTTATTAGAAGTAACTGTACCCGTTAGAGTATCATATTCATATATTTTATCAATTTCATCTCCAAAAAATTCAATACGAATTCCTTTTCCATGTTGATTGACGGGCATTATTTCTAATATATCTCCTCTTACACGAAATGTTCCTCTTTTGAGATCCAAGTTGTTTCTTTCATAGAACATATTTATCAGTTTCATCATGACTTCATCGCGGTCGATTTGGTCGCCTACATTAAGTGTCAACATTTTGGCTTTATAATCATCTATTTCTCCAATTCCATAAATGCAAGAAACGGATGCAACTACAATGACATCATCATGCGTAATTAAAGCAGATGTAGCTGCATGTCTTAGTTCATCTATTTCATCATTGATAGATGCATCTTTTTCAATGTAAGTATCTGTCTTTGCTACATAAGCTTCTGGTTGATAATAATCATAGTAAGATACAAAGTAACATACATGGTTGTTTGGGAACAATT
>CAMUMB010000066.1 GCA_947089915.1 uncultured Caryophanales bacterium | reverse complement strand
TTGTTATTTGGCTTATTGTTAATCCAATTTTTTTACATTTTAAAATGGATTAGCCTTTTTACTTCAATGGCTAATCCACTATCACTTTATTTTTTCATTATTCTATCCTGAACCATTAGATTACACAATTTAAATATCTTTTAAAATTTTTGAAAATGCAGTTGGTAAAGAATACGTTCTATTCAGTTGCTCTAATGATACCCAAACATATTTGTCTTTTATTTTTTTATTTAAATGAATCAAATATCCATCCATATGCCGTTCTAAATGGGTAAAAATATGCTTATATTTTCCAATGAAAGAAATATTTTCGTAAGTAATATTCTCTTGTTTTAAATATGTCTTCACTTCGTCTAAATTCATAGAACAATCTATATTTGGAAATTCATATAGGGAAGCAAGTAAACCATGATCTGGTCTTTTCTGAATCGCAATTTGGTTCTTATACATATATAAAAATACAACTTTAGTAATTATTTTTCTTTGTTGTTTTTTCGTCTTAATCGGTAATGTGGCAAGCAAGCCTTTTTGGTATGCTTCACAAATAGAAGAAACAGGACAAATATTGCATCTAGGTACCCCATTTGGAATACATATCGTTGCACCTAGTTCCATCATAGCTTGATTGAGATTTCCAGATTCTTTTTCTGGCATATATGGTTTTAACAAATTTTCATACTTTGTTTTCGTTTTTGGATCAGCAATGTCATCGTAAGCACCTAAAATGCGTGTTAAAATACGTAATACATTTCCATCTACGGCAGGCACTTGTTCCTGATAAGCAATAGAAGCAATTGCTCCCGCTGTATAAGTTCCAATACCATATAATTTTAATAATTCTGCATAAGTACTAGGAAGTGTTGTTCTTCCCTGTGAAATTAATAATTGTGCCGTTTTTTGAAGATTACGAGCCCTACTATAATAGCCAAGCCCTTGCCATAATTTCAATAAATAATCCTCTTTTATATTCGCTAGTGTTTGTAAATCAGGAACCTCCTGAATAAAACGATTATAATAATCAATCACTGCTTCTACTCTTGTTTGTTGCAACATAATTTCAGAAATCCATATATGATATGCATTCTTATCCTTTCTCCATGGTAAATCTCTTTTATGAGTATCATACCACTTTAATAAAAGGGGAATACAATCTAATAAAATTTCATTTTCTTGTACTTTATTTTTCATAGAGATAAACTTTACTTTCTATTAATTGGATAATTTTCTATTTCTAAATCCACTATTTTTGATTGTTTTGCATAGTTAATTAATGCATATGCTTCAAACATAACAATACTTCTTCCAGAACCCCAAGAAAGTTCTGAATTCATCCAATTTTCTTCATCGGAATAACCATTTTTAACCCCAACCAAAGTATAATTCATATTAGGCAAATACCTTAAAAAAGTTGAATAGCATCTTTTTAAATGAAAATCTGACGTAATAAGCATAATATTTTTTATTTCCTTAATATCCATTTTTTCTTGCAACAATTTCACCGAATAAGAAACATTTTCAAATGAATTATTAGATTCATTTTCCACTAAAATATGGCTTTTAGGAATTCCCAATTGTTCTGCTAGTTTTGCCATTTTTTCTGCTTCTGATAAAGTTTCTCCCTCTTTTGCAGTAATTCCACCAATTCCACCAGTAAATAATAGGTTTTGAACTCTACCTTGTAAATACATTTCAACTGCCTTATTGGTACGCTCACTAATCATATTACTATTTCCAAATACAATTGCTACATCACAATTCTGCTGATTATCCACAATACCGCCAAAAACGATTGAAGAAATCTGTTTGTCTGTAAAATCACAAACAATATTATTGTCTGGTTTTGAATTACGATATATATCTTGTAACGAGCTGTTATCAAATTGAGAAAGTTTCATATTGACACCTCCATTTTCATTTAAATAGACAAATCAATTGATATAAAAATATTATAACACAAATTAACAACTTTAATCTATTATTTCCCATTCAATTTTAAAATAAGCTTTTTCTTTATTATTGTTTCTAATCATTAATGTTGTCCTATTCTTTGTATTAGGATTATCTGGTGAATTACAAAGAAACAGTTTCTTATTTTTAATATTCATTTTACTAATTATTATCTTATTATTTAACTTCCATTTTAAAATAATATTATCATTCTTATTAATAATTTCCTTAACATTCTCTAGATATGGATATTCTTTAAAAGATTCCATGGCATTATAATATACTTTGCTAATTAAAATAGCATCACAATGAAAAAAGTAATCAACATTTTTATTCCCACAATAGTCAACATTTACTTCATCAACAATCTTTTTTGATAGAACCTGTATCTTTCTAGATACGGAAACACTATCATAAACATTATTGACTCTTACATCTATCATATGATTATTATAAGATGTCATAATTGTCTCACATTCTAAATTCTGATCTTTTCCATCTATAATAATTGTATTATGTGAATATGATTTTTTATAAAAATTTTTAGAGATGTCACTTCCGTATCCACAAGTAGATAAATCGTGTGTTAGAAAATCATTACCACTTTTAATCTCTATATTTAATTTGTCTGGATGAGCATGATTTATATTATTATCTTTGTATTTAATAAAAACATTCCAATTTTCATTTTTTAACATAGAAAATCCAGTATCTATAAAATGTGTAGTTCCTATTTTGTTAATTTTAGTAGTTAGAAATTTTAACATATCTAAAAATTCATCATTGAATATTTCAATTCCTAAATTATATACTTCAATATAATCAAATAAACTTTTGTTTGGCCACCCATCATTGGGACTAGGCAAAGAGCAATCATTAAAGCTACATGCAACTCCTTGAATTAACATCTTTTTCCCAATCTCATAGTATTTTTCTGGTATATCATAACTATATGCTTTGGCTAATTTAAGTAATTCTAAAATTGGTTTTAATACAAAAAAATGATAGTGAAATGAACCTTCAAACCAAAAATAATCCTTTGTAATTCCTTTATCTAATTGATTATAAAATGAATATGTAGAGTTAAATGCAAATTTTATCATTTTTTCATTATTTGATATTATTCCCATTATTGCGATTGCACAGACCTCATAGCAACAAATATTATGTATTTTATTAATTTGAGGCTTTAAAAGTTCATATATCTGGGGAAATAACAAATTGTATACATTTTTCTTAGTTTTAGCATTCAGATAGAGTTCAATATTATTTATACAGTTAACAATTTGTATGCTAATCATAGCTTCATTTAATCCCTGAGCTGTTATTCTCCCACACCTATTAGAACTTATTATAGTATCAAAAACCTCACCATCTTTATTATGAATTGCGAATTTATCGTAATTTAAAGCATAATAATTTAAAGCATCCTCTAGATAAGCAAGAATTTCTTTATTTTTATTTTCTAAAAATTTTTTTGAATAAATCTCTAGTGAATTAAAAATTTGATATCTGTATTTAGTAATCCAAGCTCTTTTTCTTTTTTCGTCAGTATATTTAAAATGACATATAGGACATTCAAAAAATTTATTATTATTTAAATTAAATATTAGTTCTGAGCCATCCTTATCACAATAATAATCATGTATCCATCCACTTATCCATTCATAATTGTCATTAAAAGCCATTTTTTCACCTTCTATCTAAAGTAATAGTCACTCATAATTAGCAATAATAAGCATGTTCAAAATTAAAAAATCCATTTAATCTCTAAAAATATTCTATCACAAATTTAATACTAAAAAACTCGAACCTATATGTTTAAAGTTCGGGCCTTCAATTTCAATTTGGTACCGGCCAAGGGACTTGAACCCTCACAGTATTGCTACCAATGGATTTTGAGAAATGCAAGTGTACTTTTGAAATAAGTTAAAAATGTAATAATTTGCTTATTTTATCTCATATTTCAAGTCATTTCACTTTATATCAATTTGTTTCAAAAATGCTACTTTAATGAAGTAATTTGATAGTATTCCCACACATTCCCCACATTTTTATGATAAATATTTTTTATGTGGGATTTTCCCCACATTATATAAAAATCTTTATAAAATGGTGCTTGCGGAGGGAATCGAACCCTCATGGTCATAAACCGCAGCATTTTGAGTGCTGTGCGTCTACCAATTCCGCCACGCAAGCAAGTACAAATCAATTATAACATAAGTTTTATAAAATGAAGCCAATAAATTAACAAAAAACGATATATTTTTACTTAACTGCTAAATTCATTCTCTTATATAGTAGTTCCATATTAACATTTGATATATCATAAGCTCTTTTAATTCTATCAAATTTCTCTAAGTCAGTTATTATTGCTGATAACTCATCGTTAGTAATTGGTTCAAATATTTTTATTGTATCAGTCTTAACCACAAAAACTGGTCTATTCTTAATTTTTATATCATATATAGCAGAAGCAATAATTGTGTTATCCATTTGAAATAAAATTAAATCACCTTCGTTTGCATTTATCCCATTTCTTTCATACCAATACCAACCTTTTTCTTCAAGAAGTGTTCTCATAAAATAATCCAATTGAATTTGCTTAATGCTTTTCTCTTTAAATGAGTCATTTTCTGAACTCATTGGTAATATTCTTATCTTCATTGTTCTTCACCACTTGTTGAATATTATATCACCATTTAGAAAAATACACAAAATACAGCAAAAAAGTTAGTCTTGAATATTCTCCATACTAACTTTTGGTACTACTTTTTACGACTTCGTTTAATAAATTAGAAGCTTCAACATCATCTTTATCAACTGAGTGAGTATATACATCTAAGGTAGTATATACATTAGAGTGTCCTAACTTTTTACTCACGGTAGCTATTGGAACATTATGACTAAGTAGGAAAGTAGCACAAGTATGTCTTAGATCATGCAATCTGATATGTTTTAAATCATATTTTTTCATAAATGCACTCCAATTTCTACTTGGTAGTGTGAAAAGTTATATACACTACCACTTATTTTTCCTTTATATTTCA
>CAMUMB010000065.1 GCA_947089915.1 uncultured Caryophanales bacterium | reverse complement strand
CATTGAAATATAAAGGAAAAATAAGTGGTAGTGTATATAACTTTTCACACTACCTGAAAAACAGGGGAGATAATTTATGAAAAAAGATGAAGAATTGGTTATAACAAAAGATAATTATAAGGGGTATTTTGAATTGTTTACAGCAAAGCAAAAAGGAAAATGATTTGTTCCTAATGAAGAGGGTTTGATATATGTAGAAAAAATAACAAGAAAAATGCTTATTATTTCAATGGCTCTTGTACTAGGCTTATTAGGATTTTTTATACCTGCACCCTTAATTATGATTGCTCTTTGTGTAGGATATGCAATAATGTCAAGCACATATGGAATGATTCATGATGTTTATATGTATGAAAAACTAAAATATAAGTCTATACAAGAAAAGTATCCTTATGTAAATACTAAAATTAATAACCGTGTTCTTACCAAAGCATTAGCACAAGCAAAAGTAATTGAACGTAAAAGATATACTGGTGATCTTGAATTCAATATAAATGAATATGATTCTAATATAGTAAATTATGAAAACTATTTGAAAGCAGAAGAAATTAAAGAAGATTATTTGAAAGAAACCAAATACAAAAGTGTTTCTGTAAATTCACAAATTCCAGAAGAAGAATTGGAAAGAGTAAAAACGAAAGTAAAAACTTTAGTAAGGTAGTGATAAAAACAATTTGAATATTGTTTTTTTTTCTTTCTTTTGATATACTTTAAAAGTAAGATAGAGGTGTGTTATGGATTTAATTGTTTTACTTGTTTTAATTGCAGTTGTCATTATTGTATTTCGAGATACGAAATGTTTTGTTTACTTCTTAGGAATTGTTGAAATATTCTTTCATGTTATGACTTATATTGCTGGACATATTGGAGTTGCAGAAATTAGCAATTTTATTTATAAATATATTCCATCTTCTATATTAGTTATTGTCGGAAGATATGCAAATGGGTTATTTTATGATATTTTAGCTTGGCTATTTGTCTTTTGTTTCCTTGTATTAGATTATCATTTAATCAAATATTTCTTTAAACGAAAATAGAGTATTCTTTTGAATACTTTTTTCGACAAAATTAGTATATAGAAATTGCTATATTATATGTGGTGATTTTGATGCGAAAATATTATCTCTTTCTCATTCAAACGGAATATTATAAATTATATCAAAAAAGTCCAAAGATTCTATATGATCTTTTGTATAACCTATATCAATTAAAAGAGCCTAATTTGAATTACGGTATTTCTTTATTTAAGAGTATCTGTAATCCTTTTTCTGTTAATCTACTGAGTCAGTATATTCAGAGTAAATATACATGTATGATTCTTTCGCCAAAAGTCATTAAGATACATTCTATTCAGGAAAGAACAACAATCCAAATTAATTATGGTTGCATTATTATAAAAACAAATGTGAATTTTCCAGAAATATTAAAGGTATTTCATATTTACAATAAGAAGATATTTGTTTGTGATTTTAAGAATCAAGATTACTTTTGGTTAAGTAATCAATTCCAAAAAACAAGGTGAACTTTTTTGAATATTTACATATACTGTATTAGGTGGTTATCATGGATAAGATGACAGAATTTAAAGAATTTGTAAAAGATAAACCGGAACTTGTTCGTTATGTACATAATGGAGATATGTCATGGCAGAAGTTTTATGAACTATATGACCTATATGGAACCAAAGAAGAGATATGGAAGCCCTATCAAAAGGAGACAAAAGTAGAAGAAAAAGTGAAAGAAACAACATCGTTTGGTGTAGGAGAGATTTTAGGATGGCTTAAAACAGTAGATTTGGATAGTGTACAAAATGGGATTAGTAGTATGCAACGGGTATTAGGTGTATTACAAGATTTTGGTAATAAAGAGACTGCAACAACTCCAGAATATAAACCAAGACCTCTTTATAAACATTTTGAGGATTAATGTCTTTAGATATCCAATTCCGAATTAAAAATAATCCAAATTACTTAAGATATATTAGGGAAAATTCCATTTGGTATAAATGGCTAAATCGAGATGCTAGTTTGTTTTCTAAATTTGAAGAAGAAGTAAAAGAAAAATACGGTCTTCGCCCAGGAGATCGCATTACAAAAACATTAGAAACGATTGAACTTTTACAAAATATTTTTGCAACCTTCAAATAGTGTGATAAAATATGGATAGAAAAAAATCCTACTGAGTAGGACTTTTTAGAAGGGGAGTAATAAAATGTGATTAATCATCACATTCGTATTATGAACTTATTCTTTCAAATTTATACATAAGGAGCAAAAATATGAGAATTATTAGTGGGAAATATAAAGGAAAAGCATTAGAGGGTTTTGATCTAAATGGAACGAGACCTACAATGGATCGTGTCAAAGAGTCTTTGTTTGGAATCATTCAAAATCATATAAAAGATAGTATTTGTCTAGATTTATTTGCAGGAAGTGGTGCTTTGGGATTAGAAGCGCTTAGTAATGGTGCAAACAATTGCTATTTTGTCGATTATAATTTGGATGCCATTCAAACAGTTAAGCACAATTATCGTAAATTACAAGTACAAGAAACAGCTACTTTTTTGAAACAGGATTATGAGCAGGCCTTACAATATTTTCATCAGAATCATATTTCCTTTGATCTTATTTTTTTAGATCCTCCTTATTCAGAACATTTGATTCAAAATTGTCTCAATTTTATTGAAAAATATCATTTATTAAATGATTTTGGAATAATTATATGTGAGTATGAATCTGAAACATTTGAAAGTGCCTATACATGTATCAAAGAAAAAGAATACGGTAGTAAAAAAATAAAAATATATCAAAGAATGTAAAAAAACATTCTTTTTTTAAAAGGAAATCGAAAACTTTCTTACTATGTTATTAGTGAGGAGGTGAAATTGTCATGAAAAAGTATCCATACATCAGACAGGATAATAGTAATGATTGTGGTGTTGCTTGTTTAGAAATGGTTATTCGCTATTATAAAGGTTATATACCGAAATCCGAACTAGTTTCCTATACACATACAGATAAAAAAGGAACAACAGCCTATCATATGATAGAAGCACTGAAACAATTTGGTTTTTCTGCTACTGGAGTTTCGTGTGATCTCATGACTGAACAGGAAATTATTTGTCCTTGTATTGCACATGTGACATTAGATAATATTTATCAACACTATGTCGTAATTTACGAAATAGATTGGAAAAAGAAAACTGTTTTAATCGCAGATCCTGCAAGACAAATGATGCGATTGAAATTGGATGAATTTATCACAATATACAATCAAGTTTTAATTATATTATATCCTATACAAAAAATACCTATTTATCATAAACCATATTCATTCACAAAATATACCTTATATACAATCCAAAAACACTGGAAGATATTTCTTCCAATCTGTATCTTATCCATATTCATTCTAACGATTTCGTTTGTAGGAACATTTTATATCTCGATTTTATTAAATACTTATTTTTCATTTTGGATTACCCTTCTTTTCATTTTCCTTTTTCTCGAGATGATAAAACAGTTTCTTTCCTATTTCCGTAGTATCTTGCTATGCCGATTGAATGAAAAATTATCCATAGTTCTTACTTGTGATGCTTTTTCAAAGATAATGAAGCTTCCTTATTTGCAATATTACAATCTTCCTACAGGTGACTTTATGGCACGAATGCAAGATATCAAATTCATTCAAGAAGTAGTTTCTTCAGTTGCTTTTACATTCTTATTTGATGGAATCTTATTTCTATTTTCTTTATTATTTTTAATTTCCTTAGAACCCACTTTTTTTCCAATTTGCTTTCTTATGTGTACTTTCTATTTCTTATTGGTACGTCATTACCGACCAATTCATCAAAAAAATATATTCGCTTTTGAAAAAGAAAATGTGTACTTACAATCTTATATATTAGATTATATGCGTGGATTTGAAATGGTAAAAGGTTTATCTATCACAGATAAGGTAATTGAGCAGTTTCAAAAACGATATCAAACATATAGTATCTGTTCTTTCCACTTTCAAAAACAAGTTTATAGAAAAAATTTGATACGTGATCTTTTAGAGAGTTTAGGTTATATTGGTTTTTTAGGAATTGGCATTTTCCTATATGGAAAGGGAAAAATCCAGATTGGGCTATTATTTGCTTATCAAATGCTGTTTACTTACATCATGAGTCCAATTGTTCAATTTGTAGATTCTGACTATTTGATTGAACGAGCAAAAAGTGCATTACAGCGTATTCAAAATTTATCTGTTACTGAAAAAAAGAAGGTAGAAAAACAGGAATTGATTCAATCTATTACTTGTAATCACTTATCTTATGAAGTAGAAGATCAATATCTAGTATTAGAAGATATCAATTTAAAATGGAAATCAGGAGATAAGATATTATGTATGGGACCCAGTGGAAGTGGGAAATCGACATTATTCAAGTGTATCAAGGGATATTATCCTATAAATGAAAATCAAATAATGATGAATGAAGAGAGTTTGAATCAATATGACATTCAAAAGCAAATTCTATATATTGGTCAAAATGAAACGTTAATAGTAGGTACTATCTATGACAATATTACATTGTTAGACCATTTGGATGAAAATGAAGTAAAGGAAGTAATTGATTTGTGTGAAATTGATACGATTGTAGAGACCAATCCTTTAAAATACCAAATGTTAGTTGAAGAAAATGGGAGTAACTTATCTGGTGGGGAACGTGCGCAAATTGTATTAGCGCGCACTCTTTTAAAACCATTTCAAGTACTACTTATTGATGAAGGATTTGGACAGATGGATATCAATTTAGAAAGAAGAATTTTAAAACGACTTTTTGAAAGGTATCCAGAGAAGATGATTGCTGTTATATCACATCGTAAAGATAATATGGATTTGTATGATCAAGTTTTACGTTTAGAAAAAGGGAAGATTGTAGAGATGTTAGAAAGGAGTATATAGCAGTATGAGAACATTATGGAAAATGTTGATTAGTTTTATTTTTATGTTTACAATTTAGTAATCATTTAGAAAGGAAGAGACTTTCGAAAAAGTTGTGTAAATAGTAATTTATACCTTCCATTGGAACC
>CAMUMB010000064.1 GCA_947089915.1 uncultured Caryophanales bacterium | reverse complement strand
TTTTCATAGTCTATAATATTATTAAAACTAATATAAATTTTTTCTAATATTGAATCACCATTATGATTATTATTAAAACTTTTATAATAATTAAATACTGGTTTTATATATTTATAGGCAAAATTTTCAATCCATTCTATAAATTTTTCTTGCATATATTCATCAAAATCAATTGTATTATAGTAGTTATATTGTGCTGAATTAGATTTATATATTCTTTTATAAGTTTTGTTTTCATCTCTTGCTGTTTCTTTTGATGATGGCGCACCTCTTCATTAGAAACAGCATATTTATCTTTTTCAAAAAGGGTTGCATCATAGAATACTCTTAGATCAGGATTTTTTAAAGTATTATATGCATCATTTATTTTGCACATCATTTTATGACAAACACCATTATTTTTACTAGGATTCATATTTGGATGGTATTCCATAGCTTTTTGTCTATATGCTATTTTAATTTCTTTTAAAGTTGCATTTTGCGATACTCCTAATATTTCATATAAAGATTGTTCTATTTTTTCCATATGACATTACCTCTAAAATTTTTTATTATTTTATCATAAAATTAAATAAATATAAATTATTTTATTATTAATGTTTCACGTGGAACATAAAAAGAAGAACATATTATTGTTCTCCTTCTTCTGCTTCTTCTATAATAACTTCTTCTTTCATCATAACTGCTACAGTACTAACTTTTTGTTCATCTTTCAAATTAATTAATCTAACACCTTGTGCTACTCTTCCAGTTGTAGAAACTTGTTCGAGTGGTAAACGAATAATAATTCCACTATCTGTGATAATCATTAAATCTTCATCTCCTGTTACTATTTTAAATGCAACAATATTTCCATTCTTTTCAGTCACATTCAATGCTCTTACACCTTTACTACCTCTATGTGTCATACGGTAAGCTTCCATGTCTGTGCGTTTACCATAACCCTTTTCTGTAACAACTAAGATTTGTTGTCCTTTATTAGCAATCTCGCAACCAACACAGTATCCATCACCAACATTAATTCCCTTCACACCAGCAGCAGATCTTCCCATAATACGAATTTCTGATTCTTCAAAACGAATCATACGTCCATTAGAAGCTGCAATTAAAATTTCATTTTCTCCAGTTGTTTTCTTTACAGAAATTAATTGATCATTATCTCTTAATGTAATTGCTAATTTACCATTACTTCTTATATTATCAAATTGGTTAATATTTGTACGTTTGATCAATCCTCTTTGTGTACAAAATACAATATATTGAAATTTTTCTTCTGATCCTATTTTTAACATTGCACTAACAAATTCCTCTTTTTCTAATGGCAATAAATTAACAATAGGTAATCCTTTAGATTGTCTATTATATAAAGGAATTTCATAACCTTTTAATCGGTACACCTTACCTCTATTGGTAAAGAATAAGATATAATCATGTGTTGTCATTGAAAGTAAATATTGTACAAAATCTTCTTCGTTTGTAGACATACCTTTAATTCCAACACCACCACGATTTTGGCTCTTATATGTTTCACTATTTACACGTTTCACATATCCTTTATTGGTTAACGTAATTACAATGTTTTCCACAGGAATTAGTGATTCATCCTCAATATAATCAATTGCAGTCATATCAATTGACGTTCTTCTCTCATCACCATATTTATCACGAATTTCAATTAATTCTAATTTAATTATTTCTAATACTTTTTGTTCTGAGGCTAAAATAGCTTTCAATTCTTCAATTCGTTCTAATAAATCTTTTAATTCATTTTCTATCTTATCTTTTTCTAATCCAGTTAATCTTCTTAATTTCATTTCTAAGATAGCTTCACATTGAACAGTATCTAATGTAAACTTAGACATCAACTGTTCTTTAGCAACATCATCTGTTTTTGATGATTTAATTATTTTAATTATCTCATCTATATTGTCTAATGCAATTTTCAATCCTTCTAATATATGAACTCTCGCTTCACATTTATTTAAATCATATCTACTTCTTCTTATAATAATTTCTTTTTGATAATCAATATATTTAGATATTACTTGCTTTAATGATAATACCACAGGCGTTTTTTGATCTATCATCAATAAATTAATACCATAAGTAGTTTGCAATTGTGTATGTTTATATAAATTATTTAGAACAACATTAGCATTTGCTTCTTTTTTAAGATAAATTATTACACGAACTGGATTTTCTAAATTTGATTCCTCATGTAAATCACTAATTCCCTCTAATACTTTATCTCTAACTAATTGACCAATTCTTTCCTGAAATTCTTTTTTATTTACTTGATATGGAAGTTCAGTAACAATAATTCTACTTTTTCCATTATTTTCTTCAATTTCAACTTTTCCACGAATTGTGATACTTCCTCTTCCTGTTTCATAAGCTTTTTTTATTCCACTATTTCCAAGAATTATACCACCTGTTGGAAAATCAGGGCCTTTAATATGTTGCATCAAATCTATTGTAACAATTTCAGGATTATCAATATATGCAATACATCCATCAATTACTTCCCCTAAATTATGTGGTGGAATATTTGTAGCCATCCCAACTGCAATTCCCATTGATCCATTTACTAATATATTTGGAAATCTTGAAGGTAATATTTCTGGTTCTTTTTCAGTTTCATCAAAGTTTGGTTTAAAATTAACTGTATCTTTATTTATATCTCTAACCATTTCTAAAGATAATTTTGAAAGACGAGCTTCTGTATAACGCATCGCTGCAGCACCATCGCCATCCATATTACCAAAATTTCCATGGCCATCTACTAGCATATGTCTAAAACTAAATGGTTGAGCCATACGAACCATGGCTTCATAGATTGATGAATCTCCATGAGGATGATATTTTCCCATAACATCTCCGACTATTCTAGCACTTTTACGATGTGGTTTATCTGCAGTATATCCTGATTCATACATTGAATATAAAATTCTACGATGAACTGGCTTTAATCCATCTCGTAAATCTGGAATGGCTCTTGCAACAATAACACTCATTGAATATTCTAAGAAGGAATCTTTTACTTCTTGTACTATATTTTTTTCTATTATTCTATCCATATTCTTCTCCTATACATCCAACATTTCTGCAAATTTAGCATATTCTTCAATAAATGATTTTCTTTGAAGTACGTCATCTCCCATTAAATCAGTAAATATTTTGTCAGCTTCGATTGCATCTTCTACTGTTACTCTTTTTAAAACACGATTTTCAATGTGCATTGTTGTTTCTCTTAAGTCAATAGCGTCCATCTCTCCTAAACCTTTAAATCTTTGAACTATTGGCTTAGCATTTGGACTTAATGAACTTCTATATTCTTCTAATTCTTCATCAGTCAAGACATATTTAATATTTTTTCCATTTATTATTTTATATAATGGTGGTTGAGCTGCATAAACATATCCACCTTCGACTATTGGCTTAAAGAATCTATAGAATAAAGTTAATAATAAAATTCTAATATGAGAACCATCAACATCAGCATCGGTCATTATTACTATTTTATGATATCTTAATTTACTTAAATCAAATTCATCACCAATTCCTGTACCAAAAGCTGTAATAATCGTTCTTATTTCCTCATTTGATAAGGCTCTATCTAATCTTGCTTTTTCTACATTAAGTATTTTTCCTCTTAATGGTAAAATTGCTTGAGTTTTAGGAATTCTTGCATCTTTTGCAGATCCACCTGCCGAATCTCCTTCTACTATAAATATTTCACTAATTGAAGCATCTTTACTAGTACAATCTGCTAATTTTCCAATTGTATTAAATCCATCTAGTGCCGTTTTTCTACGCGTTGCTTCACGAGCTTTTTTAGCAGCCATCCTTGCGCGAGATGCTACTGTTGCCTTTTCCACTATTATTTTTGCAGTATCAGGATTTTCTAATAAAAATCTCTCAAATCCTTCACTAAAAACATTGTCGGATAGTTTACGAACCTCTGAATTTCCTAATCTTCCCTTTGTTTGACCCTCAAATTGGGGATTTGGATGTTTACAAGATATTATCATTGTTAATCCTTCTTTAACATCATCACCTGTTAAAGATTCATCTTTCTCTTTTAATAATTTTGCTTTTCTTGCATAGTTATTTATGATTCTTGTTAATGCTCTTCTTACTCCTTCTTCGTGAGTTCCACCATCATGTGTATTAATGTTGTTTACAAATGAATAGATACTATCGCTATAACCATCATTATATTGTAGAGCTACTTCAAACATAACTCCTTCATCTTCTCCTTCAAGATGAATTATTTGTTCATGAATTGGAGTTTTATTTTGATTTAAGTATTTTACATATTCACTTATTCCACCTTCATATAAAAATTTATCTCCTGTTGTATCTTCATTATCACGGTCATCACGTAAAGTAAGTGATAATCCTCTATTTAAGAAGGCTAATTCTCTTGTCCTTACTTTTAAAGTTTCATAATCATAAATATCGGTATCAAAGATAGTAGGATCTGGTTTAAATGTCACTGTTGTTCCAGTGCGATTGATATCGCAATCCCCTATTACAGTCAGATGTTGAACGATTTTTCCACCATTTTCAAATTTAGCCTCATGAATATGTCCATCTTTATAAACGGTTACTATCACACTTGTAGATAACGCATTTACAACAGAAGCACCAACTCCATGTAGTCCTCCTGAAACTTTGTATCCTCCTCCACCAAATTTTCCACCTGCATGAAGTACCGTATAAACAGTTTCTACCGTAGAAATTCCCGTTTTTGCATGAACACCAACTGGTATTCCTCTACCATCATCTTTTACTGTAATAGAATTTTCTTTGTTAATAATAATTTCAATATTTTTACAATATCCCGCAAGCGCCTCATCAATTGCATTATCAACAATTTCCCATACCAAATGGTGTAGTCCTTTCACATCCGTAGTACCAATATACATACCTGGACGCTTTCTTACAGCTTCTAGACCTTCTAGGACTTGAATATCGGATGCATCATAATGTTGTTCATTTTTTGTTTCCATTATTTCACCTCTTCTATTTTTTGGTAGTGTGCATAGTTTATATACAAACTACCTGTTTTTCCTTTATATTTCA
>CAMUMB010000063.1 GCA_947089915.1 uncultured Caryophanales bacterium | reverse complement strand
TTTATTTGTTTTAAATGATTTTTTTATAAATCTCCCCACTTTGGAAACACTATCAGATGATTATGATAAATTGACAAAAACGAAAAAATAGTTATAATAGAATGCGAATGGAGAGATAAAATGAATGGGACTTTAGAAGAATGCAGTACCGTTAGTATTCCCTCATGGAAAATAGAATATGAAAAAGCCATCTTAGCAGGTGTTCCCGCAGAAGAGCTATTAGATAAATTAGAAGAATCTTTCAAATTTGTAGAATGTAGTCTTGTTTGGGAACATACAGAACTAGAAGATATCACATCTGTGGAGACTTTAGCAAAACAATCAATTGATTATGATGAAAAACGTGCTTATTTGCAAAATATAATCGATTCTAAATGTAGAAAGACAATGTAAGAAAAGAGTGACTTCTCTTCTTTTTTTTGATAAAATGAGTATGAAGGTGGTCTAAATGAAACGTGAGAGTGTTGACATGAATAAAGTATCTCCTGCGATGAAACAGTATCTAGAACTGAAAGAACAAAACGAAGATGTTGTTATCTTTTTCCGTTTAGGAGATTTCTATGAGATGTTTTTTGAAGATGCCATACAAATTTCAAGAGAATTAGAGCTCACTTTAACATCCAAGAATGCTGGGTTGGAAGAAAAAATACCCATGTGTGGAATTCCCCATCATGCTGCCAATGTCTATATTGAAAAATTAGTAGAAAAAGGCTATAAAGTTGGTATTGTAGAACAACTAGAAGATCCTAAAAAAGTAAAAGGAATTGTGAAACGTGACATCATTCAAATTATCAGTAAAGGAACGATGATGGATAATGAATTCCTAAAAGAATATGAAAATAACTACATTGGAAACATTTTGGATTTTCATCATGCCTACAGTATTTCCTATACCGATATTACAACAGGAGAACTCTTTGTTACCATGGTAGAACATAATATTTCTACATTGGTAAGTCAAATTGTTAGTATTGGATTAAAAGAAGTGATTGTTTCCAATAAAGTAGACAAAGGTGTAATTTCAATTCTAAAAAATCAATTTAAAATTACGGTAACCATTACAGACGAAATAGAAGATGGCAACTATGAATCAATTTATCAAGAACTCGGTGATGTTCGTTATATAGAAACGATAAAACATTTACTTACTTATATTACCCATACCCAAAAAAGAAGTTTAGCACATCTGATGAAACCTGTTATTATAGAAAACAAAAACTATCTCAAAATGGATATGCATACCAAACGAAACTTGGAATTAACAGAAACACTACGTTTGAAACAACGAAACTATTCTTTAATCTGGTTACTCGATCGTACCAAAACAGCAATGGGTTCTCGTATGTTAAGACAAATGATTGAAAGTCCTTTAATCAGCAAAGAGGAAATCAACAGGCGATATGATGTAGTAGAAACATTACTCAAAGAATTCATTCTAAAGGATGATTTGTGCAATTTATTATTTGAAGTCTATGATTTAGAACGATTAAGTGGACGTATCGCTTTTGGAAATGCCAATGCCAAAGATCTATTACAATTAAAGAATTCCCTAAAAGTATTACCAGAAATCAAAGAAATTTTGACAAGAATTAACTTTTATCAAACATTTGAACCTGTTAATGATCTATACAATTTACTAGAACAAAGCATTTATGAAAATCCACCATTATCGATTAAAGAAGGCTATTTAATTAAAGAAGGTTACAATCAAGAATTAGATGAACTCAAAGATTTACGTAAAGGTGGGAAAGATTTTATTGCTCGTTTTGAAGCAGAAGAAAAAGAACGAACAGGGATTAAGAATTTGAAAGTAGGGTATAATCGTGTATTTGGGTACTACATTGAAGTATCCAAAGGGAATACCAATCTAATCAAAGAAGAATATGGATATGAAAGAAGACAAACGTTAAGTAACTGTGAACGTTATATTAGCCCAATTCTAAAAGAAAAAGAAGCACTAATTTTAAATGCTGAAGAAAAAATCATCGATTTAGAATATGAATTATTTACAAGTATTAGAGAACAAATTAAAACGTATATACCAAAATTACAGAAAATTGCCAAAGTCATTAGTGAAATTGACGTCTTACAGGCTTTCGCAACGGTAACAGAAGAAAATAACTATGTCAGACCTACTTTAAATGATGACAATCAAGTACGTATTATCGAGGGAAGACATCCTGTTGTTGAAAAAGTACTCGAAACAGAATTTGTTTCCAATAATATTATTTTAGATCAAAATATCAATATTCTACTCATTACAGGTCCAAATATGGCTGGTAAGTCAACCTATATGCGACAAATGGCAATCACTGTGATTATGGCCCAAATTGGATGTTTTGTTCCAGCAAAAGAAGTAAATTTGCCAATATTCGACGCCATCTTTACGAGAATTGGTGCGAGTGATGATTTGGTCAGTGGAGAATCTACCTTTATGGTAGAGATGAATGAAGCCAATTATGCCATTCAAAATGCCACTCCACATAGTTTGATTTTATTTGATGAACTTGGACGCGGAACCGCAACCTTTGATGGAATGGCACTTGCGCAATCTATTATTGAGTATATCCATGAAAAAATTGGGTGTAAAACTTTCTTTTCCACACATTATCATGAACTTACTGATTTAGACAAAAACTTAACACACTTAAAAAATGTCCATGTAAGTGCCCATGAAGAGAATGGATCCATCACGTTCTTGCATAAGATAAAAGAAGGAAGTATTGATAAAAGTTATGGCATCCATGTTGCCTCCTTAGCAGGGTTACCTTCTTCCTTGATTGGAAGAGCTGACCAAATTCTAAATATTTATGAGAATAAGGAGCAAAAAAGAGATGTTAAAATTCAAGAAGCATTGCCATTAGAAGAATTGATTCCACCGGCTTCCAAAATAGAAGAAGAATTAAAAGAACTGAATGTCTTAGAAATGACACCATTACAAGCGTTAAATCAGTTATATGAATGGAAAGAACAACAGAAATAGGAGGATAAAAAATGGGTTTACTAAAACGAGAAAATTGGTTTGTGAATTTAATATTGATGTTGCTTACACAAGGTTTTTATACATTCGCACTTGCACGTATGCTAAACCTATATAAAAAGGATGCATGGTATCGTGATTATCGCTACTGGGTTATAGCTATTTTATTCTTCTTTTTTCCTATATTTCTTTTGCTCATTGTCTTTTTAGTACAAATGCTTTGTACTGTCGCTAGTAAGCTAAATGTCCCAGGGAAAGAGATTTATGGATATCCATATGCATGGATCTTATGTTTAATTGTACCAATTGTTGGCTGGACCTTACTTATTGTGATGTGGATTTATCTGCTTGTTTGGACAACTGTGATGTTAGCACGTGGAGAAGGAGAGTTGTATTTAAAATGGGAAGAGGAGACTATATGAAAACAAATACATTAATTATTATGGCAGCAGGATTTGGTAGCAGATATAAAGGTGGAACGAAACAAATGACAGGGGTTGGGCCATCTAGTGAATGGATTATGGATTATTCGATTTATGACGCTTATCAAGCAGGTATGCGCAAAGTTGTCATTATTATTCGGGAAGAACTAGCGGATTTGATGCAAGCGCATTTTGAAGGTAAATTGCCTACAGATTTAGAATTACAATTTGTTTATCAAGATGTTAAGATGATTCCAAAAGAATTTGATTTTCCCGAAAGAACCAAACCATGGGGGACAGGACATGCGATTTTATGTTGCAAGAATGTAGTAAAAGAACCATTTATTGTAATCAATGCAGATGATTATTATGGAAGTCAGGCATTTGCAAATATCAATCAATTTTTAAATCAAGAAGAAAAGAATTATTGTATGGCAGGATTTTTTCTAAAAAATACCTTAAGTGAAAATGGTGGCGTGAATAGAGGTATATGCGAGGTAAATGTCAATTTAAATTTATTGAATGTAAAAGAAGTCTTTCAAATTGAAAAACAAGAAAATGAAGCTATTGGTGTATTCGAAAATAAACCAATTCATCTGGATTTAAATTGTTATTGTTCCCTAAATTTATGGGGATTTATGCCTACTATTTTTGAAGAATTAGAATTACAATTTCAAACATTTTTAAACCAATTAAAAGAAGTAGAAAAAGAAGAATTTTTATTACCGAATATTGTAGAAGATATGATAACAGAAAATAAAGTTACAGTAAAGGTATTGCCAACAAGTGATGAGTGGTTTGGAATGACTTATCAAGAAGATAGGGAATTGGTAGAACATAAAATAAAGGCTTATTGTGAAGAAGGCAAATATCCAAATCCATTATGGAATGAGGAAATCTAAAAATATCCTTATTGGCTTTTTTAAATGATCTAAGTTATAATAAACAGCATTAAAAGAAGGAGACATGAGTTAAACATGAAAAAATATCAATTTAAGAAGTTATTACTGAGTAGTTTAATTGCTTTACAGTTAGCAAATAATGTTGAAGGCAATAACTCTATATCTAATGTTTATGCACAAACAGAAAATGAAGATTTAATATCGCTTGATGAAGATGGTAAAATATTACAACTAGTTGGTATAAGAATAGGAGATTATGAATCTATCACTTTCGGATATATTTATAGAAAGGATAGTAATGTTTATTTAAAAGATGCTATTAAGGGTAGAATATACAATATAACTAATTTGGATCAAAACTATATTCCTATTAAACTTATTTATACAGAAGCTGAAAATGTATTATCTGATGAATTAAAAAGTAAGTCAAGATTAACAAAGGAAGAATTAGAAGAAACCGCAGAAAAAATCTCTATTATTTCCATAACAACATATCAACCATATGTTTCTCAATTTGAAGAGGGAAAAGTACCATTTGTCTATCAAACATTTGAATCAAAGGAATTTGATAATAGTTGTTTACCTATAACAAATGATGGTTTGTTTTCTGGTTTAGGATTGCCATTGACTGATGATTACGATGAAACAAAACAAGATGTTGATACTTCTAATAAGTACACATTAGGAATCTATCAAAACACAGGAGTCTATTCATATTACTCAAATATATATGCAACTGATTCAGTAGGAGAAAGTGACAAAATGGGTATTATAATTTGCTATTATATTTTTGACGAAAATAACACAAGGATTGCAACCCTTAGAACACAAGAGCAAATAGATACATTTATAGAATTAAATGCCGAAAATATTGATAAATACACGTGGAAAGCAGCTTTCTATAATGGTACAGATATTAAACAAATATTAGAGAATATTGATTCTAATATACCAGTATCACTTAATAAAACAACTTATTTTATTTATAACTCAAATAATAAAACAAAGACATTATCTATAAATTAATTATTAAGCCTATAGGTGCATTTTTTAAAAGAAAAGGTTCTATAATAAATAGTGTTGGTGGAAAATAACTGACACTATTTTTAGTATTTA
>CAMUMB010000062.1 GCA_947089915.1 uncultured Caryophanales bacterium | reverse complement strand
TTATTTTATTTATTGTGTTTGGTTGTCAATACCTTTTTTCATTATTTTATCCTGTATAAATAACGCTAAGATATTGACATAAAATTAAAAATAATTTATACTTGAAACAACGACATAGAAGAAGAAAAGTAACAAATATCCCTATGGATAGCGAGTTAGATATGGTGGAAGCTAACACTTATATATTTGTGAAGAACACTTTGGAGTTGCTTATGTGAAATAGAGTAATGTAAGCCGGTTTTAAGTGAACGTTAACTCACTTAGGTTTGATAGAACCAAAAGAGACCATTATGGTAATAAGGGTGGTACCGCGGATACAACAGTCATTCGTCCCTAGTTGAGGATGTATAGACTGTTTTTTATTGGAGGAGATGATTACATGATTACAAAGGAAAAACTAAAAGATTATGCAGGAAAACTCATGTTTGACATGAAAGAAGAAGAATATGATACTTTAGTAAAAGAATTTGATGTCATTTTAAAACAGATGGATTTCATTGAAAAGATAGAAGGAATTGAACAAGTAGAACCAATGACATTTCCTTATGAAATCAGACATGCACATTTTAGAAAAGATGAAGTAAAAGATATATTAGAAACAATAGATGCGGTTAAAAACGCAAGTGATGTAGAAAATAATCAAGTACGTGTTCCAAAGGTGGTGGATTAGTATGCGTTATATGGATAAGAATATTGATGAAATCAGAAAGGCACTTGATGCACAAACAGTAACAAGTGATACATTGTTTCAAGAATCTGTTTCACTCGCAAAACAATATCAACCTGCATATAATGCATTTGTTACAATTTTAGAAGAAAAAAAAGAGCAGAATACATCTACCATTCTATCTGGCATTCCTTATGCCTTAAAAGATAATATCTCAACAAAAGGCATATTAACCACATCTTCTTCTAATATTCTAAAAAACTATGTACCTGTTTATAATGCAACCGTATATGAGAAACTAGAACGTGCTGGAGCTGTTTTAATGGGGAAAACAGTCTTAGATGAACTTGCGATGGGTGGAACTGGTACGACAGGACATACAGGAATTGTGAAAAACCCATGGGATGATACAAGACAGATTGGTGGATCCAGTGCTGGAAGTGCTGCAGCTGTTGCTTTAGGTATTGTTCCTTTTGCGATTGGCTCTGATACAGGAGATTCTATCAGAAAACCTGCTGCATTTGGTGGGATTGTGGGATTTAAACCAACTTATGGAAGAGTATCCCGTTATGGGTTATTTTCATTTGCATCTTCTCTAGATCATGTTGGTTGCTTTGCACGTAATGTGAAAGATATTGCTTACGTAACCGATATCATAAAAGGCGAAGATCCTCATGATATGACATCTCTTCCAGATGACAACAAAAAATATACAGATACCTTGGATCATGACATTAAGGGAAGAAAATTATTCTATATCAAAGAAGCATTCGAGAACTATGAAAATAGTGATAATTTGGAATACAAAGAAACGATATCTAAATTTTTAGAAACCGTAGAAAAGGTGAGAGAATTAGGCTTTGTAGTAGAAGAAGTATCTTTTCCAAAAGAATTACTCAATGCGGTTTATCCGACTTATATGGCGATTTCCTGTGCAGAAGCCACTAGCAACAATGCCAATTTAACAGGAATTCCATTTGGTGTAAGAGGAGAAGGAAATAGTATCAACGAGATTATGATGGATGCGAGAACCAAAGGCTTTAGTGAATTAATCAAAAGAAGATTTGTCTTAGGAAGTTATATTTTACAAAAAGAAAATCAAGAAAAGCTATTTAAAAATGCCCAGAGAGTACGTCGTATGATTGTCGATAAAATGAACGCTTTATTTAAAAAATATGATGGCTTACTGATGCCAGCAAGTGGAGGAATCGCACCTCATTTTGGTGAAAAGGATGACCAATTATCAGATCGTTATTTGATATTGGAAAATCATTTGGTAATCGCAAACTTTGGTGGATTTCCTAGTATTACATTACCATCTGGTTTTGTAAATGAAATGCCAATTGCGATTAACTTAACAGGAAGACAATTTGAAGATGATGTAGTTTTAAATATGGCTTATAAAATCGAGACGATAACAGGATGTAAGAACCAAATCGCGAAAGGAGGTAAATAAATATGTATATACCTACGATCGGCTTAGAAGTACATTGCGAATTAAAAACCAATACCAAAAACTTTTCTAGTGCTGCCAATGCTTATTCGGAAATACCAAATCGTAATATTGCAACCGTGGACCTAGGTTTGCCAGGTATTTTACCGGTGATTAATGAAAATGGAGTGAAACAGTCTTTAAAGATGGCTTTCGCGATGCATTGTGAAATCCCTGAATTTATGACATTTGAACGAAAAAACTATTTCTACCCTGATTTACCAAAGGGATACCAAATTACGCAATTTGATCAACCAGTTGGTGTCAATGGCTATCTCATGATAAACGTAAATGGCGAAGATAAAAAAGTGCTCATTCATGACACCCACTTAGAAGAAGATACCGCATCACTAGATCATTACGGAAATTATTCTTTAATTGATTATAATAGAGCAGGGGTACCATTGCTAGAAACCGTAACAGAACCTTGTATGCATAGTGTAGAAGAAGCCATTGCTTTCCTAGAATCTTTAAGAAGTGTATTCCTATATTGTGGTGCAAGTGAAGCAAGGACAGATAGAGGACAAATGCGTTGTGATGTCAATGTTTCTTTATCAGATAGTGAAAATATACTTGGTACCAAAGTGGAAATCAAAAATGTCAATTCTTTCAATAATGTCAAAGAAGCAATTATCACAGAAATCAAAAGACAAACAGAAATTTTAGAAGCAGGGGGAAGTATTGCACAAGAAACAAGACGTTATGATGAAAATAATATGTGTACCTATTCTATGCGTTCTAAAGAAGATGCGATTGATTATAAATATTTTAAAGAACCGAATATTCCTCCAATCAAAATTGAACGGGAATGGTTAGAAGAAATCAAAAAAGAAATTCCTGCTTTACAATATGAACGTATTACAACTTATATGGAAGAATATGGTTTATCTAGGTATGATGCGACTATCTTAGTCAAAGAAAAAGAAATGGCAGAATACTTTGAAGAAACTTTAAAAGAAGGTGCAGATCCAAAATCCGCTTGCAACTGGATTACCAGTGTGATTTTGGGGCATATGAATAAATATGAAATCCCAATTACAAAACTATTTTTAACACCAAAAATGTTAGTGGAATTAATGGAACTCGTATCCTCTGGTAAAATATCAAGTAAACAAGCCAAAGAAGTATTATTAAAGTCCCTAGAAGAAGAAAAATCCCCTGCCTCTTTAGTAGAAGAATTGGGCATAGAGCAGATTGGAACCGATGATGAAATCCTTGTTATTGTAAAAGAAGTATTTGGTGAACATCCGGAAGTCAAAGAACAATACAAGGCTGGTAGAACCAATATTGTTGATTTCTTAGTGGGTCAAGTAATGAAAAAAACAAGAGGGCAGGCTAATCCTGCAACTACTAGAAAATTAGTGCAAGAAGAAATTGTGAAAGGGGAATAATACTATATATGAGAGAGTTAAAAATTAATGGTGTCTACAAGCATTTTAAAGGAGATTACTATCTTGTTATTGATATTGCAAATCATTCTGAAACAAAGGAAAAATATGTTGTTTACAGAAGATTGTATGGAGATGGGAGTCTATGGATTAGACCACTAGATATGTTTCTGAGTGAAGTAGACAAAGAAAAATATCCAAATGTTACGCAAAAATATCGCTTTGAATTACAAGAAATTGAAAGTGTAGCAAAATAAATTGTGAAAGGTGAATAAAATATGATAGATGTCAAAGAATTATATCAAAAATTAGATACTTATATGGGAAAACAAGTTACATTACAAGGGTGGATTCGCAATATTCGTAAACAAAAAGATTTTGGATTTATTGATTTTTCTGATGGTACGTATTTCAAACATATTCAATTGGTGTATGATAATAATCTAAATATATTTCCTTTAATCAATAAATTGCATGTAGGATGTGCGATTACAGTTACAGGACGTATTCAAAAATCAGTAGGAGCAGGACAAGATTTTGAACTTTCTATAGAAGATTTAAAATTAGAAGGGGATTGTCCAGAAGACTATCCATTGCAACCGAAACGTCATACACGGGAATTCTTAAGAGAAATTGCTTATTTGCGTCCTAGAAATAATTTATTTCAAGCTGTTTTCCGCATTCGTAGTGTAGCTGCACAAGCTATCCATACTTATTTCCAAGAACATAATTATGTATATGTACATACACCACTGATTACAACCGCGGATTGTGAGGGAAGTGATCAAATGTTTAAAATCACATCTCTTAATATGCAACAAATGCCTATGGTAGATGGTCATGTAGATTTTAGTAAAGACTTATTTGGAAAACAAGCTTATATTACAGGTTCTGGACAATTACATGGTGAAACATTTGCGATGGCATTTAAAAAAATTTATACATTTGGACCCACTTTCCGAACCGAAAATTCCAATACCAAAACACATGCGAATGAATTTTGGATGATTGAACCAGAAATTGCTTTTTGTGATTTAAACGGTTTAATGGATATTGAAGAGGATATGTTAAAGTATATTGTAAATTATGTGTTAGAAAAATGTCCAAAAGAAATCAACTTTTGTGATCAATATGTAGAAAATGGGCTAAAAGAAAAATTGATGCAATTAACGCAATCAAAATTTACGAGAATTACACATCGTGATGTCATTGATATTTTAAAACAAGCAAATGTAGATTTCGAATTTACACCAGATTACACAGAAGATATTGCTAAAGAACATGAAAAATACATTACAGAATACTTTAATGGGCCAGTATTTATCACAGATTGGCCAAAAGATATCAAAGCATGGTATATGAAAGTAAACGAAGATGGAAGCACAGTTGCAGCAGTCGATTTGGAAGTACCAGGTGCAGGAGAATTAATGGGTGGCTCACAGCGTGAGGATGATTATCAAACCTTATTGAATCGTGCAAAGGAATTTCACGTAGATATAGATGCGATTGATTGGTTTTGTAATTTAAGACGTTATGGAGGGTGCTACCATTCTGGATTTGGAATGGGCTTTGAAAGACTTGTGATTTATTTAACAGGAGTAGAAAATATTCGTGATGTGATTCCATATCCAAGAACACCTAAAAACTGTGATTTCTAGTTATAATGTTGAAAACGACAGATTGTTGTCGTTTTTTCTATATTTTTATTTCTATTTGCATATAATAAAGCAGTAATACCAAAAAAGCTCAGAAAATTGCGGAAAAGGTATTGCCAAATATTTAATTTTATTATATAATGAAAAAGTCTTAGGAAAGACATAGTGCCTAATTAGCTCAGTCGGTAGAGCACTCGGCTGTTAACCGATAGGTCGTAGGTTCGAGTCCTACATTAGGCGCCATTATGGCCAGTTGGTGAAGTGGCTTAACACACTGCCCTTTCACGGCAGCATTCACGAGTTCGAATCTCGTACTGGTCACCAGTAAAGAATTTAGCCTTTCATATAAAGGTT
Organism: uncultured Caryophanales bacterium; assembly: GCA_947089915.1. Taxonomy (GTDB): domain Bacteria; phylum Bacillota_I; class Bacilli_A; order RF39; family UBA660; genus UBA5026. Next base: position 119 of record CAMUMB010000062.1, on the reverse strand, counting down.
TTTTTGTTACCAAAATTATTTTGGTCTTGTTTTCAAAATTTATATTTCAGGAATAGAAAGTTTAACGCGTTGTGCTAGTTGAAATTTAAAATATAAGATAAGGCTGTAGAACTACCAAT
>CAMUMB010000061.1 GCA_947089915.1 uncultured Caryophanales bacterium | reverse complement strand
CGTAAAAAACCGAAACTCAAAAAAAAATGGTTTTCTTTTTTTCTAAAGTGTGTTATAATGAACTCGTAGATAAGATGATTTATGAGGAGGCATTATGAAAAAAATTATATTAGATGATATCACTTATAAAACAATTAAGAAAAAGAAAAAATGTATCTATGCATCCTATGAAAATATTACGGAAGGGATTCATTCTGAGGATCAAGTGATAGTTGCTACAGATGCAAAGGAAAAAAAGGTAAAAGTTTTAAATATCTATCAAGCGGAGAATTTAGAAAAATTAAAAAGCAAATTAAAGAAAAAAGCAAAATATATTTATCCTAAAGATTTAGAAGAAAAAAATGAAGATATTTATGCAGTGGAATTTAAAAGTAGTTTTAAGATTATCCGAAAATTATTATTGATATTATTACTAGCCATTCTATTATTTTTAGGAATTAATTGTATAAAAATTAAAATGAAAGAAGCCCAAACAAACCGTGCATTAAAAGAAATCAATCAGGTAAAAACAAATGAAATATCTTATGTATTTATTGAAATCAATCCTAAAATAGTAATTGAATTCAAAGGAAATAAAGCAGTCAATTATGCTTGTTTGAATGAAGATTGTATGACTGTTTTTGACAATATGGAACTAGTAGATAAAGAATTAGAACAGGTGGTAGATACGTTATATCAAAAAGCGAAAGATAAAGGAATTGATGTAACAAAAGGTGTAAATGTATCTTCTATCAATGAAAAAATAAAAGAAAAGGTAAAGAATATAGAATATGTAACATATATCAAAATCGAAAGGGAAGAAGAACAAAAGCTGATAAATGAAGTCATAAACCATAAAGAAATTATCAATTCCAGTCATAAAAAAAGTTATAATGAAGAACTATTAGAAGCATATCAAAAAGATAAAGACTATGGGAAAACATACACATGTAACATCAATCATGATGAATTATCATGTTATATTACAGATCAATTTTATGATAAGCTAGGAAAAGATTATAATTCCCTTAGTGATGTATTATTGCAGATTGATGAGATAGTAAATTTGATGGCAGTTTTCGATAAATTTGGAATCAAATATACAACAACAGGAATAGAGGGTGCTGAATTAATTGGATTGGATAAACTTGTTTTAGATAAAATTTATTTGAATGGAGAGTATCGTTCATGGGGGAATGGTAGTATTAGTAGTAATACCATTAGTATGGACGGTGGAAGTAGCAATGATTATGTGCGCTCTTATAAGGCATCTATTCGTTTGGATTCTTATGACTTAGGAGAAGCTGGTATGTACGGAACTGGCTATCATGTACTTCCGCTCCATAAATTAAATTTAGTAGATTCTAGTTATAGTGAATCAGATGTTATGATATTAAACCCTTAGAAAAATCAACATATTATAAAATAAAAGAATTATTTCTATTTGATAAAAGGATGAAACGGAAATCCTTTTTTTGTTTTACTGATATTCTATTTTTGTATCCATATTTACTGCAATATATGAAATTTATTATTTGTATTCTTTCTCAAATTGGCGTATACTGAATACATGAACTGTAATCATTTATGTGTGCAAGTAATAGAGTTAAGAGGAGGTAAAAATGAAAAATTTGTACAAATTAGACCATATTTATAAAACTTATAAAAATTATGATACGGATTATCATGCATTAGAAGATGTAAGTCTTGAACTATCAGAAGGAGAGATTATTGTTGTACTAGGCCCAAGTGGGAGTGGAAAATCTACTATGTTAAATTTACTTTCAGGCATTGATTCTCCAAGTAAAGGCCATATTCTATTTGAAGATATTCGTGTTGACCAAATGAAGGCATCAGAATTAACAGAGTATCGTGCAAATAACTTAGGATTTATTTTTCAAAGTTATAATTTAATTCCAAGTTTGACAGTCAAAGAAAATATAGAACTTGGCAAAGAACTTTCAACAGCTCCTTTATCTGTCAAGGACCTAATCAAACAAGTTGGACTAGAAAGCCATGCAAGCAAATATCCATACCAGTTATCAGGTGGGCAAATGCAAAGAGTCGCAATTGCTAGAGCTTTGGTGAAAAACCCAAAAGTATTATTCTGTGATGAACCAACAGGAGCACTCGATGAAGAAACCGGTAAAAAGGTACTAGAACTTTTACAAGATATGAATGGCAAATATCATACTACAATGATTATCGTAACCCATAATCCGAGTATTGCCGATATGGCACATACTGTCATCCGTATGAATAGTGGTAAAATAGTGGAGATAAAACATAATAAAACCATAAAAAAAGCCAGTGAATTGAGGTGGGCTTAAATGAAATTATTATTACTGAATGCTATCAAAGGACTTCGTAAAAAGAAAATCCAAATGGCAGGGATTATCTTTATGGTTATGCTTTCGATGGCAGTTTATGTTGGAATGAATTCTGCAATTGATCGTTTAGAGACACGATATTATTCTTATTTAGAAGAACAAAATGTCGAAGATTTGAGCATTGGTGTTGCGGTAGACTATAGCAAAGATGTGAGTCTATCCGATTTGGATTATTTTTTAGAACACCAATTTCAAAACGTAACGGAAGAAGAACGTGCTCTTTTAGAACAGTATCGTCTTTATTTAGAAAATCCCGTTTATGATGTTAAAATGCTTTATACCATACAAAGTTTATTTGAAAAATACGAAGCAGACATTTATTTAAAGACAAGAATTTTGAATTCTTTAAAAGAAGAATATCAGTTTGTATATGAATTTGAACGTTCTAAAACTGTTTCAGATGATAAGAAATTAATCAAATTCTTACCTTATGAAGAAAACAACCAAATCAATCAAATGTACTTAATAGAAGGTTCATTTCCTAAAGGCGAAAATGAAATTGCAATCTTACCTGGATATGCAAAAAAGAATCATTTGAAAGTAGGGGATACTTATACTGTTTTAGGTGAAAATTATATCATTGTTGGTTTTGCATATGCACCGGATTATATCTATCCTTTAATTTCCTTCAGTATGCCTATATTTGATGAGACAAACAATAATATAGCAATTGTAAGTGAAACTGCTTATCAGAAAGTAGTAGGGGTAAAGGATAACAGTATTGCGCTTGATTATCAATTTCCAACCAATCGTAAATTTGAAATCACAGTATCTGTAGGGACTGAGGAAACAGAAACTGATTCTCCTTTTGCAGATGACCCTGTTATGAGAATTTTAGATGAAGATAAGATTGTAATGGATATCAATACCATTACTCGCTTGGGTCGCATTTCTGCATTACAAATGGAATTCGCATCCAATCGTTTATTTGCAGAATGTTTCTTATATTTATTACTAACTATATCTGTGTTAATCATTGTCATTATTACGAAAAAAAGAATTGATGATGAACGCTTACAAATTGGTGTATTAAAATCACTTGGATATAACCGCTTTAGTATTGCGGCCAGTTATTTGGTATATCCAATTGTGGGGTCTCTTGTTGGAGGTATACTAGGATATATAATCGGTATTATCGCCCATTACCCAATTGCGAATGTCTTACTCAGTTTTTACACAGTTCCACTAGAAAACTATCAATTAGACTTGAGTTATCTTTCAAAAGCTATTTTTACACCAATGATCAGTTTGTCATTATTAAGCTATTTAATTGCCATATTTATGTTACGTAAAAAACCACTTGCCTTATTAAAAGAGGGTAGTAATTTAAAGGTAAATTTATTTAGTCGTATTGTAAATAAAATCAATTCGCTCTTTCCATTCCATTATCGTTTCAAATATTCACTCGCTTTCCGTAGCTTGGGAAAATTACTGATTGTCACGATTACATCTTTCTGTACAGGATTACTCATTGTACTCGTACTAATTGGCTCTAACTTATTCAATCACATGATCGAAGAAAGTTTTGCGGGCATTGATTATCAATATTTGGTTATGTTAGGACAATTTGATTATAAAGATGCGAATGAATATGAAGAGGCAGACTATGTTTTATCAGTCAGTGTTCCTTTAAAAGAAATTAAGGATAAAAATGGAAATATAAAATCGATTGAAAAAGAGGATGAGGAAATTCAATTCTCGTTAACAGGATTAGATACAACCGCACAATATGTTCGTATTTTGGATAAGGAAGAGCATAATTTAATTGACCGTTTAGATGATGATGAAGCAATTATTGTCAATGAAAATGCCAAAGAATTATACAACTTAGAAGTAGGAGACCAATTACATTTTGTTTACGAAACCATTGATATGACCTATACAGTTGTAGGATTTAGTTCGGAATTTATGGGCCGTAGCGGTTATATCAATAGAGAAGCAATGAGTACGGATTTAGGATTAGGAAATAATGCCTATACAACCATTTATTCCAACCAAGAAAAGTATGAATCTTACAAAAATTTAGATTCTGAAGAGGCAGCTAAAATTGCTTATATTCTCAATATGAATGACATGAGAGAAAATATTGAAAAACAGATGGATCGTTTCAATGGAAGTATCTATATTGTAATTGCCTTTGCATCCATTATGGTACTTGTAATCATTTCTGTCATTGCCAATATTGTGGTAGAAGAAAATAAGAAGACGATATCTTTATTAAAAGTAATGGGATATAAAAATCGTAAAATTAGTAGTATGGTTTTAAATATATATACACCGTTTATCATTGTTGCTTATTTATTATCGATTCCTGCAATGATTGGAATTTTAAAAGCAATTGTAAATGCAATTGTTGGGGATATTGAAATTACAATTCCAATTACCATTTCACCAATAATGGCAGGTATAGGACTTGTAGGATTACTCGTTGCCTACTATATTGCGATTGGATTATCGAAACGTGTTTTAAATAAAGTACCACTTGCGGTGGCACTCAAGAGGGAGTAGGACTATGGAAAATTTAATTGAAATTCAAAATGTTTATAAAACGTATCAACTTGGAAAAGTAGGTAGTCAAGCATTAAATGATGTATCCTTATCCGTTCGTAAAGGAGAAATCGTTGTTATTTTAGGTCCAAGTGGAAGTGGAAAGACAACACTACTCAATGTCGTTTCTGGTTTGGATAAAATTAGTAAGGGAAAAATCCTTTATCAAGGAAAAAATATTGCCAAGTATCGAGATTACAAAATGACACGTTTTCGTAAGAAAAATTTAGGTTTTATTTTTCAAACATACAACTTATTGGAACATTTGAATGTATATGAAAATGTATTAGTGGGTGCATCTTTAGGTAAAGCAAAAGTGGACATTAATTCTATTATTGATACTGTAGGACTTAAAAAACATAGGAAAAAATATATGTATCAGTTATCTGGTGGAGAACAACAACGTGTATCTATCGCAAGAGCACTTGCCAAAAATCCAAGTGTGATGTTCTGTGATGAACCAACAGGAGCACTCGATGAAAAAACAGGTAAGGTGGTTTTACAGTCATTAGTAGAAGCAAATGAAAAATTAGGGACGACTATGATTATCGTAACCCATAATCCAGGTATTGCTTTGATTGGAGACCGTACAGTTCGTATGAATAGTGGGAAGATTATTGAAATCAAAGAAAATGAAAAGCGCATGGATCCGATAGAGATTCCATGGGGATAACTTAACCATTAGCATGCGAAAACAAATTATTTTTCAAAAATAGTTTTGCTTTCTTAAGATTGTTATGATACAATGTATACAGATGAAGGGAAATTCATAAAATAAAAAAGGAATATATTTGATTTTGGAGAGTCAAATGCATTCCTCATAGGGTTTGGCATCTAACGAATCACCGATGTGATAAGCAGATGCCTTTTATTATTTAAAGAAAATAATTGCTAGTAAAGCAAATATTACTAGAAATAATAGCGTAATTATGAAATACAAACATTTTTCATTTTGTTTCATAAACACCATCACCTTTCAATTACTGAAAGGGAAAAGCATCTGACATAAATCAAATATATCCTATATACAATTGTACTATTTGGGTTCAATCACTTTTTCGGTTCTTTGTCAAATAGTGTTGGTGAGACCAAAAACTAATGATAAAAGAAAAGTA
>CAMUMB010000060.1 GCA_947089915.1 uncultured Caryophanales bacterium | reverse complement strand
TATGTGGGCGACTGGATATTTTTGTAGAACAGTAGGAACAGTAACAAAAGAAATGAATAGTAGACTTGTATATGCAGAACAACAGGAAATGGAACAAGGTATAGAACATGGAATGGAGATTGTTGCCAAAAATATGTTAAGAAAAAATATGGATATTGCAATCATTACAGAAGTAACGGGTTTAACAAAAACACAAGTAGAAGAACTAAATGTTGCATAAGAAATTGCCAAAAAGACTTTATCATAATGTCTTTTTTTGGTACAATAAAGTACAGGTGGTAGTATGGAAAAGAATCTAGAAACACTTTTGAATAAATTACAATTAGATCAAAATTTACAAGATGATTTTAAAGGTGGAACATTATTAAAGATAATTGGAAATTCTACAAGGAATCAGTATTGTTTTTACCTTGTATTAGAAACATCTTTACCTTTTTCTACTTATCAAACGTTTTTACAGCAGTTGCACCCCGCTTTTCCAGAAATCTCAGTTTTAAAAGTGGAGATACAAGTAAAACACCCAGATATAGAACAATTTCCATACTACTTTCGTTATTTTATCGAGCAATATAGTAAGAGCTCTCCTTTATTAACTATGTTTTTAAATAGTGAAAATCGCATTGAAGGAGACAATCTTATTATTATTGTTGGCAATCGTGCCGAACAAATTAAGTTAGAAACCATTATTCCTACACTAGAAGCCGATTTAAAATCGGTTGGATATCCTTATACGATAAAGTGTCAGATTGATGCAGAACAGGAAAGTATGTTACAAGCAGAAATTGAAAGTGATTTAGAAGCACCTATTCCAGAAAAATTGTTACAAAAACAACCTGAATCAGTGCAGGAAGAACCTAAAAAAAGATTTATTCCAAAAGACTATAAAAGACCTCCTTTAATCGTAGAGCCAGGAAACGATAAAGTGGTAGTGGGTAGATTTATCGATGAACCTGCTGTTCGTTTGGATACTGTGATAACACCAAAATCAACTGTTGTAATTGAAGGAACTATTTTTGGAAAAGATGTAAGAGAAACCAAAACGGGACTCAAGATTATTTCCTTAAAAATTACGGATAATACCGATAGTATTTATGGAACGCTATTTGTCAATGATCCAGATGAATTTCAAATGATTGACAAAAAGTTAAAAACAGGAAAATGGTATAAAATTAGGGCAACTGTAAAAGATGCTGATAAATATATGTCTGATATTTCATTAACTATTCGTGATATTAATACAATTGAAAAAGTGATAGAGGAAATCACCGATGATGCTGAGATTAAAAGAGTGGAACTACATGCCCATACCATGATGAGTCAGATGGATGGCGTGACCAAACTTGACTTAGGAAAACATACTTGTGAATTAGTGGAGAAAACCATTCAAATGGGATATAAAGGAGTTGCGATTACCGATCACAATGGTTGTCAAGCTTTTCCGATTTCGTTTGGAATCATCAAATCCCATAATAAAAATATTAGAAAAGGAATTCAAGCGAAAATAGAAGAATTGGAGAATCAACTATCAGAAGAGCAGGATGAATTTGTTAAACAATCTTTAGCACAAGAATTAGAGCAAGTCAAAGAACAACAAAAAAATCCCCCAATTTTCAAAGGATTATATGGAACAGAATTAACCTTGGTGGATGATACAGTGAATATTGTCGTAAGACCAGATAACAGAGATTTAATTCATAGTGAATATGTGGTATTTGATACCGAAACAACAGGATTCAATGCTGGTGGCGGAGACCAGATGATTGAAATTGGAGCAGTCAAAATCAAAGATGGTACAATTACAGATCGTTTTGATGAACTCATTGACCCTGGAAGACATATCCCTGATAAGATTACAGAACTCACCTGTATTACAGATGAAATGGTTAAGGGGAAAGATAATGAAGAGACAGTAACCAAACGTTTCTTAGAGTGGACTGGCGATGCTTTAATGGTAGCGCATAATGCCAAATTTGATATTTCTTTCATTGAAATGGCAATGAAAAAATATAATCTAGGAACATTTACCAATACCGTAGTAGATACCTTAGAACTTTCTAGAACCTTGGATCAAGGACATGCAAGACATAGTTTATCTGCATTGGTAAAAAGATACAATGTGCCTTGGGAAGAAGATGCCCACCATAGAGCAGACTATGATGCAGAAGGAACAGCTTATGTATTTGCCAAAATGTTAAAGAAACTAGAATCGCAAAAATTTGAAACTGTAGCTGACTTGGATAAATTAGTTCCAATTGAAGATCGTTATAAATTTGGTCGCACTTATCATTTCAATGCGATTGCGTGCAATCAAAAAGGGCTTAAAAATCTATTTGAAATCATATCGCTTGCCAATACAACCTATCTATATAAAACACCTAGAATTCCAAGAAGTAAATTAGAAGAATTAAGAGAAGGATTACTCATCAGTAGTGGCTGCTACGAATCAGAAGTTTTCAATCAAGCAAGAAGTAAAGAAGGAGAAGAATTAACCAATGTCATTAATTTCTATGATATGGTAGAAGTGCAACCTCCCGAGGTTTATGACCACTTGTTACAACTTGGAGACTTCAAAAACAAACAAGAATTAGAAGAACATATCAAAAAAGTGATTCAAGCAACGAAAGAAACAGGCAAAATGATTGTCGCAACTGGAGATGTCCATCATTTTAAAAGAGAAGATAAAATTTATAGAGAAATTATTGTGAATCAAAAAGTACCAGGTGGTGGAAGACATCCTTTAGCCAAAAGTGATATCAAAAAAATACCTTCTCAACATTTTAGGACAACAAGAGAAATGCTTGATGATTTTGCGTTTTTAGGCAAAGATCTTGCTTATGAAATTGTAGTAGAAAATACCAATAAAGTATTAGATTTGGTAGAGGAAATTGAGGTCATTCCTGATACTGGTGGAACTCCATTTTCTCCAAGAATCAAAAGTGATGATGGCAACTCTTACTTAGACTGTCCCCGTGTGGTAACAGACCTTGTTTATGAGAAAGCTGGCTGTTGGTATGGAGACCCACTTCCTTATGCGATTGAAGAGAGAATTGCAACGGAATTATATGGGGATATCGTTTTGAATACAATAAGGGAAAAATTAAAAGGAACAGAAGAAGACAATGACGTAATTGCTTATCAAAAATTACATGATACCATTGTTGCAGGAATTGATTCGGTCAAAAATTTAGTTCTAGAGCATATCAAGAAAACAGATTCAGAATTATCGGATGCGGATGCTTTAAAGAAACTCAAAAAATCATTAGGTGGTGTAATCGGGGCAGGCTTTGATCCCATCTACTTGATTGCCCAAAGGCTTGTAAAACACTCCAATGATGAGGGATTCTTAGTAGGTTCCCGTGGTTCCGTAGGTTCAAGTTTTGTTGCTACTTTAATGGGAATTACAGAGGTAAATCCACTGGCGGCACATTATCGGTGTAGTGAATGTAAATGCAGTATTTTCGATGATGAGGATGGAAATTCTCTTGGTTCTACTTATTCTTCTGGGTTTGATTTACCAGATAAGATGTGTCCAAATTGTCATATTCCGATGATCAAAGATGGACAAGATATGCCATTTGCGACCTTCTTAGGATTTAATGCCGATAAAGTACCTGATATTGATTTAAATTTCTCCGATTTGAATCAAGCAAGTACCCATGCCTATACGAAAGTACTATTTGGTGAAGATAACGTATATCGTGCAGGTACGATTGGTACCGTAGCGGACAAAACAGCATTTGGGTATGTCAAAGGATATTGTGAAGAAAAAAATCTAATTATGCGTACAGCAGAAGTAGAGCGTTTGGCAATGGGATGTACAGGTGTCAAACGGACAACAGGACAACATCCAGGGGGGATTGTAGTTATACCAGATTATATGAACTGTTTTGATTTTACCCCATTTCAATATCCTGCAGAAGATCCAGAAAAAGCTTGGCGTACGACGCACTTTGATTATCATTCTATTGAGGAATGTGTCCTCAAACTAGATATATTGGGACATTCGGATCCAACGCAGTTGAGGCAAATTCAAGAACAATCTGGGACCGACATTATGAAAGTACCAATGGATGATAAAGAAACAATGAGTATTTTTACATCTACTCGTGCACTTGGCGTTACCAAAGAACAAATTATGTGTAATACAGGAACACTTGGTATTCCTGAATTTGGAACCCCATTTACGATAAAATTGGTGGAAGATACCAAACCAACTTCTTTTGCGGAATTGGTTAAAATATCAGGATTATCACATGGTACCGATGTATGGCTTGGAAATGCACAGGAACTGATTCAAAATAATGTCGTTCCATTTAAAGAAACAATTGGCTGTCGTGATGATATTATGGTGTATTTGATGTATCGTGGGCTTCCACCTATCAAAGCATTTAAAATTATGGAATTTGTACGTAAGGGAAAAGCCAGTAAAGATCCTGAAACTTGGAAAGAACATGCAGCAACGATGAAAGAAGCAGGAATTCCTGATTGGTTTATTGAATCTTGTCGTAAAATTAAGTACATGTTCCCAAAAGCCCATGCGGCTGCTTATGTCATTAGTGCATTTCGAATTGCTTGGTATAAAGTACATATGCCAGTTTACTTTTATGCTTCATGGTTTTCTTCTAAAGCAACGGATGTGGATGTAGAAACAATGATTGGTGGATATGATACCATAAAAGAGAAAATCATTGAAATTCAAAATAAAGGGTATGAAGCAAGCAATAAAGAACTCGGCCAACTCGAAAGTTTAAAGGTTGCCTTAGAAGCGACGGCTCGTGGTATCAAGTTTGTACCAATTGATTTATACAAAAGTGGATCTATTGTATGGAATGTAAAAAGTGATACTGAAATCTATCCTCCATTCAATGCGATTGATGGTCTTGGAGAGGCTGTTGCGCAAAATATTGTAGACGAAAGAGAAAAACGAGAATTTTTAAGTGTAGAAGATTTTTGGAAACGTGGAAAAGTCTCTGCTTCGTTAACAGAAAAAATGCGTTTTATGGGCATTTTGGATGGAATGGATGAATCAAGTCAATTATCGTTATTTTAAAAAGGGTTAAACAAAAATCCTTTTTTTGTTTTCAAGAAATTGATAAAAAATCACAATGAGATATTTTAAAAATAATTGGTTAAAATGGATTGAAAATTATATTCATTATAGACTGTTAATGATATAATTGAGTTAGGGATATTGATAACTGTTAAGCGTTCCTCATGAGGGTGAGGTGATGTCTATGCGGAAAGGGATATATGGAATACTTAGTAATGCTAGTGATACTAATTTTACTTTTAGACTTAAAGCCAAAAAGCAAAGACTAAAAAGAAAACGCTTATTCACATCTTAGCGGATTTTTAAGCGTTCTTAAATAAATATACAGAGACAAGCTTAACATACAGAAGTTATCGTATCTCTTTTTTATGATATGAAGTTTCCCTCATCTGTATACATTGTAACATAAATAAGTAGAATGTGCAAATTATGTTTGATATTTGATAGAAATAATTTTTTTATAATAAAATGAAAAAAAGCTTTCAAATTAAGCTTCTTTATTTTGTAATTGGGTTAAAGTTTTATTAATTTCTGTATTTTGAATGTTTTGAACTTGATACCAACCATGCTCTACCATTTTATTATAAACCTCATATTGCATTTTCAATGTTTCATCTAATCCATTATATAAGGTATCATGAACTTTTTGATTACTTGCTTCCTGTGTACCATGCACATAAACTTCACAAGTTCCTTTTAAAAGAAGTAATACATTTTCCATTATAAGTTTATCCTTCATTTGCAATATCCTCCATCACTTTTAATAATTCTTCCCCTTGCTTTTTTTGTTTAGCTGCAAGTTGATTTAAAAATTGTTGTAATTCAGAATTTTCTATCGCATTACTAAAATTTGTAAATGTTGTTTCTAAATTTTGGCAATGCCCAATGGCATCTTCCATATAAAGTAATTCTTTTTGTGTCATTTTCTTTCCTCCTTATTTTTAGTATTTCCAATAAAACAAGAATTAAACTATAAAAGTGAATTATCTGTGAGAGCATATTTTTTTCTAGACTTAAAAATAAAAAGGAAAAAAGCATACTAAGACGTGCTATATGAAAGCCATTTTTGCTTTCTTTTTGTTCCTTTTAGAAAAGCACACCTTTTCAAATTGGTGTATATTCATCTCATCTGTCATATGATATTAGAAAGATGGGAATAATAATCATAGATAAATTTAACTAGTTAGTACATTATAATGTTAGATAAAAAAGCAGTAATAAGAAAGTAAGGAGGAATCATAATGATAAGATTATTAGGAATTGGATTTATTTTTAGTATAATTGTAATCAATTATTGTGCTTGTAAAATATCTGGAGAAATATCGAAAGAAGAAGAAATGAGAGATCTACATTCTTTTGAGTTCCGGTAAAAATTAAAGGTATAAGAAAAAAGTTCAAAAGAAAGAACTT
>CAMUMB010000059.1 GCA_947089915.1 uncultured Caryophanales bacterium | reverse complement strand
CCAACTCCATCCATATAATAACCATACCATATAGATGTTAAGTTTACACATTTTTCTGATATTTTTCATCAATTTTTTTGTATTTAATTTCAAATACACCTTGTTTTATTTATTGTGTTTCATTGTCAATACCTTTTTTCATTATTTTATCCTGCTAATGGTTCAAAATTGCTTGCTATAGAACTGCTTTTATGCTATGATGTATATAGATGAAGGAAACTTCATAAAATAAAAAGGGAATACTTAACTTTGCTATGTTGAGTACTCACCTAAAATTGGGTTTGTACTTTAATCAATGCTTGATTAGAGTACTATTTTTTTATTGATAGAATCATAATAGAGACTATTAACAAAATGATAATTATAAATTGAAAATTCTCTCTTCGCTTCATAATATCAAGCCTCCTTCCTATCCAAGAGGTTGGAAGACGGCAAGTACTCAAACAGTTAGGTATCCCTATGTTGATTATATCATTTATTCACTATTAGTACAACAACAATTTAAAATGAGAAATTTATGATATAATGATTCAATATGGTGATTAATAACAAAAAAATGCTTTATTTCAAAATAAAACGATGATAAATAAATCTAGATAATATTGGAAGAACTCAATAAAATTTTGCTTTGAAAATCTTAAAAGACATTTAAATTGTGTTATCTAATGGTTCAAAATTGCTTGCTATAGAACTGCTTTTATGTTATGATGTATATAGATGAAGGAAACTTCATAAAATAAAAAGGGAATACTTAACTTTGTCATGTTGAGTACTTACCTAAAAATTATTTTGGTAAAAGTACTGAATCTAAAGCTATTAGATTGAGTACTATTTTTTTATTGATAGAATCACAATAGAGACTATTAACAAAATGATAATTATAAATAGAAAATTTTCTCTTCTTTTCATAATATCAGGCCTCCTTCCTATCCAAAAGATTGGAAGACGGCAAGTACCCAAACGGTTAAGTATTCCTATGTTGATTGTATCATTTATTCACTATCAGTACAAGAACAATTTTAAATAAGGTGGTAAGTATGGATCAATTATTAATGATAAAATATGGAGAATTGACAACCAAAAAGGCGAATCGAAATACATTTATTACATTACTAACAAATAATATTAAAAATATATTAAAAGAATATCAAATAACGATTCAAAAGGATCGTGTTCGGATGTATATTTCTTGTGATACAAAAGATTGTGATGCAATTGTATCTAAATTACAAAAAGTATTTGGAATTCACGGTATAGTAGTTTGCCATAAAGTAAATAATAATATAGAAGAGATAGAAGCTAAAGTATTAGAATTACTTCAGAATGAATCTTATCAAACTTTTAAAGTCGAAACCAAAAGAGCAGATAAAAGATTTCCAATTCCAAGTATGGAATTTAATAACAAAATCGGCGGTTTTGTTTTAAAAAATACAACTTTAAAAGTAGATGTACACAAGCCAGATGTTCGTATTCATATCGAAATTCGTAATGAAGGGACATTTATTTATACCAATGAAATCAAAGGAAACGGTGGATATCCAGTTGGCGTTCAAGGGAAAGGCTTACTAATGCTATCGGGTGGTATTGATAGTCCTGTTGCTGGATACCTATCTTTAAAACGTGGTATTGATTTAGAATGTCTTTATTTTGAATCTCCACCACATACAAGTTTGGAAGCGAAAAACAAGGTAATTGAACTTGCTTCTATTATCAATCAATATTCTGGGAACATCAAAGTAAATGTCATTCCTTTTACCAAAATTCAAGAAGAAATTTATAAAAATGTTCCTGATAGTTATATTATTACCATTATGAGAAGAATGATGTATCGTATTGCGGAAAGAGTTTGTAGCTTACATAAATGTAAGGTAATTATTAATGGAGAGAGTGTAGGACAAGTTGCAAGTCAAACTTTAGATAGTATGGTTGTGATTAATTCCGTAACCAATTTACCAGTAATCCGTCCTGTTGCTTGTTTGGATAAATTAGAGATTATCGACATTGCAAAAAAAATAAATACTTATGAAACCAGTATTTTACCATATGAAGATTGTTGTACTATCTTCTTGCCAAAACATCCTGTTATTTATCCGAAAATGGAAAAAGCAATTTGCTACGAAAATTTATTTCCTTATGAAGAATTAATAGAAGAAGCAATCCAAAATATGGAGACGATAACAAAATTTGAAAAAACGAGTTCTTATTTATAACCATAAATTACCATTTAAAAAATAGTATGAAAAAAAACTCCTTGGACATGATATTAGTGTACAGGAGGTGAAACATATGAAAAACAATACAAGTAAAATGGTAGTTCCTGGAGCTAAACAAGCTATCGATAAGATGAAATATGAAATCGCTAGCGAATTAGGTGTTAACATGGGACCAGATGCAACTAGTAGAGCTAACGGATCAGTTGGTGGTGAAATTACTAGACGTTTAGTTCAAATGGGTGAACAACACTTAGGTGGTTCAAATTACCAAGCTAAATAATGACTATAAAATGGACAGTGAAACATTACTGTCTTTTTTTAGGCATTTCTATCAAAAATTACCATCCATATATTTTATGTATTAGGGGATAATAATAGTATAAGGTGGTGAGTTATAAATGAGTCATTTGAATAATAAATTAGTTGTTCCTGGATCAAAACAGACAATTGAGAATTTAAAATATGAAATCGCAAATGAATTAGGTATCACTTTAGGTGCAGATACAACAAGCAGATTAAATGGTACTGTTGGTGGCGAAATGACAAGAAGACTTGTTCAATTAGGAGAACAATCTATAGCAAATAGATAAAAACTGTTAATTACAGTTTTTTTCGTATAATAAAACATTCCTTTATGGAATGTTATTTACAAGTATATTCAGCATCTTCGAATGCTTTTTTCACATCACTACGACTTCCTTTTGCATCTAACAAATCTAAGCTTTCTTTATCTTTATCGCTCATTTTTGTAAGATCTGCAGTCATAGATACTTTAATGTTATTTCCATCTGTTTTTGTAGTAACATTAAGTCCCATATCTTTGTAACTTTGCATTTCTTCTTCTAAAGAATTTTTGATTTCATCCATATAAGATGCATAGCTATCAGAAACCTTTACATCTTGTACAATTTCCATTTTTGTAACGGAATCTTTCTTAAAAGTTACATTGACTGTTTGTTTCATGTCCATCATCGCAACATTTTGATCCATAGTACATGTTAGTGTTTTTGTATCACTCCCACATCCGGTTGCAAATCCAACCATAACAACTGCTAAACAAACTGCTAAATACTTCTTCATTTTTTTCTCTCCTCCTGTATATAGAATATTAAAAATTTGTATTTTTGTCAAGCCTTATAAGATTTTATCGACAAGACCATATGCTAAGGATTCTTCTGCACTTAAAAAATAGTCTCTTTCCGTATCTTTTTCAATTGTTTTTAAATCTTTGCCTGTATTTTCTGCTAACATATGGTTTAATTTGTCACGTAATTTTAAAATACGTTCGGCTGCGATTTTAATCTCCGTTGCTTGACCTTGGGCACCACCTAAAGGTTGGTGAATCATCACCTCACTATTTGGAAGACAACACCTTTTCCCTTTGGTACCACTAGATAGTAAGAATGCACCCATACTTGCAGCCATTCCTACACAAATGGTAGAAACATCACTTTTGATAAAATGCATCGTATCATAGATAGCCATTCCGGCTGTTACACTACCACCTGGCGAATTGATATAAATACTAATGTCATCATGGTTAACGGAATCTAAATATAATAATTGAGCAACAATGGTATTAGAATTGATGTCGTCTATTTCTCCACATAAAATAATAATGCGATCTTTTAATAATCTAGAATAAATATCATAAGCACGTTCTCCATTATTGCTTTTTTCAATTACTGTTGGTACTAAACTCATGGAATCATCCTCTCTATCTATATGATAGGATAGAATTGTTTGGATTATGCAAAAAAATATGTGACAAAATTATACTTTTTTGATAAAATGAGTATAGTATAAGGATAAGAGGGATAGTATGCCAAGAACAATCAGAGTGAATTATAAAGATTTAGAAACAAAGGAATTTCCAGTGGGTGCGACTTTATTAGAAATTAGTCATGCCTTTGATCGCTATTATAATTATCCAATTTTAGTTGGAAAAGTAGATAACAATATGACAGAGTTAAATGAGCCAATTACAAGAAGTTGCACAGTCGATTTTTACGATAGAAGTAGTGATATGGGGAATAGTATTTATGGTAGAACTGCACAGTTGATGTTAGTTCTTGCGGTAAAACATATTTTGGGGGAGCAAGCAGAAGTAATTGTTCAACATTCTATTGATAAAGGATTTTATTGTGAAGTTGTAAATACTTCCATAGATAAGAAAATAGTAAAACAAATGGAAGATGAAATGTATGAAATCTCATCTCAAGATTTAATTATTCAAAAGGTCAGTGTATCTCGTTTTGATGCCATTAAGTATTTTAAAAAGAAAAAACAAATGGATAAAGTAAAGGTATTAAGATATATTAGTAATAGTTATATTAATTTATACCGAATTGATGATTTGTATGATTATTTTTATGGAGAACTTGCTTATAGTACAAAGCAAATTGATGATTTTAAATTAACTTATATTAAAGATAATGGATTTGTTTTAAGTTATCCAAGTGCTTATAATCCAGAATGTACATTAGATTATATTCACCACAGTATGTTATTTGATACGTTTCATAGCTATACCAAATGGGGAAATCAAGTTGGTATTCGTAATGCTGCAGATTTGAATGAGATTGTTTCAGAAGGAAGATATAACGAATTAATCCGTTTGTCAGAAGCTTATTATAATAGCCAATTATCTCGTATTGCAGATCAAATATCGGAAAATCATAAGAAAATCAAATTAATTTTAATTGCCGGACCTTCTTCCTCGGGAAAAACAACGACTTCGAAAAAGTTGGAAGTATATTTACAAAGTAAGGGTATTAGAACACATCAAATTTCCATAGATGATTATTTCTATGACCGTGATAAAACGCCAAAATTAGAAAATGGAGAACTCGATTTTGAATCTTTGAATGCCGTTGATGTTACTTTATTTAATAAACATTTAACCAAGTTATTAGATGGTGAAAAAGTAGAGTTACCAGAATATAATTTTGTACTTGGAAAGAGAGAATACAAAGGGAAAACATTACAAATGGGTCCAGATGATGTGATCATTATTGAGGGGTTACATGGATTAAATGATGATTTAACGATTTCGATTGAACGTAGAAACAAATTCAAAATTTATATTAGTCCATTAACTCAATTAAATATTGATAATCATAATCGTATTCATACAAGTGATACTAGAAAATTGAGAAGAATTGTCCGTGATAATAAATATCGTTCTCATAGCGCTGCAGAGACATTACGGATGTGGAAAAGTATTCGTGAAGGGGAAGAAAAATATATTTTCCCTTATCAGGATCAAGCAGATGTAATTGTAAATTCTGCTTTGTTATATGAGCTTGGAATATTAAAAACATATGCGGAACCTCTTTTATTCTCAGTTCCAGAGGATGATGAAATGTATCCAGAAGCATTGCGTTTGATTAATTTCTTAAGAAATTTTTTACCAATTCCAAGTGATGATATTCCAAATGATTCTATCTTAAGAGAATTCATTGGAGAAAGTTGTTTTAGATAAAGAAAGAGGGAAAAAATGACAAGAGTTGCGATTAATGGTTTTGGAAGAATTGGAAGACTTGTTTTCCGAATTATAGAAGAAACACCAGATTTAGAAGTTGTTGCGATTAATGATTTAACAGATGCAGAACAACTAGCATATTTACTGAAATATGATACATCTCATCGTGTTTATTTAAAAGATGATATTACATTTGAAGGCAATGAAATTGTTGTAAAAGGAAGACATATTCCTGTTTATGCGGAAAAGGATCCATCTAATTTGCCTTGGAAAGAGTTACAGATTGATCAAGTATTTGAATGTACAGGCGTTTTTACCGAAAAAGAAAAAGCACATGCACATATTGATGCAGGGGCAAAACATGTTATTATTTCAGCACCAGCCAAAGGAGAGGTGAAGACAATAGTATATGGAGTAAACGAGAGTACTTTGGATGGTAGCGAAGAAATTATTAGTGCAGCTAGTTGTACAACGAATTGTTTGGCACCAGTACTTTCTGTATTACAAAAAGAGTTTGGGATTCAATCAGGATATATGACCACTATACATGCCTATACAGGAGATCAAGCCGTATTAGATGTAGCCCATAAAAAGGGAATTAAATCACGTCGTGGAAGAGCTGCAGCAACTAACATTGTTCCAACTTCAACAGGAGCCGCAAGTGCGATTGGTGCAGTTATTCCAGAGTTAAAAGGAAAGATGGATGGAAATGCTATTCGCGTTCCGACTGCAACAGGATCTATGGTGGATTTAACTTTAAAATTAAACAAACATGTTACAGTGGAAGAAATCAATTGTTGCTTTAAAAATAATCAGAATGAAACCGTTGCATATACAGAAGATCCAATTGTATCAAGTGATATTATAGGATCTTATACAGGTGCTTTAGTAGATGGACTATTAACCGATATCTTAGAAGTAGATGGAGAACAACTTGTAAAAGTCATCGCATGGTATGACAATGAAATGGGGTATAGCGCCCAAATGGTTAGAACAGCTACTTATCTAGCAAGTTTGGACTAAATCTATAAAAATAGAATAGTTTATGAATAGATATATAGGTTAGTTATTTGTAAACGGGGGGGGGGACACCCTCTTTTTAGTGGTGTAAAGAAAGGAGTAAAAGAATTGAAAGTAGGAAAATAGAGTAGTAAACTAAGTATAAGAAAGAATAAAAAAATACAAAATAGAGTTAGGAGTGAATAGAATGAAAAGAAAAGGATTTACATTAGTAGAATTATTAGCGGTAATCGTAATA
>CAMUMB010000058.1 GCA_947089915.1 uncultured Caryophanales bacterium | reverse complement strand
GTTAGACCTTATTTTATTTGGTCTAGCTCATTTTTACTGCCAAAGTCAAGATATAGGATAATCTATTACAATTAAAAAAATCCAGTTTTTGGATTTATATTTCTTTTTGATTCATCATTTCTTTTAATTTACTTTTAATTCTTTGTAATGCATTATCAATTGCTTTTGGATCTTTATCTAAAATTTCGGAGATTTCTTTATATTCAAATCCACTTATTTTCAATACAAATACATTGCTTTCAAAGGCAGTTAATTTGTCTTTGGCAATATCAATCATTTGAGATTCATATTCGCTATTTATTAATACTGTTTCTGGGTTTGTGGTGTCATCTCCAAATAAATATTCCAATGAATAGGTATCTCCACTATCTGCGACTACATCTATCGGAATGGATTCATTTAAAATTTTGTTTTTTAACCGTTTGGTTCCAACTACAGTACTAATCATTTTTCGTTTAATACATGTAATCGCATATGTATAGAAAGTAGTATCTTTTTGTTCCTTAAAGTGTTCAATTGCACTCATCAATCCCAGCAACCCTTCTTGAATTAAATCATTCATTTCCAATCCTGCACTTTTGACATGGGGGTATAATTTACGAGCAATTTTATCAATAAATGGTTGGTATTTTTGATAAAGAATATCACTTGCTTCTTCATGATTTTCACTGATATAATTCAGAAGTTCATAATCGTTATATTCTTTATAATTCATATAACCCACCTACTTTCTTTTTAAAGTTGCTTCAAATACAACTATTCCAGTTGCAACGGAAGCATTGAGACTATTTACAGTTCCTTGCATTGGAATCTTGGCAATAAAATCACAAGATTCTTGTACCAAGCGACTCATCCCATTTCCTTCATTACCAATGACGATTGCAATTTTGCCAGTATAGTCAATTTTATCATAATCGGTTCCTTCCATATCGGTTCCTACAATCCAAAATCCTTTTTCCTTTAACTCTCGAATCGTTTGATTTAAATTTGTAACACAGGCAATTTTCATATAATCAATCGCACCTGTACTGACTTTAATGGCCGTCGAATTGACATCGACACTACGATCTTTTGGAATAATAATACCGTCTACACCTGCTGCTTCACAGGTACGTATGATTGCACCAAAGTTATGTGGATCTTCTAAATGATCTAAGATTACTAAGAAAGGATTTTCTTTTATGAGTAATTCTTCTAACTCAGCATACGTATAATCAGGTACACTTAATATTATACCTTGATGAGAGGCATTTGCAAGTTTATCTAATTCGAATTTTTCCATAAATCTTACTTCAATATTTCGTTTTTGTATAGCAGAAAGGATAAAATCATCATTGAAATTCTTGTAGATATATGCTTTTTTGATTTTTTTATTACTTTTTAAATATTCTGCTACGACATTTTTTCCGTATATATACATATTTATTCACCTGTAATCCATTTCATTATTTCATCAATTCTATTTTTCTTTTTCTCTAAATAAAGGTATCCAATTAATGCTTCTAATCCCGTTGCATATTTATAAGTAGCAACATCTGTATTTTTAGGACTTTTGTGACTTTTGTGGTTGCGTGCCCGTAAGACAATATCCAATTCTTCTTCTGTTAAAAATTGATTTTCTATCATTGTTTTTAAAAATTTGCATTGATTTTTGGCACTGACATAGGAAATAGATTGTGCTTGCAATTCCTTTACTTTCCTATTTCCTTTTTGTAATAGATATTCTCTAATATAACATTCATAAATGGCATCTCCTAGATATGCTAAAGCGAGTACATTTTTATTTTCTGTCATTTTCCTCTATCCGATCAAAGGTAATTCCTTTTATACTACCATCTTTGATATCATTCAAAATCACAGTATATACTTTTTCATAATCAATTTCGCCACCACGAATGAGACATCCTCTTTTTTTACCAATATATTCTAGGGTTTCTACAATATCGTCATGTAATTTTTCAATGCCATATCTTTGTTTTAGTATTTCTGGATAATATGTTTCTAGAGTTTGTAAAATATAAATAACAACTTCATCCAATGGTAACACTTCTTCTTTGATTGCTGTTAGACTGGCTAAGTTGAATGCAACTGTGCTTGACTCAAATTTAGGCCATAGGATGCCTGGAGAATCTAATAGTTCTAAAGAATCATTGATACGAATCCAATCTAGATTTTTCGTAACGCCTGGTTTATTTCCAACGACAACTGCCTTTTTACCAACCAATCGATTAATCAAAGTGGATTTTCCTGCATTTGGTATTCCAACTACAAGAACCCTCGCCTTTCGTATCTTTAAACCCTTTTGCTCTCTTTTGATATTGTCCTGTTCTAGTAATTCCATTGTTTTATCTATTATTTGTTTTACACTATTTGGTTTCGTCAAATCAACGCCTATTACGGTATATCCTTGGTCTTCATAGTATTTCATCCATTTTTTTGTTTCTACAGAATCACATAAATCCATTTTACTAAATATTAAAATCCTTGGTTTATTTTTGATATAGTTATCAATATCGGTAATTTTAGAAGAATATGGAATTCTTGCATCGATTACTTCATAAACAACATCAATTTGGTCAATTTTTTCTGAAATTAATCTTTTGGTTTTTGCCATGTGTCCTGGATACCAGTTGATTACACTTTTATTAAACCCCTTATCATTATTTTCACTCATTTTTTACACCTTCCTCACTGTTATTTTGTATCTTTAAATCTATATATTTCCATATCCTCCTATACTGTTTTAATTGTTCTTCTTTTTTTACTTGTGCAACTGGATGATATAATGGAATTATTATAAAATCTTTAATTACTATTTCTGGAGATTTTAGGATTATCTCTTTTAATGTTTTCTAAATTTCAAAACCAAATATTTTAGATATAGACAATAAAGGAAAGTATCCTAAAGTTAAAATAACTTTTGGTTTTACAATTTCAATCTGCCTTAAAAGATATTTGCTACAATTTAAAGTGGATTTCTTTAAATCAATATTATTTCCTCTGTAATTTTCACCTTGTCTTGCACACATTATAGCATTTGTTATATAAATATTATCTAAAGAATATTTTTTATTTGAAGATTCGCTAATAAAATTTTTCAACATTCTTATAGTAGAACTCTTTTCTGATTCAATCAATTCTTTCCAATTACTCTTGTCCGCATTTAATAAATTATAAAATTTTTTCATATCATTATAAGGACCCCAATCTTGGCCTATAATCATAATATCTGAATTTAGTCTATTAAACCAATCAGTCCAAATTGATGGAATATTAATGGAAAAATTATAGTCTTTATAAATATTAATTAGAGATTTATTTTCGCATTGTAAATTTAAACATTCATTACACTTCCCCATATCATGAATTAATTCTTGAAAACTTTTATTCTTCATTATTACTCCCTAACAATTTTATCTTTTCTGCATTATTCAGTATATTAAGTTGATACTTAGCAATTTCACTTAGTACTTCAAATCTTTCTTCTTTACTTTTTCCATCTTTAATTAGTTCAGCATTATGAGACTCTAAATTTGATAGCACAGTTAATTCATTTATTGAAGCATAATCTCTAACATTTGAATTTTTTGCCAAATTTGGATTAAGTTCTCTCCATCTTTTAGCGGTTGTATTAAATAAAGCTACATTTAGAATGTCTGCTTCCTCTGCGTACTTTATCCACTCTCTATCTTTATAATAATCATTATCAGGCAATATATAATTTTTGATAGCATCTGTATGAATTAAATAATTATTTTTTGTTAAAATTCTCTTAACATCCCACTCTCTATTTTTATTTTCTAATGTCTTTAACCTTTCAAATTCTTTTATCAAGTATAATTTGAAAATAGGACTAATTTGAGAAGCAAATTCAAACGCTATATCCTTATGAGCATATGTACCACCATATTTACCAGATTTGGAATATATACCGACAGCATTTGTTCTTTCACACCATTCACTAACACTTGGAGTAAACGTTAATAAGCCCACTTGTTTTCTAAAGTGTTCAGATTCGAACACTTTAAAATTGGGATTATAAATTTGCTCCCAAGCAGTTAAAAAATCTAAAGTGCTTCTATTTCTTAACCAATTTCTAATTACATCAGCAGCACGTGATTTATCACTTTTCGCTTTTGCTATATCCGAAATACATATATAATCATTTTCATTTATATTAGAAACATTAACTTTTATATTTTGAACTTCAATCATTTTATTTGTCATTTATATTCGCCTCTTTTCTTTATTTTGCTATAAATTTTTATGGGGTTACAACGTCGTAATCACCTTTCTAATTCCCATCAAAAATATAACCAAGATTGCTATGGTTTTATCAATTTTTATTGATTTTGTCACTTTTTTAATGAAAATATGCAAGATCTAAATTCAAGAGAATCCTTTATTTATAAGGGTTTGACTGGGGGTTACAATAAATCGTAATCAACCAGTTGATTGTCATATTTTGTCTTTTATTGTCACTTCCTATTTTCTATCACTCTTATTTCTATTCCAACAACTCAATATTTATCCTGTTCATCTTTCGAATAATATTTTTCCATATCTTTAGGATTTGCTATATCATTTTTATCGTATCCCATTACTATTTTATCAAAATGTTTATACAACTCTTCAAAATTTGAATATTTGTATAATCCAATTACTTCAACTGTTACGACTTCTAATGTTACCCTATTTGTAAACTCTATCAAATCTTTTACTTTCAGTAATTGTCTTTTTTTATCATTCAATCGTAATTCTATAGTTTTTGTTCCACTTTTTACACGAGTAAATGGTCCATCATTTAAATTCATATTATGTGTTGTTTTCATCTTATTCTCCACCCTTACTTACTTTTTAATTATCGTAATCATAATCCCATAAGCTTAATTTACCATTCACTTTAAATATATATTTTTTAGGATTTTTAATAAATTCAAAACTCTTTTATCGAATTTCTACTTTATTCCCTCTAATTTCTTTTTTTCTTTATTTTCTAATTGTTTCTTTTCTCTCTCAAGTTCTTTCAAACTTTTCTTTGGTGTTGCCATTTCTTCTGGCATCATTCCACCAATATCAGCAATCGCTTTTCTAACCTTTTTCCCTACTTCATAATGTACATCTTTTGCTTCTTTCTCGCTTTGCACATTATCTTTTAATAGTTTTTGTTTTGTTTGATTTATTCTAAATAAATTAGCTACTAATTCATCCTCATTCATATTATCTAAAATATCTTCCCTATATCGTAATTTTTTCCTTTTAAATATATCATCGGCAGTTTCACCATTATATAACCCTTTATAACCAGCATTATGGAACTCAGCCATATTTTTAACTCCTGCATTCGATGCAACCTTTTGTAGTGTGTAGTTACCTTGCCTTGTTAATTTTCTTTGATAAAATCTTTTTTCATCATCTGATAGAGAATCATATTCTTGTTCTATTATTTCTTGTTTTCTAGTCTGAATAGCAAAATAAGTTTGTCCTAAGGCAACAACCTCTTTACTCGGGTCAGCATTTTGCACTATTAAATAACACATATATCTTGATAGTTTATAATCTTGTATATTAGCAATAGCACTATTATTTCTTTTTGACAACTTGTTGACCTCAACAAGTTGTTCATCTACATTAAACCCAGAGTTCCTGCAAGCATCTTTTGCTTTACTTAAAACCTTTACAAAATTTCTCCAATCTCTATATTCTAAAACTTTTGAAAGTTCCCTAGCATACCAATAGTCATTTCCGAATTCATCAATATGCTTTATATTTTCGAAAGTACTATCAACATATTCATTACCAATTTTCTTCATTATGACCTCCTTCTTTGCCAAAAGTGTAAAAACTTTTTTTGAGCAATCTTTTATTTATAAGGATCTCACTATAGTTTTACATTTACCCTAAATACCACAGTTAATTGTCATATTTATCAATTTCTTGTTGTTTCCTTTCCCAATTTTCTTATAATTTTTCTTTCTTCTAATGGTAATACTTCACCCAATTGTTGATCATATAAATTATCTACTAATTGTACTGATTCCTCTAATAACGATTGTAAATCATCATAAGGAGTTTTATTATAATCTAATGCATATAGCCAATCAAGATACTTAATTTT
The DNA here is from genome assembly GCA_947089915.1 of uncultured Caryophanales bacterium. Taxonomy (GTDB): domain Bacteria; phylum Bacillota_I; class Bacilli_A; order RF39; family UBA660; genus UBA5026. The sequence goes on along the minus strand of CAMUMB010000058.1, from coordinate 1,084 downwards.
AGATGCATCATTAGGTCTTCCATAAACAACTTTACCACTATGTAGCCAATAACCAAATTCAACATTTGTAGTGAATGCTGCCATATCTGGTAATTTTCTAGGTATCCAAAATATAATTACTGTAGCATTAGTTAATGCGATTCTTTCCCACATTGCTTGATCTACATAATCTTCTTTGGGTTTCCATGATGAATATTCTGGTACATACACTATACCATCAAATCCAATTTGATTCAAAATTTGACAAGCTTCTGTTCTCCACGAAATAATATTTTCTCCCCTTGGAGTTGGTCCTGCCAAGAAGATAGATTTTTTCCCTTTTATAACATCCTGATCTGAATAATTAATTATCATTTTTCCACCTTTTTTCTACTTTATCCAAATATGTAACAATCTATTTCAAACATTTTCTTTATTTATAAGACTTTACCTATGACTTTACATTTATCCCAATACTCAGTTGATTGCCACACTTTGTCAATTATTATCCATTTTAGATAAATCACTTAATCTAATTCCATTCACTAATGGATTTAAATCTCTAATTTTTACATTATTTAAAATCATTTCTGGAATATCCTCCATCATTATATTTTCAAATTTATTTAACAATTTCTTTAATTCATCTATCTTACTATTCCCAATTTTATCCAGTAGTGTAGGTTCATCTAGATAATATAATTCCTCATATTTAATTATTTTATTGTCTATTGTTCGTTTTGTAATTTCTGCAAGCAATTCCATCATAAAATTATCTTCATTCGTATGGCAAAATTTATCTATCTCATTACTCGTATATAGTGTCTTCAGAGCAACACTGCAAGTTTTAAATCCTAGTTCTATTTCTTGAGATTCATTTTTATAAACTTCTAAATCGTTTATTATTTCAATAATGTCATTTTTATCAATCGTTTTTGTCCATGCCATACCAGTTAATATGATACCATCTAATCTATCGGCACAAAGCTTTGGTCTACTGTTATCAACTATAGTATACTTTTTAAAATCAATTATATCTTCTACTAATATATTGGATTTATGTCAAGTTTTTAGACACGAAAATCTTTAGTAATTTAAAATTTAA
>CAMUMB010000057.1 GCA_947089915.1 uncultured Caryophanales bacterium | reverse complement strand
TGGATGAAGCAATTGATGAAATCAGAAGAATTTGTAGAGACAAAAACATCATAGGACTTTATGATGCTGAAAAAGTAGCCAACAAAGTAATGAATAATAGAATAGATTATGCGAAACAACAGGGTTATGAGGAGGGTGAAGAAGCTGGAATTGAAAGGGGAAAGGAAAAACGAAACATTGAAATTGTAGAAAGAATGCTAGAGAATGGGATACCAGATAAAACGATTATGCACATTGCAAATATTACACAGGAGCAGTTAGAAAAATATAAACAGACACTTTTATAAATTTGTAACGAATGGAATCTATGGTAATATATTGTATTTTGGATGCACATAAAAGATATGCGACCTATACGAAAAAGTTATGCCTTCATATATTATTTATGTAGGTGATTATGTATGGTACAAGTATTTCTTCTCATCTTTTCATTATCCATTGATTCTTTGATGGCAGGATTTTCACTCGGTATGAATCGTATTCATGTTCCAATCCAATATTTATTTCTTTTAAATGGAATTGGTGCATGTTTACTTTTACTGTCTATTTGGTGTGGTACTTATTTGGAACATATCATATCATTTCATTCTGCACAACTTTGTAGTATGGTTTTATTTCTAATACTTGGTATATGTAAAATATTAGAAAGTATCTATCACAAGTTAACAAGTCAGGAAAAAGAAGTCAAAATACGAATGCATCAGATAGAATTTATATTTCATATCTATGCGAATCCAGAAGCATCTGATATGGACCTTTCAAAACACATTTCCTGTAAAGAAGCCATTTGTTTAGGACTTGCACTTTCTTTAGATAATTTAGCAGTCGGGGTTGGAATTGGACTATTAAATGTATCAGGTATATTAGTAGCCTTACTTAGTTTTGTAATCGGTGTTATTTTAATTGCAACTGGTCATTTGTTTGGAATGTTGATTGGAAAGAAATATAAATTTGAGTCTGCTTGGATTAGTGGAATAATACTGATTATTTTGGCATTTTTGAAATAAGATCTGTTCAACAGATTTTTTCTTTACAATCAAATTGTATATATTAATCATAATAACTCAATCGTGATTTTAAATTAATTGGAAAAAATAGAAAAATATAACCTACAACAGTTCTTACTGTTTTTTTCGTGTAGAAAAAGGAATTTTAAAAATTATTTATTATATTTATAGTAGAAGATATATAAAATAGAGTTGTAAATGCAATGCTATTTTATAGTGCATTATAAAATGACAATATAAAAAAAGTAGGAACGATTTATGAATGCAATAAAGAACACTACTACAACGAAAGCGGGGACAGTAGAAAACCTATAATTTTTAGCACAAACCTATTTTGCGATTCAAACAAGAAAACAAGAATTAAATGAAAGGGAATATAGTAAATTAACAGAAGACGAAAAAAGATTTTATCAAAGGAATTTAACAAAATAAGGAATACCATAAAAGAATTAGAGAAGGAAAACAATATGAAATTACTCATCAAATAAGATGAACTATACCATTTATATTTGGAATAGTTCATAATGTAAATAGAGTGGGGGTATGCTGGTGAAATTCATATCACAGAGAAATAGTTAGAAAAAAATAAAGGTCTAAAGACAACCGTTGTTACTACAATTGAAAGAGCATCATAAATTATAGTGAGAGATGAAAAAAGCAAGAATCCTAGAGTTGTTAGTATCTCTCCTAACATCTAGTTATGTTCACATAGTACCCCTTAAATGAAAAAAGATCAATTCAGATCTTTTTTTGATGCTTGATAAAACTCATTTGGAATTAATAAATCAATATAATGAATGATATCTTGTTTTGAATACTGGTTATCATGTTTTAACCATTCCAAGCAGACATTGAATACTGCTCCCAAATAAAACTTAGAGATAATATCACTTGGAATGGTATCAATTTTAATTTCTTTACTTTCTTTAATCTGCTTAATGATATCTTTATTAATTACATCATAGAGAATATCAATCGTAATACTATTTCGATTATGAATCATAATAGATGCATAGGTTTCCTTTTTTTGTTCAATATGATCTAGCAATAATTTAATCATCTCTAAATAATATTCCTTTGAATTTTGAATTCTTTGATTTTTTTCAAGTTCACTCGCAAGAGAATTTCTAAGATCATTAATATAAGCTGCCAATAATTCATATTTATCTGCATAATGTGCGTAAAAAGTAGACCGGTTAATCATCGCATGGGTACAAATATCAGAAACTTTAATTTCTTCAAATGCTTGATTCTTCATTAAATCTTCCAAAGTCTCATATAATAATCTCTTTGTCTTGATAATTCTTAAATCTATCTTCTGTTCATCCATGAAAATCACCTGTATTCAAATTATACAAAGAATTAGGACAGTTGTAAATATAAACGACATAATGTTGGATATTTATTCATACATAATTATACAAATGTTGGATATCATACAAAATTTTGCTTATGTGCGTGAATTATGTCTAAAAATGACATACAATGTTTTGTACTGGGAGGTTCAATATGAAAAAATTAGCAGATTTTATATGTAAACATAAAGTTTCCATTGTAATAATCACAATATTACTACTAATTCCATCACTCATTGGAATGAAATTAACCAAAATCAATTATGACATCTTAGTTTATTTACCAGAAGATATTGAAACAGTAAAAGGTCAAAATATCCTATCCGATGATTTCAATATGGGGGCTTTCTCCATTACAATTATTGAAAATATGCACGCGAAAGATATTCTAGCACTCGAAGACAAAATCAAAGAAATCGATGGAGTTGAAAGGGTAATCAGTGCTTATGATGTGATTGGAACGACAATACCATTAGAAATGTTACCAAATGATATTCATGAAAAAGTAAAAAATGGGAATGCTGACTTACTGATGATTACATACAAGGATTCCACTTCATCGGAAACGACACTAGATGCGGTGGAACAGGTAAAAGCAATCACAGGGGATGCGTGCAAAATCGGTGGAATGAGTGCGATGGTACTAGATACCATGAATTTATCTGAAACGGAGATTATCATTTATATTGTGATTGCAGTACTTTTATGTATATTGGTACTAGAAGTTTCTCTCGATTCCTATTTTGCCCCAATTTTACTATTAATCAACATTGGGATTGCCATCTTATTCAATTTAGGTACCAATCTTATCTTTGGTGAAATCTCGTATATTACCAAAGCATTAGTCGCCGTCTTACAACTAGGCGTAACAACTGACTTCTCTATTTTCCTATATCATTCTTATGAAAATAAAAAAGGGTTATACAAAACAAAAGAAGAAGCTATGAGTCATGCCATTGTAGAAACATTTACATCAGTAGTTGGAAGTTCCCTTACTACAATTGCGGGATTTTTAGTCCTATGCACAATGCAATTAACTTTAGGAACTGATTTAGGTCTTGTCATGGCCAAAGGTGTATTTTTAGGGGTTGTATGTGTATTAACTATTTTTCCAAGTTTGTTATTGGTATTTGGTCATTTAATTGAAAAAACAAAACACAAATCAATCTCATTTAGATTTGAACATATCAATCATTTTATTATCAAGCAACATAAAAAAATCTTTGTCATTTTCTTAATTTTACTCATACCTGCTTATTTAGCCAATTCCAAAGTAGAGGTATATTACAAATTAGATGAGTCTCTACCAAAAACATTAGATAGTATTGTAGCAAGCAAAGAACTTGCTGAAAAATTCAACATCGTATCTCCAGAAATTATTTTATTGGATAAAGAAATCAAAACAAATGAAGTAAACAAAATGATTACAGAAATCGAAGAAGTAGAAGGAATTGACTTTGTACTATCTTTTCGTAAATTATCCAAATTAGGAATTTCAGAATCTATGCTCAGTGAAGAAGTTGTTCGTATTTTTGAAAGTGACCAATATCAGATGATTTTGATCAATTCTATTTATGGAATCGCAACCGATGAATTGAATAATCAGATTTCTGACATTCAAACCATTATTAAAAAATATGATACAAACGCCATATTGGCGGGTGAAGGACCGCTGATGCGAGATTTGGTTACCATCAGTGATACAGATTTCAAAAACGTCAATACATCATCAATTGTCTGTATACTTGTCATTATGTTGTTAGTACTGAAATCAATTTCTTTACCAATCTTACTGATTATGGCAATTGAGTTCGCGATTTTCATCAATATGTCCATTCCTTATTTTGGAGATATCACATTACCATTTGTGGCTCCAATTGTTTTAGGAACGATACAATTAGGCGCTACCATTGACTATGCCATTTTAATGACCACTACTTATTTGAAAAATCGTGGTAGTGGAATGGCAAAGGAAGAAGCTATGAAAACAACTATGCAGAATTGTACCAATTCCATTTTAGTCAGTGGACTATGCTTCTTTGCAGCAACCTTCGGGGTTGGAATTTACTCTAAACTCGAAATGATTAGTTCTTTATGTACCTTGATTTCAAGAGGTGCGATTATCAGTATGATAGTTGTAATCTTTGTATTACCATCTATTTTACTATTATTTGATTCCCTGATTGGAAAAACAACACTGGGATTTCGAAAGGAGAGAAAAACAATGAAAAAGAATATCAAAAAATTAGCTACATTTGTATTACTCGCTTCCATTGGATTATCGAGTATTCCTGTATCTGCAATGACGAAAGAAGAAACTGTTTATGTGAAGTTAAATGCAGATGGAAGTAGGAAAAGTACATTTGTAAGTGAACATTTAATCAATCCTACAAGGTTAGAAGAAATGAAAGATATTTCGGATTTACAAAATATCTTAAACGTAAATGGAAATGAGGCATTTGCACTCGTAGATCAAAATTTAACTTGGAGTGCAGGTGGAAATGATATCTTCTATCAAGGGTTAACCCAAAAAGAAACACCAGTACAGGTAGAAATCAAATATTACCTCAATGGTGAAGAAAAAACGTTAGAAGAAATATTGGGAAAAAGTGGTAGAATCTCTATTGTACTACGATATCAAAATCACGATTCTCATTATGTGAATGGAGAAATGCTATATACACCATTTGTCGTTACAACCGCAACCATTATTGACACTACAAATAATTGTAATGTGGAAGTGAGTAATGGAAAGATTGTAAGCAATGGAACAAAAAATATTGTAGTTGGTCTTTCGACTCCTGGATTATATGAAAGTTTAGATTTAGAAGCACTGAAAAGCATGGATACCATTACAATTTCATATGATACCACTAAATTTGAACTTTCAAGCATTTATTCTATTGTTACATCTAAAATCATCGGAAGTGAAGATTTGAAAATATTTGATCAAATGGATACTTTATATAGTAGTGTAAATCTACTACAATCTTCTATCAATCAAATGGAAGAGGGTGCCAAAAGTTTAGTAGATGGTGCTTCGCAAATCCATAATGGGGCTTCGCAAATTTATGAAAATATGAATGTAGTAGTAAATAGATTAAGTGAGTTGGAAGCGGGTGCTACAAGCGTAGATCAGGGTTTAAAACAGATATTAGCAAAGTTAAGTGAAACAAAGAGTATATTAAATGGAAATAGTACCGAAAGTATTGCACAAGTAAAATATTTAATCGAACAAAATAGTGCTGCAATTTCGAAATTAAATACAACGAGTACTACACTTAAGACCACATATGATACATATCATTTAAAAGATATGACAGTTGCGTCTATTATGTCTTTTACAAAAGATACGTATGCAAATTTAGGGAAACCAAATTTAAGTAATGAACAAGTATTAGAAATGAATACCCAATTGGCAACCATCAAAAATACTTACGAAACGAGTTATGAATCCAATCTACAATTGATTACTTTATTAGAAGGAAATAACCAAGCTTTACAAACGACTTTAACAGCACTTCAAAATATAGGAGAACAAGTGAATACTTTAATTGCAACATTGGAAGGGTATATGACAGAAATTGAAAAAGGTGCAAGTCAAATAGTCGATGGGACTTCCCAAATCAAAGATGGAGTAGCATTCTTAACAAGCAAAATGCAAGAACTATCTGTTGGAACACAAAGTCTATCAGATGGTGCTTTCCAATTGGCAAGTGGTATTACTGCATTTAATGAGCAAGACATTCAAACACTAAGTGGCTATGCCTATAAGGCTAAAAATTTAAAAGATAAGATGACATCATTGGTAAAATTAGGCGAAACATATGATACCTTTACAATGAAGTCTTCTGATACGAAGGGGAGTACTCAATTTGTTTTAACAGTAGATTCTGTTAAAGTAAAAGAAACCAAAGCAGTCGTAAAAACAGAAAAACCAAAAGAATCACTTTGGACAAAAATGAAAAATTTATTCAAATAAAAAGGAGAATTCGGGTTCTATGAATTCTCTTTTTGTTATTACATTTGATTTTGTATCCAAGTCATAATTATAGTTACAATATAATCGATTTCTTTTTTTGAAAGTTGACGATTTGGTGCGATATGGTGCCATTTGTATAAACAATTTCGACAACAAGTAGCAGTCGCATGTTCTGCAATAAAGACAGGATGACCATGATGTGGTGTTTGTTTGCCATCATTTGGAATTATTGCAGGTGCAAGTCTTTTGGTAATCAATTCTTCTGCATGTTTTTGTATGGTATCGAAGCCTTTTTCCTGAATATATGTAATATCATTCTTTTTTAAATGAAATTGGCTTCTAAATTTAGAATGGGATAATTGTTCTAACACTTGTTTTACATCTGTCATAAATCTTCACCAATACTATTATACTAGATTTTTTACTTAGAAGATTGATATTCTAATATAGATTTATTTTAATTCTTTCAAAAAGTATGTTTTTAGTATAGAATAGTATTAGGTGATTTGCATGCAGTTACAGGATTTGACAAAGGAGTATGATAAACTTCAAAAAAAGTATGGAGCAAAAGAATTGGACTCTATTTATAATGGTGGTTGTGATCATAATCCTGATATCTGTTTTGTATTTATGAATCCAACAGGAAGAAATCCTGCTTCATCAAAAAACTGGAAAGGATTAAAGTCCCCTTGGATTGGAACAAAAAATATTTGGGATTTATTTTATGCAGTAAATTTATTAGATGAAGAATTATATTCTAAAATAAAATCAATAAAAGGTAGTGAATGGACAGAAGAATTTGCAGAAAAAGTTTATGAAGATGTAAAAAGATATAAATACTTTATTACAAACCTTGGAAAATGTACGCAAGTAGATGCGAGAGAATTACCTGATTCTGTTTATAAAGAATACTTACATCTCTTAAAACAAGAATTTAATATAATCAATCCTAAAGTAATTGAGAGTATAGAAAAAGTTGTGTAAATAGAAAAGCCATCCGATATGATAAAATA
>CAMUMB010000056.1 GCA_947089915.1 uncultured Caryophanales bacterium | reverse complement strand
TTTTATGTCATTTTCATATAAAAAGATTCAATCCCATAGAAAAAGTGATTGAACCTATCCTGTCCATATTGTATTCTATGATTTTCATATTTTCTATATACAAATAGCCATCTTCATCCATAACATAATAAGTTCTTTTTTCTAATTCATCTTTTTTACCATAGGATAAATCAATATGCACAAATTCACTTGTTAAATCAAATTCTTTTCCTTTTCTTGTATTTTTGGAATATAAATTGGTAAAGAAACAAAAGTTCCGAATATGAAGATAATTCTTATGACTTTGATTTAATTCAATATGAATGTATTTATTCTTCGGCTTTACTAATAAATCTACTGTTTTCTTTCGTTCCCCTACATCACTTACAGAGAGTTCATTCTGTAGAAACTCTATTTCATCAATTTCTATTTTTAAAATATGTTCTAGGAATGTTTTTAACATATGGGGGTTATTCTCATCACAGATAATGGTTTTAAATACGATGTCATAACATCCATTATAAAATTTTTTCAAATTATCACCTCACTATTAACATAGTGAGTCTTTTCTTTATTTCCTTTTAAAACATCAAAAAAAAATGGAATTAAATCCATTTTGTAATTTTAGTAGACTTGATTTCATCTTTAATATAATCATGATATAGCGCTATCACATCCGTTATATCTCCAAAAGGAATACTCGTATCTTTTCGGTAATAATTCTGTACAAACCGGTAAAAACTAGAAGATGTAACATACACATACATCACTTGATCCAGTTGTTTTGCCATATGAAGTTGTTTTGCATCCTCACCATCAATTTGAAATAAGTATTCTTGATAAGTGGAAATCAATTTTTCTGTAATATCATCATATGTCTTATAATGAAAATTTAAAATGCTATCATAATGTTTACAACATACAAGTACTGCTTCTATTTGTCCTTGCATGAAACACCTCTTTAATGAAATAAACGAATAATATCATGATAAGTAATAAATACCATTAAAATCATGAGCAACATAAAACCAATACTATGAACCATATTTTCTACCTTTGGACTCACACGACTTCCTTTGATTTTTTCAATGATTAAAAATAATAATCTTCCCCCATCAAAAGCAGGCAATGGAATAAAATTAATAAATCCCACATTAATACACAAATAAGCGATTAAGTAAAGCAAATTGAGGAATCCCGTTTTTGCAGTTTCTCCAACAATGTTGAATATTCCAACCGGCCCTGCTAAATTATCTAGACTAATTTTTCCTGTGAACAGATATCCAATAATGAGAGTCATTTGTTCTACTAAACTACCCGTTTTCGTAAAGGCATATTGAATTGCTGGTAAAAAGCCATGTTTGATGTCATTACTTAATGTAAATCCATATCGGTATACACCATCTTCTTCTATGAAAATAGGATTTACCGATACTGTTTCTACCTCTCTGTTCGTATGTTTCACTGTTATTTGCAATGTTTTTCCTGTATGAATCTGTAACTCTAGTAATAAACGGTCCATTGAACTTATTTTTTTACCATTAATTTTAGTAATCAAATCCCCTGATGTAATCTCCGTATCAGCAATCGGATAATCTGCCTCTAGAGTATCAATATAAGGTTTAGAAATTGGTGCTCCATTAAAAAGTGCAACGACAAATAAAAGAATAATCGCAAGTAAAAAATTAAATAATACCCCTGCAATAATCGTCATAAAACGTTGCAACCAAGGTTTATTACACATTTGCTTGTCTGTAGGAATGGAAGCATCTGCTTCTAAATCTTCTCCTGCCATACTGACAAATCCACCAATTGGAAATAACCGAATCGCATAAACTGTTTCATCATTTTTTCGTTTGAAATGGAAGATACGTGGACCCATTCCCAAAGAAAATTCATATACATAAATACCTGCTTTTTTCGCAAACAAGAAGTGTCCAAATTCATGGACCATAATGGTTACACCTAAAACAAATATAAAATAAATTAGTGTCATAAAGGCCTCTTTTCTATAAAATGGATAGGAAAAAAACAAATCCGAGTACTACAAATAGGATACTATCCATACGATCTAAAATACCACCATGTCCTGGCATAATATTGGAAAAATCTTTTTTATGGTAATAACGTTTGATTGCTGAAAAAACCAAATCTCCAAACTGTCCTAAAATAGATAAAAATAGAGTCATTGGTAATAGGATTGAAAATGATAAAGAAGAATCCATTACAGTATGGTAAAATATAGTAGCTACTAATACACCAAAAAAGGTTCCACCAATCGTTCCTTCCCATGTTTTATTTGGCGAAATGGATGTCAATAATTTATGTTTTCCAATCAATCTACCTACAATAAAAGCATATGTATCTGTAATAGTTGTTATTAAAAACAAATAAAATAGCATATTCATTTGATACTGTCTTAACGCAATTAAAAAAGAAAAACTAGTACCTAGAAAGAAAATACCACCAATTAAATAAAAGGCATCATGAATACTATAAATATCGGATTCATGATATAAAACGGTAGGAATCAAAAATACCAAAAAGAGTCCCGCAATCACACGATAATCCATGGTAAACAATAAGGTATTAGAAGACAAATTACATAAAACAATAAGTGTTAATACAATATAAGAAATAAATCCAATAAACATGGGCAATTCTTTTTTGGTTTCTAACATTCGTAAAAATTCCCATAAACCAATCATTGATAATAGATAAATCATAATGGTAAAAGGCATACCCCCAATGAAATAAATAGGTACAATGATAAGAAGGGCAATAATGGCACTAAGGGTTCTTTGAATCATGATTTTCACCTCCAAATTTTCTAATTCTTTTATTATATTCTAAAATAGCATCATCAAATTGTTGTTCATCAAAATCTGGGAAAAAGGTATCTGTAAAATAAAATTCTGCATAGGACATTTGCCAAAGCATGAAATTACTGATACGCTCTTCTCCACTGGTACGAATGAGAAAATCAATCGGCGCTAAATCTTGATATAGGTAATGTTCAAACATTGTTTCATCGAGTTTTTCAAATTCTACTTTATTTTGAAATACATCCTCACATATTTTTTTACAAGCATCTATAATTTCGGCATGTCCACCATAGTTTAAACAAATATTTAAAATACCACCTGTATTTTCTTTGGTATCTTCTACTACTTTTTGCATAGATTTCCATACTTTACTGGGTAAAGGTTCTTTTCTTCCCGAAAAAACAATTCGAATATTTTTATCTTTATAAAATGAGAATTCATTTTCAAATGCGTGAATAAATAAACGCATTAAATAATCTACTTCTTTCTTGCTTCTTTTAAAATTCTCAGTAGAAAAAGCAAAAATGCTTAAAATTTGAACCCCTTTTTGAAAAATAGACTCACTTAAACTTTTGATACAATCCATTCCTGCACGATGTCCATCGCTACTAGATAAATTATGTTCTTTTGCCCATCTTCGATTACCATCCATAATAATCGCGACATGGGTAGGAATTTTTAAATTGGAATCATCCATCTTGTTACCCCACAATTCTATTTCTATTATAGTATAAAATAGTACGATATACAAGAAAAATTAGAACCAAATAGCTCTAATTTTCTGCTTCTTCCAACATATTTACAATTAAAATTCCATAACCTCTATTAGGAGCATCGACAACGACATGTGTAACTGCACCTACAATATAATCTCCCTGTATAATTGTAGATCCACTCATTCCTTGTACAACACCACCTGTTTTCTCTAATAAATCTTTATCTGTAATTTCAAATAAGATATTTTTCGTTTTTTGACTGGTATTATTATTTACCTTTAAAATTTGAATATCATATTCACCGATTTCATTCCCAGATATTACAGTTAACAATTTGGCTTCTCCTAGTTTTACATCCTTAGGAGTCGCTACTTTATATAATTTTTTATTCGGAATTTCACTTGTAAAAGTTCCGAAAATGCCACTTTCTGTATTTTCTAGAATCGTACCATTTTGACTTGTCATATCAAATTTAGCATTTTTACTACCTGGAGTTCCTTCTTCACTACGGTCAATTCCCGTAACATCCGCATCAAAGATTTTTCCATCTTTTACTTCTAAAATTTTTCCAGTATTCTTTTCTGTAATTTCATGTCCTAAAGCACCAAAAAGCTTTGTGTTAGGGTCAATAAAACTGAGTGTTCCAATACCTGTAATACTATCTTTTACATATAAACCTGTTTTAAAGACATCGTCTTCCTTTACAATGTTTAAAGTGGTATTCCCTGTTTTGTTTGCTCTTTCGTAAGTTACCTTTAAAGAAAGTGTTTCTGCCTGATTGATTTTAGCAATCATATCATTGATATCCCCGACATCTTCTCCATTGATTTTTACGATTTTATCACCTAACATGAGTCCTGCATCACTGGCAGGATATGTGCCATTTACTTCATAAACACCGACAACTAAAATACCTTTTGAATGAATCTGAATTCCGATGTTTTCCCCACCAGGAATCAAATATTCTGAATAAGCAAAGACTTGAAATGGCATAATAAATAATGAAAGAAGTAATAATGTTGCTGATTTTTTAAATTTTTTAAAAATCATTTTTACATCTCCTTCTTTGGCAGACTACATTATTATTATGTATGCTAATATCTTTTTTAGACATGAAAAAATACCCAATAAGGTATTAATTGTCAACTGGTTCAAAATCCTCTGTTTCTCCATTTTCCAAAACCATTTTACTCACTTGTGATTCAATATTTTTTAGTTTTTCATCGCATTCTTTCACAAGTTGCATTGCCATTGTATATTTGGAAATGGATTCATCTAAGTCAATTTCTCCTGTTTCTAATGCATTAATAATTTCTTCTAATTCTTTCATGTTTTCTTCAAATTTTTTTTCTTTTGCCATGTTATCCTCCTATTATATCTTCTACACTCGCAGAAATTTCTCCATCTGTCAGTTTGATTTGAATGAAATCCCCTTTCTGAAGAGATTTTACACTCCGCAATAAAGTTTCATTGTGATATGTAATTGCATATCCTCTTTTTAATACACTCAGTGGATTTAATAGTTCTAATTTTTCAATGGTATTTTTTAATTGTATTTGATAAGATTCATAAAGTTGTTTTGGATTACAAAGAATATAGTGATTTTGCATTTGTTTGAGTAATGTTCTTTTATTTTCCAATTTAGTTTGCATGGTACGAATTAGTTTTTCATATACCATATCAAATTTTTGTTTTTTATTTTCAAAAAGTAACATTGGATTTTTAATTACAAATGAACTCTTAAAACTTTCTAAATAAAGACTCATCATTTTGACTTTTTTCATGATACTTTCATTCAGACGAATATGATATTGACTTAAGATATGTTTTAAATCGACTAAATTAGGAACTGCTAGTTCTGCTGCTCCTGTTGGTGTTGGCGCTCTTAAATCTGCTACAAAATCTGCGATTGTATAATCTATCTCATGTCCCACTGCACTAATGATTGGAATTTTGGATGCAAAAATGGTACGAGCGACCTCTTCATCATTGAAACAATTCAAATCTTCAAATGCTCCACCACCACGACCTACAATTAAAACATCCAAGTCATATGTACTCGCTTGATTGATTTTTTTGACAATATCCGCTGCTGCATTTTCTCCTTGTACCAAACAGGGAAATAAATAGGTCTCACATAATGGAAAACGCCTTCTAATGGTAGAAATGATATCTCTTACAGCTGCTCCAGTGGATGCTGTTACAATACCAATTCGTTCTGGAATTTTTGGAATTTCTTTTTTATATTTTGGATCAAATAATCCCTCTGCTTCTAATTTCTTTTTTAATTTTTCAAAAGCAACATATAAATTTCCAATCCCATCTTCAATTAAATCTTCTACATATATTTGATAGTTTCCAGTTGCTTCATAAACACTGACAGAACCGGTTATCAATACTTTCATTCCTTCTGTTGGAATAAAGTTTAATTTAGATGCATGTGTACGAAACATAATGGCATTGATTTTACTATTTTCGTCTTTGATGGAAAAGTAGAAATGACCTGTCGTATGGGATTTAAAATTCGATATTTCTCCACGCAAGAAAACTTTACGTAGATTAGAATCACTATCGAATTTATATTTTAGATATCTAGTAAGGGCTGTAACTGTTAAATACTTATCATCCATAAATTCTCCTATTTATTATGGTATACTTTATCAAGTACACTATTAATCATTTTGCGAACGCTATCATCGCTGTATAGTTTTGCAAGTTCTATTGCTTCATTGATACAAACGATATCTGGGGTATCGGTATATAATAGTTCATAAATTCCCATTCTTAAAATAGCAGAATCCGTATTGCCCAAGCGATCAATCGTCCATCCTTCTAAATATTGATTGGCAATCGCATCAATATCACTTTTATAAGTAATTACTCCATACACTATTTCTTTCACAAATTCACTATCAATTTCAACCACTTCTTTTATAATAGAATCAATGTCATAAGTCATTTTATTATTTTGATATACATTGATTTGATATAAGATTGTCATTATTTTTTTTCTAAGTTCACTACGATTTCGTTGTTCCATATTGCTCACCTTTATTCATTTTATCATAAAAATATGATAAAAGCTATACTCTTTCATTTATTATAATTATAGGTTGTTTCATGTTACATAAGATGCACCACAGCAATATTTTTCTAAGTTCTTTATCCCCATTTAGTATTTAAGAACAAAATCTAAAAAAAGGAGAAACCCGTATACAAGTTTCTCAAATGGATAGGCTGATATGTTCCTCAAATAAAATTCTTCACAATGCTATCCCTATTTAATAATATGCTACATTTAGCTTTTTTTATGTAAAATTGATTCAATAAATTTTTCAATTTTAATTTTTATTATATCAAGTTCAGTGTCTGAAATAACTGTTTGAACATTTGTTTCTGGATATTCATAAATTTCTCTTACACGATTGATTGAAATAACTCTTAATTGGTCAATCAACACAATTGAGTCAGTCTCACCTAAGTAATATGTATGTGGGTATTTTAGTTTTAAATAATTTCTGTTTTGAAAATCTTCTAATGTCTTAAAATGTTTTTCCTTAGGGCTTGTCATCGGAATACAAAATACCATATTATCATTATTTTTTATATTAAAAATATAGTAATTTTTATTTGTTCTTTTATAAGTTCTTAAATGTCGTTATAATCTTTATTTAGAAGTGTTTATGTTATTTTTAATTTTAGAAGATAATCATATATATTTTTATAATTTCTTATATTTTTGTTTTCAAAAGTAGTAAAATGGTAGTAAATTTTTAACACTTATTTTGTATTATTAATTTTAAATATCTATGCAATGCCATAGTATCAAAAAAACATTTATGAGCGAGACTAGTGGCATAGCCACTTAAGTCTTCGCCATAATAAGGTATAGTATTACCCTTATTATGTAGCATGAAGCATGTAGTTAGTGTAGAATAAGTGGGGAGATTTAACTCCTAAAAAATAGATTTATAACT
>CAMUMB010000055.1 GCA_947089915.1 uncultured Caryophanales bacterium | reverse complement strand
TATTTTATCATATCGGATGGCTTTTCTATTTACACAACTTTTTCTATACTCTCATATTATGATAAATTATAATATGCTTATACTAATTACTAACTATTTTCTTTGATTTAAAAAGGAATTGTACTTTTCTGTCAATTACAATTCCAACTGTTCAAACTTTAAAAACGTTTCGCAAAACGTTTTTTTGTACCGAAAACAATCTCTTTCCCTCTCATTTTCTTCTTTTAATAACATCATCTTGTTTTAAATCGCCAATCAATAAACTACTATTGGAATTATGTTGACTAAAATTAGACATAACTAGGTTTTCATCATAGTTAGCGTAACAATACTTACAAAAATGTTTACATGAATTATAAACACCAATATCGACCATTTCTACACATCCGCATTTTCTGGCATTCCATTTTTTATACGTTTTACCAGTGAGTTGATAAGCACAGGTTTTAGACAAGCACTCCCCTTTTACAAATCCATATTGTGTTAAATTATTTTTCTCAAAACAAGTTTGTACTGTCATTCCATTTTTCTGAGCACTCTCACAAAAAGAAAGACCAATTTCTTGATAATCTTCTGCTTTAAAATTTCTTATTTTTAAAATTGAATTATTTTTTCTTACATTTTGATAATCATCGATGAAAGAGATAATAATGTTCTTTACAAAACCATTTAATAAAGAGCACATATGATCAAATGCTTTTTTATGATAAGAAATATTATATTGTTCACTTAGGAAAATAGGATCATAACGAATATATAAATTTTCAATTCCCACAATAGAAGATAGTTGTTTAATCGCTTCTATTATTTTTCCCTTTGGAGGAACATTGGGTTCAATTTCCTTTAAATAAGGTGTTAATGTTACATGAAAAAGAATTGGTTTATCAATTGATTTTAAATGGTTTAATATTGGAATGGGATTTTTCGTACAAAACAGAATTGCATCAACATCCTCAAAATAAATACGGCTAATTTGTTTCGGATAAAAGGGATTCCTAACGTCTACAAAGCCTTCCTGATATCGTTTCAGAAACCACTTTGAATAAAAAGCTACAATATCTGTTCGACCACTGACAAATAAAATCATAAAACAATCTCCTTACAATATCAGAAAAACAGATTTTGAAATCTGTCCTATTTTTTCTTTGGCTTTAAATCCTTACAAGTATCTATAATCATATTTTTGAGCCGTTCCATATCTTCTAAATCTTCTACCCAATACATCAATTTCGCCCCTTTATAAGGAAGCGCCTCTTTCAAATTGTATTTTTGATTACTAGAAGTTTCTTTTATTAAAAATCGTTCTTCTTCATACATTCCACCAAAATAAATATTTTGGTAATAAAATAGATAATCACCCATCATAGGACGGTATGTAATAAAGTCCAAACACTCTAATTTTTCTAATACATAATCTTTGTATTCTTTGGTAATTGCCATAAACCCCTACCTTGCTGAAAAAATGCTATTGATAGATGGGAATCTTCTTAAAACATCATCAATATTGGTTTCTATTTGATTCATCATTGTTTCATTGTAATTTGATTTTCTTGAAAAAGAAATTTCATAAGGTCTAAAGGTAATGACAAATTCATTTTGATGTTCTGTTCCTACCTCTTCCCGATCTCTTTTAAAATTCAAATGCATCTTGATTTCTAAACTACTAATGTCTTTTAATCCTTTTTCTTGGATAGCATCTTCAAATTCCTGAAAATTTTCACAAACAATATTACTATACTGTTTTCCTCTAATTGCAATTTCAAAAAGAGACGCTCCTTTTTTAAAACTGTAATTGTATTCACCATGTTGTTCTTTGTTTTTTTCTACTTCATCTGTAAGCGCAGTGAATTTTTGATATTCATCCGCACAATATTGTACTAAATAAGTAATACATTCTCCCGTTGGTATAATTGTTGAATAATTATGTTGATTTTGAATTCCAAATGGTGTATTTTCATCGATATAATTGTTCATAGTCCACTCCCTCTTTTCATTATTCAACCACTTTTTATTCCTTTTTACGAATTGATATTGATACATCAAACTCATAAATATATGATATCAAATAAAAAAGAAAGCTTCAATATCTTTCTCTAAAATTATCATAATTTCTTGAAGCTTATTCTTATCTTATCTTTCCCTTTTCTTCTGATAACATCATTCCCAACAACTCTGATTCTGTCACTTGAATTACCTTTCCACAACATGGTTTGAAATTTGGATTTCCGTAAACAATCCAAATTACATTTTCATTTTTTAAATCTTCTTTGGGCATATTTCCTGGACCGGGTATTCCATCGGTAAATATAATTTTATTGATTTCTTTTTTTCTTGTGAAAGAACGAACAGCCAAATCCCAGTCTTCTGTCCATGCATACTTATGCGATTCTTTTGGAATCACAAAATGATCAATATCATTATTTGATTTTATTTCTACCATTTCATAATATTTTTCATTGAAACACCCTACTTTTAATTTGGAATGGTGTAATATCGGCTTGATCATCCTTAAAAAAAATTTTACTAAATTTAAACTAACTGACCCAGAAACATCAATTAAAACCTCTGTTTCCGCTTCTTCTTCTAACTCGTCTTCCTCTAATCTATATGCATAATTATTTTCAGCAATGGAACGTCGATTACTCCAAATAATCTCATCTTTATTGACTTCTCTTCTTAAAAGAAGTAGCCAATCAATCGCATTATTTTCTTCCCCTACTGTGCCTAATTCATTTTGAATCTTATTTTTTTCCCATTCCTTTAATACTTGTTCTTTTTTCTTCATCAAATCCTTTTTGGCTTTTGCAATGCGTTCCTCTCTATTTTCTCTAAATTCTTGTTTTTCATCAATTTCTGTATCTAGTTTTTGAACCTGATCTTCTCCTTTTTCCATTTTTTCAAAAGCTTTTTCCCAAAGACTATGATCATCCTTCCAAGATTCCGTATGTTTCCCATCTTCATTTAATAATTTTTCATATAATTGTTCCGCTGTATAGGATAACGCGTCTGGATAAGTAAAATAATCTTCTTCTATCTGAAATCCATCTCTTACCAAATTGGCATTGATGATTGCATCGGTAGCTTCGTTCCATGTATCTAAATCTTTCTTTTTTCCATTCTTCTTTAAACGATACATATGGAGAAATTGCATATGCATAAGCTCATGCGCCAAGAGAAATAAACGTCCCTCAAGTTCTAAGCTTGCAAAATAATCAGGGTCAATCAAAATCTTTTTTCCATCCGTTGCCCCTGTATGATACTTTAAATGAGAATTATATTCAATTGGTGTAGCTGCAAGTAAGCTTGCAAAACGAGGATAGCGAATCATTAGAATATTTTTTGCTTCATGTATTAAATCCATAGACAACTCTCCTAAAATGCTACAACACACAATTGATAAAGATTGGGTGCAATATTTTTTAAAGATTCTTTTGATGCTACTGTAAAAACAATAATGACATTGGAAGGAATTGAATACCCCATAAATTCTCTATCTTTGATGAGTCCAATATATTTTTCTTGTTGTACCGTAATTAATGCATCTATTCTGCGAATGACAAAATACGTTGTTTTTCCATTGCTAGAAAGTTGTTCCAATTTAGATTTGAAAATGGGATTTCCATAACGAAACAAATAGGTATCTTCTATACTAGCATCCATATATGCAGTTTGTCCTAAGTCTTGATACATACAATCCAGTATAATAACACCAGTCGAACTCCCTCGTTGTAACTCTACTAATTCTTGATTCATCTACTTTTTCCAACTCCCTCTATTTGCCTCTTTTGCAATTCTAATTGTTGTAATTCACTCATTTTCAGCATCCGCATCTCATCATTTCCAACCCATAGTAAATCATATAATTCACGATATTCAGGATCACAATATTGCTGAACAAATTCTCGACAAGTACCCACTTGGTTCTCATCAGCTAACAACAATGCCACCATACAAGCATATCGCTCATTGGTATTTCTTGGTAAATCAGCCTGAGTATAGGTTTTACTCACAACTTGTTCTATGGTAAGTGTTGGAATATTATAATAATTCAAAAATTCTCTTGCCCAAGATTCACGCAATTTGGTTGCGACAGACATTTGCAATAAATGTTCTACATCTTTACCCACATATTTGCCTTCTACTAAATTTTTTTCAAATGCACATAGTGTATGAGAAATGGATGTCCACCCTCTTGGGTCATTGGTTCTACCACGACAACCATTACGATCTTTATCCCTTTCCCCTACCTCTGGTTCTTCATAAAAGTATCCAATCGAAGGAATATCTTCTCTTCTTTGATTTTCCATATATTTTGAAACAATATATCCAATCACAGAAGGATGCAACTGATTTGGAATTGCATATTCATAAATCCATTCTGAAACACGTGGTTCCATATCTAATATATGATCAAATCTCTTTTCTAGTGGTTCTGCTAATTCTTCTGCAACACTAGAATATTTTTGCGGATTTCCAGTCGCCACAATCACGGTATTTTCTGGTAACTTTAAACCACTTCCTGTTTCTACAATCCGATTCAAAACGAGGGTATAGACAAGTGATTGTACCACTGGTTTTACATTCAAAAGTTCATCTAATAATATTACAATTTTTTCATTACTTGTCTTTGATCTTTCATATATGGTATCAGCAAGGTCATATAAGCTTTGAATATTACTTGCAACCATTTTCTTTTCTTCTTCCGTCGCACAATTTAAAATCGCCTGCTTGGCAAAATTAGGTGGAATATTTTGCCCCGTTTGAAAGTTACTAGAACCAACTACCTTCTCAGGAAGCATATTGTTGGTCAATTTGAGATAGATTAAATTTGGATATAATTTACGAATACGTTCTGTCTTTCCAATTCCAGATGGTCCTCTTAATAGTACTGATTCCCCTGCTTCAATCCAATTTTGAATCATTTCGGTATATGTCATTTTTCTTCTTTCAGATGCGATTGTGGTATCTGGATTGAGATTTTGAAGTCTTGTTTTACGAATACTGGTATCGGTATCAGTTATCAGGTAATCCACTTTATTTGTCTGTATTTCTTTTGCAAAACAATTATCCATGTATTTTTTGATATCTGTATTTGCAAAATCTCCCATATAATTTCTAATCTGATTGAATTGCACACCTGCAAACAAAATGATTTTAGGAAGCACAATATCATTCTTTTTATCTACGAACCAACGAACTTTTTCTACTTTCACCCAATATGGTTTCCCAATTTCTACCTTCGCTCCTGTTGAAAGCACCTTTCCTGCTCCATTTTTATCACCCAAAAAGCGAATATATCTTTCTTGCATATACTCGTACTCAGTAAATTCGCGTGCCTGAAAAGGCGTGTCATAATCATCATAAGCAACAGAATCTGTTGTATATTTGTTTCCTATTTCTTTCATACCAATTTGGTATGTATTTTCCAATTGTCTTGCAAAATTATCTTCCATAGCAGTTTGTGGTAATTCTCCAAAGTCAACTTCAGGAAGTCCACATGCCCCTCTCACTTCGTTCGAGGAGATGGAAGAGATAGAAGAGTATGGTAAAGCTGGACGGGCTCCTACATCCCGCTTTCTAACATCATTCTAGTAATTAGACCCGTCTCCATTAACGACGCGCGCGTCATTATCTCCATCTGAAGTCTTTGTCCACCACCAACCAGTACGGTCTTTTAATGTACTTCCTTCACTTGTATATGTACTATTTGCTACATAACCACCTAATAAAATAGCAAAATCCGAAATTGCACATTTGGTTCCATACAATTTAAATATATCTAATTGTTTATCACCAAATATTTGTTCTGTTTCCAAAAAAGTAAAATCTAACATAGTAAATCACCACCTATATCATAACATAATTTTGCTCATTGTAGACACCTTTTGTCATTTTTTTACAGTTTATTTATATCTTCCAATAAAATTGTCTGTCTAAGAAAATATTCATTTGTATTTTTTATATGATTGTAAAAAGCATTTTTTCGAATCAATACATAAGTTTCATCAACAATTCCCTTTTGATATAATTTATTCATTGTTTTTAAATGTTTTCTCATTCTCTGTTTCGAAGAATATCGCAATTTCATAATCAATTTTCCACTAGGCGTAACAATATGTCGATATCCTAAAAAATCAATTCCATTTTTGACCATACCAATTTGTGTTTTTTGATTGAGTTCTAATTTTAACTCATTATGGCATATTCTTTCTATCTCATTCTTGCAATACTTTAAAAACTTTTTGTCCTCATGAATTAAAATCATATCATCCATATACCTTACATAATACTTTACTTGCAGCACTTCTTTGATATATCGGTCTACTACATTTAAATAATAAAGGGCAAACCACTGACTCGATTGATTTCCAAGAGGCAAACCTCTATTCGCCGCATTAGGTTGCTCCTGGATTAATTTTTGAATCATCCACATTTCATCTTCCGAAAACTCAATTTTTTCAAGTAAGGTGATTAAAATATCATGATGAATGCTTGGAAAGTATTTATGAATATCACATTTTAAAAAATAAAATTGATTACTTTTTACTTTATTATAAATTTTTCGTAAAAATTGATGTAGCCGATTGATTGCAAACGTAGTACCTTTCCCTTTTCGACAAGCACAATTATCATAGATCAATTTCTTTTCTATTTTTGGTTTTAGACAAACATCACAAAAGCAGCGAATCACCACTCTGTCTTTAAACGGCAAAGCTTCTATTAAACGCTCTTTAGGTTCATAAATATAAAATATTTTATAAGAACCCAATTGATATTTACGTTTATAAATAGCTTGCATTAACTCATGTATATGAACAGCCAAATTGGTCTCAAACCGAATCACTTCTCCTTTGTGTTGTTTGGATTTTCGACAATTTTGATATGCTTCATATAAGTTTTCAAATGTAAAAATTTCTTCTAAATTCATAAATACTCCCTCAAAAAAGAAACACCCCATATAACGCCCAAGGAATGTATTCATTCATTGTTTGTGTGAGTGTTTATTATTTTTCCATCGCATCTAAGACTTCTCTTTTAGCGATTAGAAAAGAAGAAAATTCCTTCACCTTACAATACAGGCTTATTTTACCAAAAATAAACTTCTCTCATCTGTTTTCTAGATTTTTTTAAAATCTCTTCAAAAGTGAATCTGGACGGGCTCCTACATCCCGTTTTCTAACATTATTTTAGTTCTTATTACCGTTTTTATTAACGACGCGCGCGAAGAACAACAAAGGGGCCGAAAACAAAAATGCACAAATGTAAATTTTCTCCTTAATTAAAGATTTTTCAATCTAAAATCCTAACTCTTCCTGCGCCATCTTTCATCATCACTCTTTTTCCAAGCAGCAATTAAATTAATGGCTTCCGCTAATTGAATGGATATTTGTTTATACTGTTTTTTCAAAATACAATTAGAACTCTCTGCAATCATCGCAACATATCCCAGTAATTTTAGCTTCACAATAGCCTCTTTTTGAAATTGTTCTCGATTTATTTTATTTGTTTCCGAGTCCATTCGAATCAAATTTGCTTCTAATAATAATTCTAATGTATCTAAACAATAATTCTGCATTCTATTAACAAATACGCCTCTAAACTTTTTAGGAGATTTTTCTGTTACTGCAATTACATAAGCACCTAACTTCTTTACAACCGTAATTACCATTAAATCATTTGCATTAAAGGGAATCTTAGAAATTCTTTCTAATTCCTGATCTTCTATTTCTAATTTTTCTCTTAAAGTATTTATATTTATTTTTTGTTCATTTACACTCGTAAGTGCTTTTTTGATTGCAACTGCATCCTCTATACTATTTGCACTTGTTTCATATTGTTCTATTTGCTTTGGTATTTTTAAACTACCATTTCTATTTACCTGCAACACTACATCACAACTCCTAGTTGGTATTATAGCACAAGTTATTATTTTTTTAAAATACCTAGATTGTTATAATTTAAAGAATAAATTTTAACAAAATATACAAAAACAATATTTATTAAAAAAAATCACATTTCTGCGATGGTTTTGTTACAGATTTCATCTGTAACTCCTATTTTCTTCTAAAATAAAACCAAAAATATTTACTTATAGGGTTCAATCACTTTTTCTATGGGATTGAATCTTTTTATATGAAAATGACAT
>CAMUMB010000054.1 GCA_947089915.1 uncultured Caryophanales bacterium | reverse complement strand
TTTAAATTGACCATAAATTTATATAATATTTCCGTAAAAAACCGAAACTCAAAAGAATAAAAGGTTTCAAAATTGAAACTTTTTTTGATATAATAAACAAAGGAGAGAAATATGGAAAATAATAAGGAAAAAAGAGACTATCAAAAAGAAACTTATATGCAACTTCGTGTGATTGCACTCATGATGAAAAAAGTAGGAAGATATATTAGTTTTCTAGAACTAAACCAATATCCATTAGAAGAACAATATCGAATTGTAAATGAAATTGATGCCCACATAAAAGAAAAAGAAGGAAAGAAAAAATGATTGAATCCGCTTATATTCATATTCCTTTTTGTAGCCATATTTGTAATTATTGTGACTTTGCTAAAGTATTGTATCAGAAAAAATGGATTTTCAACTATTTAGATGCTTTAAAAAAGGAAATACAATTAAACTATCAAAATGAACTTTTAAAAACAATCTATATTGGTGGAGGGACTCCAACAGCATTGGATTTAGAAGAATTCAAATACTTATTAGAAATAATAAGCACTTTAAACAAACAAAAAGAATATGAATATACCATAGAATGTAATGTAGAATCTTTAACAGAGGAAAAGGTAAAATCTATGAAACAATATGGTGTCAATCGAATTAGTATTGGTGTTGAAACATTTCATAAACATCATTTAAAAATTATGAATCGTCATCATACCAAAGAACAGGTAGTAGAGGCAATTCTTTTACTAAAAAAATATGGATTTCAAAATATCAATATTGATTTTATTTATGCTTTACCAAACGAAACAATTGAAGAAGTAGTATCTGACTTATGTAATTTTCTAAAACTTGATATCCCACATATTTCAACCTACTCATTAATGATTGAACCAAATACTCCTTTTTATTTGAATCATATAAAAACAATAGAAGAAGAACTTGATTTCAGTATGTATGAAAAAATATGTAGGACTTTAAAAAAGAATGGATATGAACACTATGAAATTAGTAACTTTGCACAACCTGGTTACGAATCTAAACATAACTTAGCTTATTGGAATAATGCATTTTACTATGGTTTTGGATTAGGAGCAAGTGGATATATTCCCGAAATTCGTTATACCAATACACGTAATCTTACAAAATATTGCAACGGAGAATTCTGTTTCAATCAAGAAAAAATTGACTTTAAAACAAAGATGGAAAATGAAATGATATTAGGTTTACGAAAATTAGAAGGAGTTAATCTCATTCAATTTAAACAAAAATATGGGAAAGAGATGGATTCTATTTTTCCTATTAGACAACTACAAAAGGAAGGAAAATTACAAGTTCATAATAGATATTTGCGAATACCAGAAGAACAATTGTATTTATCAAATGAGATTTTAATGCAGTTTATCGATACATAAAAATATCTTTTTTTTCATATGATGTAATAGGGGTAAAATATGAGAAAATGGATTGCACATCGCGGAAATAACAATCATGGTTTTTGTGAAAATACAAAAGAAGCCTTACTTACATCATTAGAAACAGAATATATTGCGGGAGTAGAATTGGATATACGGAAAACCAAAGATAATCAATTAGTTATAATTCACAATCCTACAATTTCTTTGACAAGTGATGGCAGTGGAATTGTAAAATATATGACTTTAAAAGAATTAGAACAATATAATTTTGGCAATTCTAAACATTACCAAAAAATCTGTACTTTAGATGTTTTTTTAAAAGAAGTAAAATCAAAGAAGATTATTATGATTGAAGTTAAGGATAGTTCTATATCAGATTTATTATTTCAAACAATTCAAAAATATTCAGACCTCAATTTTTATATTAGTAGTTTTGATGATCAATTTTTAAAAAAGTTTAAGGAAAAATACCCTAAATATAAAGTAGGGCTCATCATGGGAGAAATGATCAACCACAATAAAGATATCTCATCTTTTGACTTTTTGGTAACAAAAGACATTCATCAAAAAGAAGCCAAAGAAAAATTTCTTTGGGGAGTTCATCAAAAAGATTTAAAAGAAGTGGATTCTAGTACATATATTATTACTGACAAAGCATATTTATGGAAAAACTAAAAGGAATATCCACCATTTACTGGGACCACATTCTCAGAAATAATCATACAATCTTGATCATGTTTTTTTAAAATCAAAACGGCGTTATGTCGTTTTTTTCTTGACGTCATAATCATATAAATTTCCTTATCATTTTCCATACCACAACCTTGCATTACAGTAACTGCATATCCAGAGCTTCTCAAATCAGCTAACATTTTGTCATTACCTGTATCTGTAATACAAGTAATCATATTAGAACCCATTGCAAGCTTCTCTTCAATAAAACAGCCTACATAAGAGCCAATAAAGGATCCAGCAGCAAAAGCAACAGCTTTGATCCAATCTTGATTAATATCTACTAAAACAGCTCCTGTTGAAAATACCCAAACAAGGGCATGTGCTAACTGCAAAAATGCTCCCAACCATTTTTTACCATTGGCAACTACAATCATACGAAGTGTTCCTAAAGAAATCTCAACTACTTTTGCGAAAAATATAAATAAATAGATCATTTTTCTGTCCTTTCTTGAGAATGTATGTTATAATACGTCAAAAAAAAGGGGATATCTGATATGAATATAATGATATCATATAGTGAACAAAAAATAAGAAAGCAAAGGGAATGGATTGACAAGAATGGTGCCAAACCAATCCATATATATCGATTGAATGAAACGGAAGAAAAAGTTGTTAAACAATTTATAAAATCTTTTTCTTGATATTATCCAAACCACTTTTTTCTAATCTTGAAATTTGAGCTTGTGAAATTCCAATTTCTTCAGCAAGTTCCAATTGTGTTTTTCCAATAATATAACGTTCATATAAAATATGACGTTCTTTTTCTTTTAAATGTTGCATTGCATCCTTTAATGCAATTTTCATATCTAATGAATAATGAGAATCCTTTTTATCTTCTAATTGATCTGCTAGATAAATCGTATCACCACCATCATTATAAATTGGCTCAAACATACTGATAGTATCTCGCATAGAATCAATCGCATTGCTTACTTCATATTCCGTTAAATTTAATATTTTTGCAATTTCAGCAACACTTGGTTCTTTTCCATTGGCATTGGTAAGTTCCTCTTTCACTTTCATTGCATGATAAGCTATATCTTTTATACTTCTTGCAACTCT
Source organism: uncultured Caryophanales bacterium (assembly GCA_947089915.1). Classification (GTDB taxonomy): domain Bacteria; phylum Bacillota_I; class Bacilli_A; order RF39; family UBA660; genus UBA5026. Next base: position 5,051 of record CAMUMB010000054.1, on the reverse strand, counting down.
GATACTTCCACTATCTCTCAAATAACGTCTTACTTCTCCTAAAATCATAGGAACTGCGTACGTAGAAAACTTAACCTCCTTTTCCAAATCAAAATTATCAATTGCTTTAATTAAACCAATCACACCAACTTGAAATAAATCATCCATATTATCAGTTCGATTGTTGTATTTTTTCAAAATAGAAAGTACTAATTTTAAATTACCATTAATGAGTTCATCTTTGGCAGTAAGATCTCCATTTTGAAAACGCCGAAACAATTCATTCATTTCTTCAGTCGTTAATACCTTAATATTCGCAGTATTCACGCCACAAATTTCTACTTTATGACGTGCCATATAAATCTCCTTTCTGCATCTATCTTGTACAAATATAGTTTGTTTTATTCAAATTCATAAAATATTTTGTACATGCATAGAATAGATTATGGATGGTATCGACTATCCTTTTCATTTGACACCAATTTGACAAAACAAGAAATATACGATAAAATGAAGTTGTTCTCTTAAATTACATTGAGGTGAAATTTGTGAAAATAGAACAGAATAAATTATTTAAAATAATAGGTTCTTTTCTAAGTATCTTACTACTAATTATGGGTGGTGTTGCATTAAAAAACACCATCGATTCGAACAATCGTAAATTATTTGAAAGCAATAATAGAGATGTTGCATATGCACCATTTAAAAGTACTGTTGTATTAGAATATTTACAAAAAGAAGCTGAAAATAAGATTGTCTTTGATGGTCTTACAATGGATGAATTGGTTGCCAAACTAAATCGTTCATTAAAAGGAAAAGTAGCAGGAACAGGAGAAAAATTTGCCACGAGATGTTTAGAACTAGGAATAAATCCTTACATGGCAGTTGCAATTGTCCTACATGAAACAGGATGTAACGGAACTTGCAGTAAGCTTGTAGAAGCTTGCAATAATGTAGGTGGTATGAAGGGAAAACCTGGTTGTAATGGTGGATCTTACCGTGCATTTGATACCTTAGATCAAGGAATTGATGCATTTTTAAATAATTTATACAATAACTATATAGCCAAAGAACTTGTGACTCCAGAACAAATTGGAGTAAAATATGCAGCAAGTACAACTTGGGCTAGTAAAATTCATTATTATATGAATAAGATAAAAGCAGGATAAAAATTCTGCTTTTTTCATATAATGAATTGGTGGTATATATATGCGATTATCAGATCTACAAAACAAGGACATCGTTAATATTGAAGATGGGAAAAAAATTGGTAATATTATTGATGTAATCATTGATAAAGAAGGTAATATGGAATCTTTAATTGTACAAAAATCTAAATTTATCACCAATATTTTTAGTAATAAAGACGAAATGGAAGTAAAATGGAAACAAATTGAAAAAATTGGCGAAGATGTTATTTTGGTCAGTATGGTAATTTATTAGAAAGTATGGTACAATCAATTTAGGTGAAAAATATGAAGGTATTATTGTATACAGAATTTGCAAGCCTCAATGGAAAATCTGGATTAGGAAAAGCCATTCAACATCAAATGAAAGCATTAGAAGATAATCATATTGAATATTCAACAGATCCAAAATGTAGGGATTATGACATTATTCATATTAATTTTTATGGTCCCAAATCTTACTATATGGCAAAAAAAGCAAAAAAACAAGGAAAAAAAGTAATCTATCATGCTCATTCTACGGAAGAAGATTTTAGAAATTCATTTATTTTTTCTAATCAAATCGCACCTTTATTTAAAAAATGGATTTGTAAATGTTACAGATTAGGAGATCATATTTTAACCCCTACAGAATATAGTAAAAAAATTTTAGAAACTTATCATCTAAATCGTCCAATTACTGCGATATCTAATGGAATTGATATGTCATTTTTTGAACGAAATGAAGAAAATGGTAAGAAATTTAGACAAGATTTCGGATATAAAAAAACTGATAAAGTGATTATGGGTGTTGGGTTATATATGGAACGAAAAGGAATTCTAACATTTGTAGAACTTGCCAAACGACTTCCGCAATATAAATTCATTTGGTTTGGCTATATGCCACTTACGTTTGCACCCAAAAGAGTAAAAAAAGCAGTTCGTACAAAATTAGATAATCTTGTATTTGCGGGTTATGTAGAACCGGGTGTATTAAGGAGTGCCTATAGTGGTGCTGATTTATATATTTTTCCAACACTAGAGGAAACAGAAGGAATTCCAATTCTAGAAGCATTAACTGAAAAAATACCAACATTGGTATCTAATATTCCTATCTTTGATTTTTTAGAAGAGGGAAAACATGTCTATAAAGCTACAAGCATTGATGAATATGAGCAAAAAACAGTAGCAATCTTAGAAGGAAAACTGCCTTCACTTGTAGAAGAAGGATACAAAATGGTAGAATCAAGAGAAATTAAACGGGCTGGGAAACAACTAGCAAATTTATACTATCAAGTTTTAGAAGAAAAGTAGAGATCTTTTCTTTTTTCTATTTAACTTTTCGTTTAGGTTCATATCTACCTAGACTTTATTCTCACATTTTGATACAATCTTATATAGAAAGTAGGTAGCGAAATGCAAGAAAAGATAAACAAAATCATATGGATATTGGTACCTCTTTTAATCGTAGGGTTATTGATATGTCATATTATTTTTAAAAATGAAGGAAAAGAATATACGAGAAACTTCTTTTATATGGATACTTATATCTATGTAAAATTATACGAAACAGATTCTAAAAAAGTAGAACAAGCATTTCAAGGGATTGAAACAATATATCAAGAATATCATAAACTTGCGGACCGTTATCAATCTTATGATGATATTGTAAATTTATATACCATTCATAACAATACATTAGAAGTAGATACAATTACCTTAGATCAGAGGCTCTATGATATGATTTCTTATGGAAAAGAATGGTATGATAAGAGTAATGGAAAATTAGATATTAGTATGGGCAATGTTTTAGATGTATGGAAACAGTATCGGGACAATCAAAATGGAATTCCAACAATCGAGGAACTAAAACAAAATGATAGATCCAATATAGAAGATATTATTCTTTTGGAAAATAATCAAATCAAAAATAACCATGTCAATATTGATTTAGGTGCGATTGCAAAAGGATATGCAACTGAAATGGTTGGTGAATATTTAGAGTCCATTGGAATTTTTAACTATTTAATTAATGCAGGAGGTAATGTCAAAGTTGGAATTCCACAAAACAAAAATAAATTTTCCATTGGAATAGAGGATCCAAATAGTAAACAAGGAGAAATTTGTAAAATCGTATATGGAAAAAATATAAGTGTAGTGACTAGTGGTGGATATGAACGATATTATGAATACAATGGTCAAAAATATCATCATATCATTGATCCAGATACCTTAATGCCCGCCAATCATATGAAAAGTGTTACTGTAATCACAGACGATAGTCGCTTAGGTGATATCTTATCAACAATTTTGTTTTTAATGCCAATAGAAGAAGGACAAATGTTTATAGAAAATGAAAATGCAGAAGCAATTTGGTATAACAATGAAAACCAAATCATCACGTCGTCAGGAATGAATCAGTATGAACAAAAGTGATTTAAAATTGATTGTTAGTATTCTCGGTATTACCATTTTATTTCTAATTATTTTTTCTATGATACAAAAACAAGAAGCCAAAACAGCACTCATTTATTATCAAAATGAAGTAGTGCAAATAATTGATTTAACACAAAATGAACAAAGGGATTATATCGTTGAAGGAGAAAATGGGCCAGTTGTAATAGAAGTAAATAAAGGTAAAATTAGAGTGAAACAAGAAGAAAGTCCACTTCATATTTGTTCCAAACAAGGATATATTAGTAAAAATACAGAAATGATTGTCTGTTTACCCAATAAAATAGTAATTCAAATTGAAGCAAAAAATATAATAGATACGGTAGCAAGGTGAGAAATATGGAATATAAAAAACGAACTAGATTATCAATGTTTCTTGCCCTTTCTATTTTATTAAGTATCATAGAAAGCTTTTTTCCTATTTTTGGTGGGATTATTCCTGGAATGAAATTAGGAATTGCCAATATTATAATTGTAATTGTGCTGTTTCTATACGGAAGAAAAGATGCATTTTTAGTTGCCATTTTAAGAGTTTTTTTAATGGGTATGTTAAGAACTGGTATTTTTAGTATCACTTTCTTCTTCAGCTTAACAGGCTCTCTTTTTAGTGTTGGTATTATGGCACTACTTTGCAAAACAAAATTATCGATTATTGGAATAAGCATTATGGGATCTATTTTCCATAGTATCGGACAAATGATTACCGCAATATTAATTTTAAAAATACCAAATTTAATTTTTTACTTACCATTTATGATTTTGTTTTCACTTATCACCGGAATGTTCACAGGATATTTAGCGAAACAAAGTATACAACATATACAAAAGAGATTGTAAATTAAGCAAAAATTGGATATAATATAAAAAGAATAGGAAGTGTTATTATATGAAAAAATTATTCTTAACAACTATTATCATACTTTCACTTTTAGCATTTTGTGGCTGCGAAAAAGTAGAGAAAGAGGGGATTTATAAAACAGGAACTTATACTGGTATTGTGCCATATATTTCTTATGGAAAAGAGTATGTTACAACAGCAACTATCTATGTTGGAAAATATGGAAACATTGAAAGTTGCTTCATCGATTCTACCTATCAAACAGAGAATGGAACAATTACTACCAAAAAAGCATTGCATGATGATTATGCGATGAAACAAACATCCGCCAATATTGGTATCATTTCAGGTGGAGCAGAATGGTATGAACAAGTAGAACAAATTGAAAAAAAAGTGATTGAAGAACAAAACTTAGACTGGGTCAAATGGACAGATGAAGAACAAACCAAACTAAGTTTAGATATAATTAGTGGCGTAACAATTACTGCCGATACTTATATTAAAGCAGTAAATCAAGCACTTACGCAGGCAAAAAAATAAGGTAGTGAAAACTATCTTTTTTTGTTAGTGTAGAATAAGTGTGGAGATTTAACACCTAAAAAATAGAATTATAA
>CAMUMB010000053.1 GCA_947089915.1 uncultured Caryophanales bacterium | reverse complement strand
ATTGAAATATAAAGGAAAAATAAGTGGTAGTGTATATAACTTTTCACACTACCTACTGATATTGGAAGTGATATTTATGCATTTGAATAAATTTCCCCTTGTGGGTAACATATGATGAATTAAATAGAATAAGGAAAGAGGAAATTTTATGAAATTAAAATCAAGTTTCTTTTTTACAATGAGAGAAGATAGTAAAGAAGAAGAAAGTATAAGTGGAAATTTGTTGGTACGTAGTGGTATGGTAAAAAAAATAGGGACGGGAATTTATTCCTATTTACCACTTGGATACCGTGTATTACAAAAGATTGAAGCAATTGTAAGAGAAGAAATGAATAAAACAGGTGCCCAAGAACTTGTAATGCCTAGTTTACTTCCTGAGGATGTTTATGTCGCAAGCGGAAGAAGAGATATTTTTGGATCTAGTATGTTTTCTTTAAAAGATCGAATGGATCGTAATTATGTACTTGGACCAACACATGAAGAATTATTTGTAGCAGTAGCGAAAGAAAAGATAAAATCTTATAAAGATATGCCTTTTAATTTATATCAAATGGCGAATAAATATCGTGATGAACCAAGACCAAGATATGGATTAATCAGGGTACGTGAATTTATTATGAAAGATGCTTATAGTTTTGATATTGACTTAGAAGGTATGGATATATCTTATCAAAAAATGTATCGAGCTTACCAAGCCATTTTTGACCGACTTGGATTAGACTATAAGATTGTAACTGCAGATACAGGTGTGATGGGTGGCCTTTTGTCAGAAGAATTTCAAGCGGTTACCGATATTGGAGAAGATATATTGGTTCTTTGTGAATCATGTGATTATGCTTCTAATATAGAGGTTAGCAAATGTGTTCCAAAAGAGGAAGAGAAAGAGGAATTATTACCACTTGAAAAGGTATATACCCCAAATCATGGGACAATAGAAGAGATTACATCTTATTTGAATGTTTCAGAAGATAGGGTTGTAAAAACTTTAATCTATCAAGCAGATGGAAAATTCTATGCTTGTATGATTCCTGGAAATCGTGATCTCAATGAAACGAAACTTCAAAAATTGTTGCATGCCAAAGAGGTGGTACTTGCAGAACCTGAAGATGTAGAGCGCATTACGAAAGCAAAAATTGGCTTTGCAGGACCAATTGGCTTAGATATTCCAGTTATTGTAGATGAAGATGTCTTGAGAATGCATAATTATGTAGTAGGTGCCAATGAGACAGATTATCATTATCAGAATGTAAATACGAAAGATTTTAAGTACCAAATGTCAGGAGATATTAAAAATGTGAAAGAGTATGATGTTTGTCCAAAATGTGGAAAATCTTTATACTTTAAAAAGGGAATTGAAATCGGAAATACCTTTAAATTAGGAACCAAATATTCAGAAAGTTTAGGTTTATACTATAGTGATACAAATAATCAATTACAACCTGTTCAAATGGGATGTTATGGAATTGGAATTGGAAGAATTTTAGCAGCACTTGTGGAACAAAATCATGATGAATATGGTATTTGTTTTCCTATGTCTGTTGCACCTTACCAAGTTGCTATTGTAGATATTGTGGAAAATGGATATGCATGTGAGTTACATGATACGTTAGAAAGCAAAGGAATAGAAGTTGTTTTAGATGATCGTAATGTAAGACCCGGTGTGAAATTCAATGATATGGATTTGATTGGGATTCCTATTCGTATTACAGTTGGGAAAAAATTTAGTGATGGAATTGTAGAAGTAAAATTACGTAAAACAGGAGAAACAAAGGAGATTAAAATTGACAATGTTATTTCTTATATAGAACAACAATTGTCTCATTGAGAGGTGAGAAACTGTCCTTTGACCTAGTGACTATTATATAGATTACAATTTGACAAGTAGTAAGTGCAATGTTATAATAGCGCCCATAGAAGGAGCTAATAATATGGTAAATTTACAGTCAAGTATCAATGCCTTACAAAAAGAGTATAATAAACTTTAAAGAATCGAGAATCTAGAAAGTGGCCATCAGTTCTATCAAAAAGGCGAAAAAAGGAAAGATAAAATAGAAAGAAACACCAAATATCAAATTGAAAAAAACAAATTGAATACCCGTATTGATATTATAAAAAAGTGTATAGATTTTTTAGAAGGAGAACAAAAAATAATTATACATCTGTCTACAAAATACAAAATTGATTACAAATTAGAATCAATCGAAGAAAACCATACAAATATGGGTGAAAATCAAATGAGACTAGAAAATCAATTAGAAGAACAGTATGAAGAAATGGATAAGTTAGTTACAGAGGATACTCTAGAACAAGAATATCGAAAACATATTTTGGATAGAATGTTTGTGATGCCAGTAGCGATGATGATAGGGCTATTTTTAAGTATTATATGTGTTAGTGCATTTGGAAGATTTCTAACCCCACAGTTTTCTGCACAATTGCTTGCTACCATTTCATTTGCAGCTTCAAGTAGTATCAGTGCAATTTCAATTAAAATACATAATTATAATTGTAAAAAACTGTTCCGAAAGATGGGTAGATTAGAACTACCAGAATTATTATTGGAAGAACAGTCCTATAGAATGGGAAATCATAAAGGAAAGTATGACTGGTTAATGGAGGATATCATAAAAAATGAATTGTCTCTGCAAGAAATATTTCAGTTCTATGAAAGGCGTTGTAAAATTGAATCAAACGAACCTGAAACAAGAAAGCAATCCCAAGAAAAATTCGATTCATTATACCAAACTAGGGGAACAGAAGTGATTTCAAAAGATAAAGTTGTTCAATTTTCAAAAAAATAATAGAGGTGATTGTTTGAAAAAAATATGGGGAATTGCTAGTATTATAGTGATACTAGATCAATTTATTAAGTATTTATTTACAACTTCTATGACATTTGGGGAAAGCATCCAATTGATTCCCCAATTTTTTTCATTTACATTGGTTAAAAATACAGGAGTGGCTTTTAGTCTATTTTCTGAATCGCAAATACCCATTGTTGTAGTATCGATTGTCATTCTTTATCTACTATTTATTTGGGCGTTGAAACAGAAAAAAGATAGATGGAATATCTTATCTTTTGGGCTTTTATTTGGTGGAATTATTGGTAATTTACTGGATCGTATTTTCCGTGCAGGTGTTATTGATTATTTAGATTTTAACCTATTTGGATATGATTTTCCTATTTTTAATTTAGCGGATATCGCTGTTGTAATAGGAGCTTGTTTCCTCATCGTTGTCATGTGGAAGGAGGAACGTATGTGCAAAAGTATGTTGTAACAGAAGTAGATTCGAATACGCGAATTGATGCCTATTTATCAAAACAACTGAATTTAAGTCGAAGTAAAATTCAAGATATGATAAAAGAAGAAAAAATAATGGTTAATGCAAAAAAAGTAAAAAGCAGTTACCTTGTCAAAGAAAATGATGAAATAGTTGCAGAAGAATACCAAGAAGAAATTATGGATTTAAAACCAGAAAAAATGGATTTGGATATTGTCTACGAAGACGATGATTTACTCGTTGTCAATAAAGCGAATGGAATTGTTGTCCATCCTGCTGTTGGAAATCCAAGTGGGACTTTAGTGAATGGGTTATTATATCATTCTAAAAGTTTAAGTGATATCAATGGTGAATTTCGACCTGGTATTGTACATAGGATTGATGCGGATACAACAGGATTACTTGTAGTTGCGAAAAACAATAAGGCACATGAATCTTTGGCAAAACAACTAGAAGAAAAAACAACACACCGTAAGTATGTTGCACTCGTTTGGGGCGTTGTTGCTAGCGATACTGGAACCATCGATGCTCCTATTGGAAGGGATTCCAGTGACCGTAAAAAGATGGCAGTGACTGATATTAATAGTAAACATGCAGTAACCCATTTCAAAGTATTAGAACGTTTTTCCAATTGTACTTTAATTGAACTACAGCTAGAAACAGGAAGAACACATCAAATTCGTGTGCATATGAATTATATTGGATATCCAATTGTCAATGATCCTGTTTATGGTCGCCGTAAAATAATAGATGATACAGGACAATGTCTCCATGCGAAAGAACTAGGGTTTGTTCATCCAACAACTGGAAAGTATATGGAGTTTACGTGTGATATCCCAGAATGTTTTTCTCATATTGTAAATCAACTTACAAATTCATAAAATAAATGGTAATACATAAGATACAAGCAAATAGACACCAGTATATATATGGAAGCAAGAATTTACTTGCTTTTTTGTCGATTTCTTTGGTTTCATAGTAGACAAAAAGAGATGTAATCAAAGTCGCAACACAGTCTACAAAACCTAGAAAGATATTTTCTAATGTAAAGAAGAAAAATGGGAATAGTTGATTTAGAATATAATTACATAGCAAAGATTGATTATAACTTTTTAGGGTACTAAAGTGATAAATTTCATATACTTTATAAATACTAATTGCAATCAAAACATAAAGAATTGTCCATATAATAGGAAATAAGAAGCTAGGTAGCGCGAAAAAAGGAAGATTTAATGACTGGTAAAAGCCTGTATTGGAAGAAAATAGTAAACCGCCTAGAAACCATGGAGCTAAAATAAGTAAAAATTTGAGTATTTTTTTCATGTAAGCACCTCTTTACTTATCCTATGAAATAAGTTACAATATTATTACTGACTGGAGGAAATTATGGAAGAGATTATGTTAGAAAAAAGTGATGAACTTGTTATGAAATTATTACATTTTTTCATAACAGAACAAGGATATAGTCCAATCGTATTACATGGTGCAAAAAATGAAATCTGGTTAGAAAATTTAGAGAATTCTTATCCAGTTGTTCGCATTGTTTCTAATTATATTCATAATGACGAACAGATGAGTTTTGATTTATATCGTACCAAACAAATATTAAAGAAAGTGAAAAAGAAAACTTGTTCTTTACATATGGAAGCTTTATCTTTGTTTGTAAATTTGGGAGAAAGTGTCCATATAGATGATTATATTCATGCTGGGAATATCAGTTGTGCAAATATTCAAAAAATATCTGATCTTAAAAAATATCCTTTTATTTTAGAAGAGTTTCCTACGATTACAAAGAAAACCTCTTTCAAAGAAAAAGGTGTTGAACTTTTTATGAAAATTACGAAGGATATTAGTCAAAAGAATGAAGAAGAATCAAAAAAAGCACAAGCAGTATTTGAACAAAAGAAACCAATTATGACTTATCTTTTGATTGCGGTTAATACGATTGTATTTCTTTCTATGTATCTATTTGGAGAGGGAAGTAGGGATGTAGCTACTTTAGTCGATTTTGGGGCAAATTATGGTGCTGCGGTACGTAGTGGAGAATATTATCGTTTGGTTACGAGTGCTTTTGTCCATATTGGTTTGTTGCACTTCATTATGAACAATTATGCACTCTATATTATAGGTTCACAGATTGAAAGTTTTTTAGGAAGATTCAAATATATATTGGTTTATTTATTAAGTGCTATTATGGGAAATTTACTTTCAATTGTCTTTTCTGATTATATTAGTGCAGGAGCAAGTGGTGCCATATTTGGACTATTTGGAGCACTGTTGTATTTTGGATATCATTACCGAATTTATTTGGGAACCGTATTAAAATCGCAAGTCATTCCTTTGATTGTACTCAATTTAATCGTTGGATTTACCATTTCTGGAATTGACAATGCTGCTCATATTGGTGGGTTAATAGGAGGCTATTTACTCACCATGGCTGTGGGTGTTCCTTATAAATCTACTAAGTCAGAAAAAATTAACGGATGGATTTTAACAACTATCTTTGCGGTATTCTTAGTTTATATGGCTTTTCATGGTATTGTACTGTAAAGCAAATGTGGAAATGATTATCTTTTATGGTAATCATTCTTTTTTTTCGCTATAATGAATTTAGGTGAAGTATATGAAAAAAGTTTTGATTGGAATACTCATAATTCTTCTTGTTGCAGGTGGGATTGTTGGTGGAATGTATTTATTAAAAGGGAAAGAATCAACATCACAAGAAGATAAAGGAAAGGAACCAGAAGTAGAAGTACCCGTTCCTAAATTACAAATTATCAATGAAGATTCTAATAGTAGGCCTTATGCAGTTATGATTAATAATCATGCGCAAGCAAGAAAAAATCATGCAGGGTTACAAGATGCGTATGTGGTATATGAAATGATTGTAGAAGGTGGTCTCACCCGTTTGATGGCAGTATTTAAAGACCAAACAACGGCACGTCTTGGATCAGTTCGTAGTTCGCGTCATAATTTTTTAGATTATGCATTAGAACATGATGCCATTTATGTACATTATGGATGGAGTCCACAAGCACAGACTGATATTTCTGCTTTGAGTATTTCCAATATTAATGGTTTATATGATGATGCATTTTATCGAGATCGAACTTTAGGAGTTGCATATGAACATACGGCATTTACTGATATGGAACGTATTCAAAATATGGCAATGGCGAAAGGATACCGTACTACATCCAATCAACCTTTACTACTCAATTACAGTATTGATGAAATTGGCTTAGAGACGAGAGAAGATGCGATGGTTGCGAATGCGGTTACGCTAAGATATTCTGCATATGTGATAACTTCTTATCAATATGATGCGGAACAAAAGGTATATTTACGTTCTGTCAATGATGAAATACATAAAGATGCAGTGACGAATGAACAATACCATTTTAAAAATATTATTATTGCAAATATCAATAATTATAATTTAGATTCTTATGGAAGACAAAATTTAGATACAGTCGGAACAGGAACAGGTTACTATATTACAAATGGTTACGCTGTACCGATTACTTGGAGTAAATCTTCTAGATCCGCACAGACAGTATATTCCTATCTAGATGGAACTGAAATTCATGTGAATGATGGTAATACTTTTATTCAAATTTTTCCAACTTATCAAAATGTGGTGATTTCTTAAACCTATGTGTAAAAACATAGGTTTTCCAAGGCCTATTATGAATTTAAAAAATAAATTTCAAAAAAGTTACAAAAATAATGATTAAATACGTAATTTTATGATATAATGTAATAGTACTTGAGGTGAAAGTAAAAATGGTCAATTATCATCGGGACAATCACTATATGAGATTGGTGAGTCCGATTTTAGAGAATAAAGAATTTAGTCAGTTAGAAACAGTGATACATCATGGGACAACAAGAATGAATCATTCTATTAGAGTTTCTTACTACTCTTATAAACTTGCGAAAGCTTTACGGTTGGATTATGATCAGGTAGCACGTGCTGGTTTGTTGCACGATTTCTTCTTAGATCGCACAACCGATTATGAAAAAACAAAGGATAAAGTTGTATTATTTACAACAGGACACCCTAAGGTAGCAGCTGAAAATGCAAAGAAGTATTTTCATCTAACAGAGAAGGAAGAAGATATCATTAAAACGCATATGTTTCCTGTTGATTATCGTATTCCAAAGTATGCAGAGAGTTGGATTGTATGCGCAGTAGATAAGCTTGTTGGAACTTATGAATTTTGTCGTAAATTCAAATATCAATTCACTTATGGACTTAATTTTTCTTTATTACTAATGTTAAATATTTTAAAATAGGTCAAAACCTATTTTTTTTTGCACTTCAGTGTGTTACAATATTAGCAGGTTCTCGTAGCTCAGCAGGATAGAGCAGTCCCCTCCTAAGGGACCGATACGGGTTCGAGTCCTGTCGAGAACACCATTAATGATTGTTAATATAATTGCTATTCATTTGGGCGGTTTGCTACACATCACAAAGTTTCTAGTGAGTATTTATCATAAACTAGCATTTTCATAAACAAAAAATTTTCAAATCGGAAACTTGCACAAAATTAAAATATTTAGTATAATGTATATAGATGGAAGAAATTCCATACAATAAAAATGGAACACTTGACTTGTAGCAAAGTTGGGTGTTAGCCATAAAGGTTAAACACCTTAATTCACTGAATTAGGGTGCTATTTTTTTATTTCGGCTACTAATAAAAGTAGAAGGAACAAAATGAGAATAATGTTATTTAGAACTTTCAAAATAAAAACTCTTTTTTTCATAATCTCAGGCCTCCCCTCTATCCAATTGAATGGAAGTTCAGCAAACACCCAACAAAGTCTTGTATTCCTATATTTATTATACTATTTTATAGACTATAAGGGCTCAGTCACAAATCCTATGGGATTTAATATTACGGATATAGGAAGTTCTGCTCATATCAATTATCTTTAAAAAGAAATATTCATCATCAGGAA
>CAMUMB010000052.1 GCA_947089915.1 uncultured Caryophanales bacterium | reverse complement strand
ATATCTTTTTCATCTAGTGTTGATGATTTTCCATAAAACTTTTCACACTATCTATCAGTATTATATCATAACCCTTAAAAAAATGTCATTTTCATTCCATATTTTTTAATCATTTCTATATTTTTTCTTCCATATATAGATTTCAACATAATATGATTCATGAAAAATTAGAAAGAATCTTTAAATGGAACAAGTAGCTACTATCCATTTCAACAAAAAATTTAACATACTTCAGTAATATATTTGCATAGAACTTCACAGCTTCAAAAAAAATCCAAAAAGACTTATTTGCACTTGCTTTTAAAAAAGGTTGGTACCCTTTAGAAAAAACAATACCAAATAAAATTACTGAAAAATATAATATGTTAAAACAAAAATTACAAAATAATTCCTCTCAAGAACCAGTTATGGTTATTTTAAGTTACAAAAAAGAATTTACCTAATATAGGATAAATTCTTCTGCATCTATCTGCATTACAGCTTCTGTAAAATTATACAATGCTAATCTTTGCTTATCTTTTAATCTCATTCCATTTGAAGTATCTAATGTTCCAAACTGATAAAATTGATAACGTGGATTTTCATTTACTTTCATAGTATCTACATATAACTGATACTCATATCCATGCTCCACATTCGTATAAGGTTCCCCAACAATATCGTATCTTGCTCGAATTAAGCGATAAAATTGTTTACTGTCTTCATTATAAAAAGTAAGTCTTGCTTCATCATTCTGATTTACTCTTTCTAAAAATTGATTCACTAATTTCGGATTATCAATTTTACCATCTTGGATTGTCACATAATTTTTAGGAGCATCCAGATTCGCATCTTCTATGTTGCTAGAAAAGACAGTCCACCCAGTAGGTAAAATCATAGCGATTGTATTTTCGGTTTCATACTGAAATCCATATTCACTCCCAAAATTGGATTCGTTTTCTTGACTTGGTGTTTCATTTGGAAAAACAGTGGTATGGATATAGCCATCTGGATTTCCACAACGTCCTTCAACTGTCGATAATTTACCGGTATCATAATATAAAACACCGTTTACCTTTACCATTCTTGGTACTTTCTTTTCTTCTTCTAAATGATTATCTTGACTTTGCACCCCGTTTTCTTGTTTTTGATTTTCATTTACTATTCTCTTTTCTTCAAATAATTTGATTCCTACAAAACATCCACCAATGAGTAATACTATTAAAATTCCTATCCATACGATTTTTTTCATTTCAACATCTCCCATCATTTTTGATTCTTATTAAAAATCATACTTAATAAATAATAAATTCTTCATCGTATCTTTGAAAAACTGGGCCTGCAAATTCAAGAATACCAATATAAGCATGTCCTTTTAACGTCATTCCATTTGTTGTATCTAAAGATTGAAAACTATATAAATATTGTGGAATGCCATCTTCTTGAAAGGCATCTACGATAAAACTATACCCATGATCAAATACTGTATTGCTTGATTGATAATAATGTAAATAATAATACTGTGCAGTTGCATCTTCATTATATTTTAGAAAAGTAAGATTAGCATCATATTGATTTTCTACTCTTTCTAAAAATTCATCAATTAACTGTTGATTATCAATTTGCCCATCTTTGATAGTCACATAATTTTTAGGTGCACCAAAAACAGCTTCTTTTTCATCTATAGAAAATACTGTCCAACCAGTTGGTAAATCTACTTCAATTGTATTTTCATCTACATACTGATACCCATAACGACCAAAATTAGAAGTATTATCTACTGTTGGTATTTCATTTGGCAAAATTGTTTCCAAAAAGCCATCTGGTGTTCCACAACGAGCTTCAACTGTCGGTAATTTACCAGTATCATAATATAGAATACCATTTACCTTTACCATTCTTGGTACTTTCTTTTCTTGCTCTAATAGATTATTTTGTTTTTGTTCCCCATTTTCTGTTACATGTTCTTTTTCTTGAAATAATTTTGTTCCTACAAAATATCCTCCAATAACGAATACAAGTAATATTCCTAACCATATTCCCTTTTTCATTTGATTCCTCCTATCATTTGTTTTAATATTTTTACAAAGGAAGATTCTTCTATGCCATAACCTATAACATAATAAGAATAATCTTGATCTGTAAAACTTGCCTGATAAGAATCCCCATAATATGTAATTGTAACTGGAATTTCTTCAATCATAGAAACCTGTAGACTCTTCTCATATCGTACCAAATCCTCTTCTACCTTAGCAATCGTAACACTAAGTGTTCTATCATTCTTATGATATGTTAAGCGATACCGATGGAAATAATACTCAAGTATCCAATCTTTGATCCATGGATGAATCAAAGGAATCTTAGTCAATAAATCTTTTTTCTTATTGATTTCACACATGATAAAACAATCTTCCAATTTAAGATAAGTTCGATCAAATGTATCATCCAAATAAGTATGATTTATAATAATCGAATCTTCTTTTGTGAATACATTTGGAATAGAAGGTTTTTTGGGTTGATAGAACAGTGTCCCTAATAGCAAAATCATTACAAGTGGAAGACAATATTTCCAAACATATACTTGCTTTCTTGGCTTTGGATATTTCATTGGAATTTCTAAATTTAAATTATCTCGAATCACTTTTTCTAATTTTTTCATACCTGCACCTTCTTTCTTAATTTTTTTAATGCATAAGAATACTTAGAACGTACTTGGCTATGTGTCATTGATAATAGTTTTGCAATTTCCAAATGATTGAGACCACCAAATAGATGTAAGACAACAATTTGTCTTTCCAAATCACTTAAATAAGCTAAATACTCTTCTATCATAAGAGAATCTTCGTTTTGAATGAGATTGTGTTTATGGAGTTCCCTTTCCAAATCACAATCTTCATAAGATAGTTCTTTATTTTTTTCCAAAAAAGTATACGCTGCGTTTTTTCCAATCGTATAAATCCATGTTTTTGGATTCATCCAAGGATGATAAGAATTGTAATATTTTAAAATTCGCAAAAAGACTTCTTCTGTAATATCTTCCGCATTATCATAATTTTTGACCATACTAAGAATAAATAGAAAAAGAGGGCGTTTCAGCAATTGATATACCTTTTCGATATTTTCTTGTTCGTCTAAATGTATTAGCCATGTTCGCAAGTTCATAGTATTCCTTCTTTTGTATATATACATTCATTATACTAAAAAAAAGATGAAAGTGTGGAATTAAAAAAACAACTAATTGTTGTCCTTTAATACTTCTAATGCTTTACGCATTTCTAAATCATATTTTACCATATCTAAACCACCAAATAGTTTTAAAAATTCTTCTTTTTTCATACTATATTTTTCTGCTAAACTATCGGCTTCTTTTTCTGTATCTTCTTCTGTCACTTCAATTTTTTCAGTCTTAACAATTTCTTCTAACAATAATCTTGAAGATACTCTTTTCAAAGCTTCTTCTTTCATTTGTTCTTTTAAAGCAGTTTCATCTGAATTGGTAAATTGATAGAATTGTTCTAATGTAATTCCTTGCATTTTTAAATTTTCTTCATATTGATGCACCATACGATCTAATTCATCTGCTACCATCGCATCTGGAATATCCACTTCCATATTGGCAACTGCTTTATCTAGAATTTCATCCATAAAATGGTCTTCAGCATGGTGTGTTTTATGTGCCTCTATATTTTCCTTTAATTGGTTTTCTAATGCTTCTTTGGAATCAATACCTTCCATTCCTAAATCTTCAAAGAAATCTTTATCAAATTCGGGAAGTTTTGTTTCTTTGATTTCATTTACTTTTACTTTGAATACAACGGGTTGTCCTTTTAACTCTTCGGCATGATAATCTTCAGGGAACGTAATATGAATTTCTTTTTCTTCACCCTTTTTCATACCAATTAATTGTTCTTCAAATCCCGGAATAAAAGTACCACTACCAATTACTAAAGAGTAGTTTTCACCCTTACCGCCTTCAAACGCAACGCCATCTTTGAATCCTTCAAAATCGATAATAGCAGTGTCATCCTTTTCTATAGCGCCATCTTTGACTACACTTTCGGCATAACGTTTTCTCGTTTCTTCTAAGGCATGTTCTACTTCTTCCTTAGAAACTTTTACTTCTTCTTTTTTGACACCTAATTTTTTATATTTTCCTAATTTTACTTCTGGTTTTGTTGTTAAAATAAATAAGAATTCGACATAATCAGCGGAAATAGATTTTAAACTTGCTTGTGGTTGCGCAACAATGATGAGATCCCCATTTTCCTCTAACATTTTGGTATAAGCATCTTGTAAAACACGGTCTGCGGCATCTAACCATAAATTTTCTTCACCATATTTTTTTAAGAATACATCTTTCGGTGCCTTTCCAGGACGAAATCCATCAATTTTGGCTTTTTTACTTGCTTCTTTGTACGCATCTTCTTTCGCCTTTTCCCACTCTGCTCCTTCTATTTTAATTGTAATTTCATGTACATTTTTATTATTTTCCATAATTTCCTCCATCAATATATTTTAGTATACCTGAATATGGTATTTTTTTCAAGTTTATTTCAAAAAAACACTTAAAGTGTTTAGTTGATTTCAACAATTTCTACTTCATACTTTCCTTGTGGACTTTCTACAGTTACTTTGCTTCCTACCTTTAAACCCATAATTGCTTTCGCAATTGGAGATTCATTGGAAATCTTGTTTTGAAATGGATCTGCTTCCATACTTCCAACAATGGTATACACTTCTGTTTCTCCATCTTCTATATATTTTAGTTTTACACTAGACCCAATAGATACTTTATCCGTAGAAGTTTCTTTAATAATGACCGCTTTTTCAATCATTGCCTCTAATTCTGTAATTCTACCTTCTACCTCCGCCTGAGCAGTACGTGCTGCATCATATTCCGCATTTTCACTTAAGTCACCTAAAGCACGAGCATCTTTTAATGCATTAATAATTTCAGGTCTTTTTTCTAGTTTTAAATAATCAAGCTCTTTTTTTAATTCATCTAATCCTGCTTGGGTTAAATATATATCTTTTGTATTTGACATAAGAACGCCTCTTCTCTCTATCTATAAAACATTACAAATGATACTATAGAATTTTTATTTTGTCAATCTTTTTTGATACGAATTAGATTATTCGGATACACTCTTTCTTCTATCTGCATCTGCACAATTTGTCTTGGATGCCTTACAACGGAAATAAATTCTTTCTTTTCATCTAAGATTTCTTTCACTTCGTATGTTATTGTATGCAACTGTGGGCCAAATATTTCAACTATATCCCCCACTTTAAAATAATTTCTCTGTTCAATTGTCGCATATTTTGTTTTTTCATTATAATCTAAAATAACTCCTAAAAAATCTTGATTGGAAACTTCTTCTCTTCCATTATAATAACCACAGGTAGAATCATTTTCACCACCAAAGAATTGAGGTACAGAATCCCTGTTTGCACAATTTCTTAATATTCTTTCATACGCTATATTATATTGATACATTTCAGGATTGTTACAATAATCATCAATCACTTTCCGATACACATTTAAAACGGTTGCGATATAATAAATCGAGCGCATTCTTCCTTCTATTTTAAAGGAAGTAATCCCCATATCAATCATGTCAGGTAAATACTTTAGCATCGATAAATCCTTACTACAGAAGGTAAATGGTTGTTCTCCAACTAAATGTTTCAACTGATCATTGTATAAATCAAAATCCCATCTGCAAATTTGACTACATCCACCACGATTAGCATCTCTTGCGGTTAAAAAATTGGATAATACACATCTACCACTCATAGAGGCACACATAGCGCCATGGATAAAACATTCTATTTCTAAATTTGTCTTTTCTATAATTTCTTTAATTTCTTCTTTTCTAGTTTCTCTTCCTAATACAATTCGTTTTACACCCTGTTGTTCCCAAAAGCGACATGCTTCTATATTTAAAGTGGATTGTTGGGTGGATAAATGAATTTCTAAGTTTGTATTTGCTTTGGCAATTTCAATAATGGTAGGATCACTGACAATAATCGCATCGACGCCACATTTCTCCAACCGTATTAAATAGTCTTTGACCAAATCAATTTCTTTGTTATGTAAGACAATATTAACCGTTACATGAACACGCTTATCTCGTTCATGTGCATAATTACATCCTTCTTTGATTTCTTCAAAGGTAAAATTTTTGGCATTGGCACGAAGGCCTAGTGCAGGCCCTCCAATATAAACTGCATCTGCGCCATATTCAATTGCCCATTTTAATCGTTCTAAATCGCCCGCTGGCGCTAATAATTCTGTTTTTTTAATCATAATGTTTCACCTGATATACTGTTTCTTTATAAAAAAATCCTTTATCGGTATTTCCACTTAATAATGTATCAATTGCTTCATCACTACTATTTTGATTATGGAATAGAGTAATTATTTTTAGAAATATATCGTGATTGATAAAATTCTCATTGCATAATACGTAATCAATTCCTTTTTCTTGGAACTCTAAATATTCTTGATACCCATTTAGAATATGACTAGAATATACAAAAGTTCCCTCTTCATTATCGACAATAGGATATCTATTTTCCTCTTTTTCCATATAGTAAACGGAAGACAGATCGTTTAATTGAAAGTGATTCAAGTAGTTCTTAATTTCATGACGTTCTGATACAAACATAGGAAGATATCCTAAAATTGGAACAATGAGAGGCATGTTTGTATGTTCCCGAATTTCCAAAATCTCCTGTTTGGTAATTTCTCCAGATACATATGTCATATCTGCACCATGATGATTCCAATAATTCATGGTTGCAGAATTAGTAGTTAAATGTTCTGCACCCCAAATGAGGGGAATCTCTATTTTGTATTCATTTTTCATTTGGATAACTGCAACATCATAATATAGAATTCCATCAATCTGTAAATCCGCAAGTTTATGCATCACTTCTTTCACAGACTCTAGTTCGCTACTATGAAAGTTTTTATTCAGTGCGATAAAAAGTTCTTTCTTTTTTTCTTTCACAATTGGTAATATATGTTCAATATAATCTAAATCTACTGTAAATAAGAAATTGACACTCATGCCTTTATATCCTAGCAGAATAGCATCTACCTGGTCAATCAAATCATCTATATTCGGATAAGCTGGCATTGCCATTATCTTTGTCATATACATCACCGCCTTCATTATATCATATATTTTCAAAAAAAGACGAAAAACGTCCTTTTACTTATATTGTTTGATTCGCATTGCAACCTTCTTTTCATCTACTGGTTGAATTGGTAGTGTTAAATACTGTAATTGATATAAAAAATTAATCATTCTATTAAGTGCTATAGAATCCTTTACTGATTTATTAATAAGAATTTCAAATCTATCCCAAGCTAGAATTGCGTCTTTTTGCGTTTCTGGATAACGACTTTGCATGTGCACGTATATATAACTTCCAATAATCATAACTTCTTCTGGAAAAATATCTTTTATCAGGATTTCATTTCCTACTTTTTTATTTTTTTGTTTTATTTTTAAGTTCTTATTAGATTTAAAAGAAAGATCTGTAGATGAATCTCCGCCTACTACAATCATTTTAGAACTTTTACGGGTTTCTTTTTTGGCAGGTGTTTCAACAATTGGATTGCTTGTTACTACGGTAGTTTTTACTATTATCTCACTTTCTTTTGGGCTTTTTTCGATTCGATTTATTAAATCAAAATCAATTGAACAGTGTAATAAATCACAATATACACCACAATCAAAGATAGAATTCTTAGAAGATAATCTATCACCTAATATATTTAATTTCTTTCTTTGTTCATTTTCTTCTACTTCATGTTTTTTTTGATTGATCATTTTAATTCCCTGTTTTTTATTATATTTTTCATAATAAGCACTCAACAATATTATTTTATCAAAAAAATTAATTTCTACTTGTTCTAACTCTTCTAATGAAATAGCATCACAATAAATTTTAGTGAGCAATAAGCTTATAACAGATTTTTCCTTATCTTTATTTTGAAATAAATTTTGAATATCGGAATGCACATCTTTTGAAATTGTCTTTTCCATCTCTTCATCACTCAAATTAAATGTTTTTAATTTATCTAAGATTATTCTTCTTTTGTTTGTAAATATCATACGATTTTTAAAATCTAGATTTGGAGTTGCTAATATCTCTTCTATCAACTTTAGAGCTTCTTCATTTCTATTTAAATCTATCAATGCTGTTGTTTTATTATTTCTTGCTATCATACGATTTTTAAAATCTAGATTTGGCGTTGCTAATATCTCTTCTATCAACTTTAGAGCTTC
>CAMUMB010000051.1 GCA_947089915.1 uncultured Caryophanales bacterium | reverse complement strand
GGGAATTATACCCCTAACAATAACAGTTCACTGAACTGTTATTGTTTCGATTAAAAGTGCTACTGATAAAATTAATGGTGGTAACACACCCTACATTGTATCTGCATTTTTGAAAGATTTAGGAATATCTATTGCTGGAGTAAAGGTCGATGATAAATCAAATGAAATAACTGCTATTCCCAAACTTCTAGATTTAATTAATATAGACAATTGTATTATTACTATTGATGCAATGGGGTGTCAAAAAGAAATTGCTAAAAAGATTATAGAAAAAAATGGTCATTATTGTTTTACTGTAAAAGAAAATAAGAAAAACTTTTATTCAGATATTAGTCAATATTTTAACTATATTTTAAATAATGTGTCAGAACAAAAAAATATAATTTCTTATATAACTACTGATAAAAATCATGGAAGAATTGAGAGAAGAGAACATTATATTGCTTATAACATCGATTGGCTTTACGGAAAAGAAAATTGGGAGAATCTAAGTATGATTGGTATGACTAGAAATTATCGGGAAATCAATGGAGAAGTATCTATTCAAGAAAAGTATTATATTTCTGACTTAAATTTAACTGGCGAAGAATTTGCTAAAATTGTACGGGGACACTGGTCTATTGAAAATAACTTACACTGGGTTTTAGATGTACACTTTAGGGAAGATTGGAGTCTTTGTAAAGAAGAACATTCTTTAAAAAATTTATCTACAATTCGTAAGATTTGTTATAACTTAACCAAATTAGATCCTTTTAACACTAAACTAAGCTTTAATAAAAAACTTACCTTATACAATCATGATTTAAACAATATAAAAAGATTAATATTCAATGTCTCTCCTTCTGAATACTAATCCTCTTTATTTTTATGCGGTTGCCCTATTTGCTTGTTTAAAATGATAGATACTCATCTTAGAAATTTAGAAAATTGATTCAAAAAAGCTAAAGATACTTATAAGTAAGGTTTCAAATAAAATTTAAGAACTTATAAAAAGATAATTAAAAAATTATACTATTTTTGTTATAAATTCTATTTTTTTTAGAATACTAACATTAGAGGTGAAACAAGATGAAACACGTCAAAAGAGCAATGAAAGTAATTGGAATACTGTGCCTTTTTTTATGTGTTGTTTATATTGGTCTTTATGCATATGCAAAATTATCTAGTAAATTACCCATTCGTTCTGCCAACCAATTTTATTTGTATGATAAAGATAATAATTTATATAGTGGGACCAACAAGGAATGGATCAGTTTAGACCAAATGTCTGATTATATCATCGAAGCAACACTCGCTGTTGAGGATAAGAATTTTTACAAACATCAAGGTTTTGACTTTTTAAGAATCGCAAAAGCAATGATGGTCAATATTTCGAGTGGAAAAAGACTACAAGGAGCCTCTACCATTACTCAGCAATATGCAAAAAACCTATTTTTAGATTTTGATAAAACTTGGTACCGTAAAATTGAAGAAGCTTTTTTGACCATGCGATTAGAAGCACATTATAGCAAAGATGAAATTTTAGAAGGATACTTAAATACCATTAACTATGGTGGCATTTTTGGAATTGAAAATGCAAGTAAATACTATTTTGGAAAAAGTGCCAAAGATTTAACACTTGCAGAGGCATCTATTTTAGCGGGCATTCCAAAATCTCCTTCTAATTATTCACCAATTGCGAATCCTGATAAAGCCAAAAGTAGACAAGCCGTTATTTTACAAGCTATGGTAAATAATAACTATATTACGGAAGAGGAAAAAAAGGAAGCTACAGAAGTAGCACTTACTTATATTGGCAAAAAGGAAAATGATGACATTCCTACTTTAATGTATTATCAAGATGCAGTTATGAAAGAGTTAGAAGAAATTCGCACTATTCCAAGTTCTTTCTTAGAAACAGGTGGACTTAAAATTTATACCAATTTGGATATGGAGGCACAAAAAGACTTAGATGAAAGTATTTCCAAAAATTTGATCAGCAAGCCTGACTTACAAGTCGCATCGGTTATGATGGATCCGAATACTGGAAATATTCTTGCGATTGCAGGTGGCAGAGATTATAACAAAAGTCAGTTCAATCGTGTCACCAGTTCGAAAAGGCAAGTTGGATCTACGATGAAACCTTTTTTATATTATACTGCTCTTGAAAGCGGTTTTACGGCATCAACTACCTTTACCAGTGAAAAAACCACATTTACTTTTTCGGAAAATAAAACGTATAGTCCCCAAAATTATGCGGAGACTTATGGAAATAAACCAATTAGTATGGCAGCTGCGATTGCATACTCAGATAATATTTATGCAGTAAAAACACATCTATTTTTAGGAGAAGATAATTTAGTTGAATTTGCGGATAGATTAGGCATTTCTTCTAACTTACAAGCAATTCCATCTCTTGCTTTAGGTACCGAAGAAATTAATATTTTAGATATGATGAAGGGGTATGCCACATTTGCAAATGAAGGATATAAAATAGAGCCTCATTTTATCCGCCGTGTTGAGGATATGAATGGAAATGTTTTATATGAGTATAAAGAGAAAAAGGAAAATATTTTAAATAAAAGCACTGTTTATATTTTAAATGAGTTACTAGCCAATTCTTATTCCAAAGAGTTAATTGATTATAATTATCCAACTTGTATTAATATCGCACCAAAGCTCACGAAAACGTATGCGATTAAAACTGGCACGACCAATACCGATCATTTGATATTTGGTTATAATAAAGATGTGATTTTAGGAATGTGGGTTGGATATGATAATAACGAAGAAACGGAAGTAAGCGATGGAACACTTATGAAAAATGCCTGGGCAGATACCATGGAAAATTATTTAAGAGAAAAAGAAAATAATTGGTATCAGACACCTTCTAATGTGGTAGGTGTTCTAGTCGATCCGATTAGCGGGAAACCTGCTACCAATGATACAAAGAATAAAAAAATATTTTATTATATTAAAGGTACACAACCCCTTGCAGATGACAATGATTTAGAAGCTGCCTTCCATGAAATGAATGGACAATAAAAAATTGTAATTACACAATTTTTTAAGTTTATTTACAAATTACTTCTAATAATTGGAAAAATAATAAACGTTTAATAATATTTTTTATGACTATCTTTTTCATCTTCAATTTGCATAGTTTGCTCCTTAAAACATTCTGCGACATTTGCAAAGTATTCTTCTACCTCTTCCACTGTAGTTTGTTCATTTACAGACATTCTTAGAAATACGGCTTCCGTAGAAGAGTTTGTCCATGGGTATAATAAAACTATGTGCCTTTTTTCAAATTCAATTAATTTAGTATCTATTTCTACATTTTGTGGTATACTTTCTTGATCCAAAACCTGTCTTAAAAAATTGTAATCATATTTTCCAGTTTTTAAAGAAAATTCAATATTACCATTCA
Source organism: uncultured Caryophanales bacterium (assembly GCA_947089915.1). Taxonomy (GTDB): domain Bacteria; phylum Bacillota_I; class Bacilli_A; order RF39; family UBA660; genus UBA5026. Next base: position 5,385 of record CAMUMB010000051.1, on the reverse strand, counting down.
TTTCAGTGGGATGTACAAACCAAATCACCTTTGGACTAAGTTTTTCTTCTAATTGAAATAATAAATCCTTATTTTCACTGGATAATGTGCTAAAATTAAGCATTATCCAAGCATATCCTTTGCCTGCCTCTAAAAATGTATGCGTTTCAAATAATTTTTCAGGGCTCCCATAAATATCTTCTTTTTCTATAGCTTTTTCTCCCACACGTATAATATTATTTTTATTTGCACTACTCATTACAGTTTCCATTCCTTTTTGCTTAAATATTTTACAAGCTTTTCTTAATGGTAATTCTATAATTTCATCTATTATATTGTCAGTCTTTTGTAATAAATTTGTCCCTTCTTTATTTATAGGATTTATTTCATTTATTAACATCCAAATTTTCCTTTTTATATCATTAAATTATTATTTCTGCACAACATAATCACTTATGTATCTATAAAATACACTATTTTTTTGTTTTTGTCAGATATTCCGTTACTTTTTTCAATAATTCTTCTTCATTTTCAGCAACAATTGGAATATGATCTACAATTACAAAACTTTTACTTCTTCCAACTCCACAAAAATTTTGACAACCCACTTGTATTTGTGCATCTTTACTCATTTCTTTTAATTTAGGTAACAATGTTTTTATGTTTGTTCCTTTGCATCTATCGCATACTTTAAATACCATCTTGATTCCCCTCTAAAATAGTAACGATATCCCCATTATGTAACTGAAAAGCATTCGCATCATCGGTATCTAAATGCAACTCAAAATAAGAGGCTTCTGCTACTTTCAAATACACATGACTTAACATTCCACCTTTTTCTCCCATTACCTGAACATGTACCTCAGTGAATCCTGTTAAACCATATAATTCCATTTGTTTGGGTGTAATATGAATATGCCGGTCGGCAATGATACAACCTTCTTTTAAAATGACAGTTCCTTTTGGACCCATAATTGTAATGGGTGCACTTCCTTTGATATCCCCAGAATCACGGATAGGGGGCTGTATACCTAATTGATAGGCATCTGTAAGAGAAATTTCAACTTGCGTGTAGGGGCGAACGGGTCCTAACACACGCACATTTTCTATTTTAGACTTTTCTGTTTGAATGGTTACGGATTCTTCCGCTGCAAATTGATTTGGCTGGTGAATGGGTCTTTTCTCATGTAAAACTGCATTCTCTCCAAACAATATTTTCAAATGTTCTTCTGTTAAATGTACATGACGAACAGATACACCTACACTTACTTTCACTTTCCCACCACTTTCTATTAATCCAATTATATCATAAAGTGCATTTAGTTTCATATCATTAAAATGAAAGGAATGGTTAAAATGAATAATAGTGGTTATTTTGACAAAAATGTATTTCCAGGTCAACCGATTTATACAGGAAGTGGTATGGCAGTTCCCAATCAATCAACTGCGCCCAACTATAGTGCACAAATGCCTTTAGAACAATCTTATATCGAAAACATACTAAGATTAAATAAAGGAAAACAAATTCATGTCCATTATACAGTTCCTGATTCTGTTGAATTCAAAGATCGTGAATTCTCTGGAATTATAGAACAATCTGGTCGTGATCATATTATCTTAAGTGAGCCAAGTACTGGTAAATGGCTTTTACTTTTAATGATTTATGTAGATTTCATTACTTTCGACGAAAAAATCAATTATAGTCCAGAATTTATTCCAAACAACTAGCTTTTCAGAACAAATTTTGATATAATGACTACAGGTGATCATAATGAACTTAATTATATATGGTCTCATCATTTTTATTGTAATCTGTATGTTGTTAATTTGGTATGTTAGTGTTTACAACCGTTATCAAACGCATATCATCCGTATGAATGAAGCAGAAGCATTTATTGATACAACACTTAGAAAAAGGTTTGATTTACTCAATAAATCCATTGGAATTATTAAAACAGTAAGTGGCAATAAAAAAGAAGAGGTATTAGAAACCATTATTGCTTTACGTTCTAAAAAATTATCTAATTTTGAATTGGATAGAGAACTATATGAGGCAATTAACGAATTTCATCAATATAAAGAAAAATATGAAGATTTAAAAAACAATGAGTCATTTTTGAAGATTGAACTTGGATTATTTGAATCGGAATCAGAAATTGTTGCAGCCAGAAAATATTACAACGATATTATAACAGATTATAATAAATTGGTTCGTTCTTTTCCATCTAATGTAGTTGCTAAATTAACAGGCTATAAGTTGAAACCTTATTTTGATGGAAAAGATATGAATGATGACATTATTCAAGATTTTAAACTATAAAAAGAGTCAGCTTGACTCTTTTATTTTTCTTTACTTTTGTAAATAACATATCCAACAATGAATAGTAAAATGCCACTGCCACCAAAAAAGGCATAGACATGATTAGTTTCTTGTGGAACTGTATCTATGATTTTGTTTTCCTTTTGCAGCTGAATTACAATTTCACCATCTTTGGAATAGAGATAATTTTCTCTTGCATATCTGGCTAAATATTCTGGATCTTTTAATTTTTCAATTTCTGTTTTTAAATTTTTTTCATCTGCTTTCAAAGCAGTCAAATTTTGATTTAGTTTTTTTTCTTCTTTTTGTAAGTGGTAGATATTTGTCGCATAATAGGCTAAGCTAAAAATAAAGTAAACAATAATTCCAGTTGAAATTGTTCCAAAAAAAAGCAATCTTCTTCGGGATGCTTTTGTAACTCGTTTTCTCGCCATTTACATCACCTATTCTCATGATGAGTATATCATTTTTTCTTTAGAAACGCAATCTTCTTATACAAAAAGGTATGTAAAAAATGTTCTAAACAAAATCCGAGAATGATGACAAGTGCGGAATAAGGATGAAAAATACCCTCGTTTACTTTACGAATACCAATAAAATAAAGTAAAATACCCCCAATGACGAATAGAAACGTAGATGTGATTTTATATCTTTTTTTTTCATGGTAAATAAGTTTATAATTGAATGTCAGACAGGCAGAAAAGCATATGCCAAAGAAAAAGGAAAACAGTAATGTCTGAATTTGAATTTGTAATGGCATTATTTAAAAAGCTTACTAAACATACTGTCTTCTTTTTCTTTTTTCCCAGTACCTTCCATATAGCTTAAACTATTTACTCTTCCTTTTATGGAAACATTTCCTTGATAGGTATCTAGTTTGATGATTTCTAATTCTGCCCCTTTGATAATAATAAAGCCCATATTCGTTTCTAATAAAAATTCTTCGTCGTCAAAACTTTCAATCTTTTTTACTCCAGTAATTATTATGTTTTTTCGTTCATTAATAGTAATACTGTGATTCGATGAACTCATGATATCCTTGTCCATATTGTTTCCTCCTACTAAAGGATATGTAGTTCAATTTCAAATATTACAAAAAAAGACTGAAATTCAGTCTTATTCACCAATTTCTTTTTTATATGCTTCTAATACAGCATCTTCAAATAATTGTCTGCATTCTGGTGTAATAGGATGTGCGATATCACGATATCCGCCAGTTGCAGTCTTACGACTTGGCATTGCGATAAATAATCCATTATCTCCTTGAATAATACGAATATCATGGATTGCAAAACAGTCTTCAATTAGAACAGATGCGAATCCCTTCATTCTTGAATCTTCTTTTTCTGTTACGTGAACATTTACAGATGTTATTTTCATAAGCACTTCTCTCCCTTCAGTATATCCCATACAACTTTATTTTATACTATTCTATAAATAAAATCAATGTTTTTTAGAAACTAGTAATCAATTTTAATCGTTTTGGTAATAACATCTGAGTAAGAAAATGATTTAATTTCGTTATTATGTTCTTTATTCACTTCGACTAAAAAAACGTGGTTATAAAGTTCCTTTATAACTACATCATATTTTTCAAACTTATTTCTTCCTAGATTATATTTGATGGTTACAACATCCCCAATATGATTATGAAGTTCTTGCTTGACTTTTTCAATGGTCATGAATTCCTCCTATCTTGGATAACCGACATACATGGTTCCCTTTGTAATAATGCCACCCATTCCATCTTTTCCATACTTGGTATCTTCTAGTATTCCTTTTAAGTCGATTTCCTTTGTTGCATCCGCTAAACTCATTTTAGCAGCGATAATAGCTGGATCTAACGCATGAATATTGACACGTTTGGGGCTGGAAGCAAAATTAGCCCCTGCTTTAATGAGTTCTTCATAATCCGATTGACATCCACCAGCAATTATCACTAATTTTTCATGACTTTTTTCATATTTTCTTGCTTCTTTGATTGCTTCTACATAGTAAGCACTATTTTTATACGAATTGATATCATCCATTTTCCCACGTTTTCTATAATACGCATCATGTCCCGTAATGACTACGATATTGGGATTGTATTCTTCTAATAGATCATGAATCCGACAAGAAATGTTAGATTCTTTTTCGAGTACACCTGCTGCCCATATATTCGCATCTTCATAGTATTTTAAACACCGACTTAAGTATTCATTATCACCATCAATATGTAGAATTTTGCCTGGAAGGTAGAAATAATCATTGCGTTCTAAACTAGTTGGCTTAATTCTTTCTAAAAAAGGTTCTTCTAATTCTACATCCTCTTCTCTGTCATAGGCTTGCAAATCTTCTAAATCACTATCTGCATATAATCTTACATTTAATCCTTTTAAATAATAAATTTCATCTTCTATTTTAATAATTTTAAATACCATATCATTATGATAGGATTTTCTTGTGACATAATCTCCCACTTTCAACATCATATTTTTCACCCAGTAAAGTATATGATAAGATTTTTAAAATATGAAAAAATTGAACATCGTTTGTTCAATTTTAACTGAATCATCAATTAGTCTTCAAAAGTCGTGAGGTAACATGGGTTCCATGTTCGGATGAAGGGACATTAATTGACCAAAAATATAAACCACTACCTGCATGTAAATAACTGCCACCAATAAGCGTTATCATATTTCCTGATTTTGTTGCATAATAGTCTATCTTATTATCAAATGATTTTAGTTGTGTAATAACTTCAATCGGGAATGATATCAAAGGATTACTAGAATCATAACCGAATTTGGTGGTCCAACCCTCATATATATTGTTTGAATATCCTATTTTTTGATAACAACCACCAAACTTATCGACCTCATATTGAGCTTTATCATAACATATATATGCTTGATAATCTTTTACATTAATTCCATCTACAAATTGCCATATGTTTCCAAAGATGTCCTCTATCCCTCTATAGACTACAGAACTATTGTCTGTTCCATCAACACTTCCTGAATGCATTCCTAAGATATCACACCCTCCGCTTGCGATTGGTCCAGTATGAGATGCATTCGTATATCCTGCGCCTAATTTCAAAG
>CAMUMB010000050.1 GCA_947089915.1 uncultured Caryophanales bacterium | reverse complement strand
TAGATCCTACTAGCATTATTGGTTTGAATTTATTTGCTTACTGTAGTAATGATCCGATTGGTATTACATATAGTGGTTTTAGTGTAGGTAGAAGTGCTAGTGGAAGAATGGCAAGTTCAATTGTAAGAAATCTAGTCAATAATTCTACTATAAAAGGTGGCTTTGGGAAAGCTAATAGGATTAAGACAAATTCAGTTCTTATGACAAACAAAGTCATATTCTCATTAATTAAAGATCCAACAATGGCAAAAGCTTTGGGAAACATTACATATGGCGTAACCGTACAACACAATTCTCCTGAAACTTTCTATTCATTTAGTAATGTTGGTAAGGATGGTTCTAGTGTTGGTTTCGGCACAAATTTTGGTAATTGGTATGGATATAGTGCATATTTAACTAGCGATATTGGTTTTGGCTCAAGTTGGCAATTGACACCATGGCTTACTGGAAGTTCAGGATGGAGTCTTGAAAACGGCATTTCTTTTAGTGGTGGTTTTATCAATGGGAATACAACACACGAAGTTACTATTTCAGTAGGAAATGGCGTATTGGCGGGATATGCAGCTTGTGCACTAGTTGCAGCTATACCAGCACCAGGAGCTAGGGTGGTTGCAGGAATTGCTGCGGGCATTATATTTATTGTTGATTTATTTAAATAATTAGGAGGATTTTATGGATAATATTATAATTGATAGAATGAAAAAAGAGAGCAAATTAGCCAGAAATGTAATGTTTTTTAGCTTTGCTTTGTTATTATTAACATTTGTATATATGTATGTGAATAACAAAAGTTTACAGGATAAAGATGTATTATTTATGTTTATATTATTTTTTTGTTTGGGAATGTTTGGATTTTATGTATGGCTCTATGCCATTAAATATAATTTGAAAATAAACAAAGAAAAAATAGTGTTAAGAACATTATTTAGAAAAGTAGAAATTAACATTTGCAACATAGAGAAATATACTTGTAAAAGATATAGGAAATCTGTGTTCTATCAATTTAATTTATTCATTAAAGATAAACGAATTTTGGTTAATACAAGATATAAAGATGAGTTTATTAAAATATTAGAAGAAAATAATATTGAGCAAATAATTAAATAAAATATTTTTAATATTTATTAAAAGAATTAGTAATACAATTTTACATTGGACTTTAGACAAATTTTATATCAACCACAAAACATTGTGGTTGGTATTTTTTTGTGGCAGAACTAGAATAAAAATTGAGTTTCCCAATTGTTTAAAATACAAAAGTGTGGCACTTTTCTTATCCTGCCAAATTTTGAAGATTTAGCCACAAAAAGCAACACTTCATCTCTCCATTATTAATTTCATTTCTATTTAATTCAAATTGAAATTTTTTGATGTTTATTGTAAAATAGAAGCGGAAATAAAGAATTTAAAAATATCAAAATCAAGGGTTAGATATTTTGTGGGTACTCGTAAGAAACCCATAGAGACGAGCATGTATTATTGTAAGAGTAGGTATTATGTTCCTGAGTGGGGTAGGTTTTTAACTCCTGATTCTTTTGAGTATTTAGATCCTACTAGCATTATTGGTTTGAATTTATTTGCTTACTGTAGTAATGACCCTATAAACAAGTATGACCCGACAGGACACTTTTGGGATACCATATTTGACATATTATTTATTGGGTGGGATATTTATAACCTATGCGTGAATGATGGATATAAAGATTGGAAAAATTGGGTTGCTCTAGGAGCTGATATCGCATTTGCAGCTATTCCGTTTGTTACTGGTGGTGGTGGACAAGTTGTTAAAGTCGCAAATGTTGCTGATGACTTTATGGATATTAAGAAAATTACTGTCATAGGTGAAACTATGGATCGCGTAAAAGATACTGCAATGATGCTTGACTGCCTAGATAATCTTTATGATGGATTCAAGTACTATGGTAAATTAAGTAATTTAGGCAAAGGCGGAAAGGTATTAGCCGAATTTGGAGGAAAGGCATCAAATATTGCATGGCTATATGGAAAATTAAGAAGTGGTTATAGAGTTATTGATATTGGAATTGATTCTACTAGATTAATTAGAAGTTCAAGTTATATTGCAGAAAGAATTGCATTAGAAATTTGGAAAAGTCGTAATATATGGAAATGGGTATACCATTTTGATTTTTAGGGGAGGAAGTATGAAAACTAAGGAAATAATAAAAAATAAACTTGAGTTCTTAATCACCGATTATGATTTTGATTTTGATTATAACTCTAATGGAAAAGAAGTGTGGTGTAAGTTTACTAATAAGTATGGAAGCATAAATTGGTATTCTTATGAGCAATTTGGAGAATATGAACTTTCTATTGTAGAAAATGGTAAAGGGAAAAAAATATTGGATTCTTTTAGATTCAATGCCTCCCCCCCCTTTTAAAAATTGATAAGAAAAACTCTTTTTTTGGCACTCTTTTAAAAGATCAAAGAATTATCTATTGGGATCAGATTTCAACTGCGTTTAAAAAACAGATAATAGATACAGGATCTTTGTTTGGGATCAAAATTATTAAAAAATAAATGAAACAAATTTCACCTCGACATTAAGTGAGAAAGGTGTTTAGAAGTATACTTCAAACTGAGCGTTCAACTTGTGGGGGAATTGGATGCTTGATGCAGGTATGAATGAAGATTGGTATAATGGATTAATGTTAACAGCTGCAAGTATTGCAACTCTTGGAACTTTCGCCTCATCATTTTGTTATAGTTTTAATATTAAATCTATAAGTAGATTTGGTAAATATGGAGATTATTATGGTTTGAGGTTTAATACAGGAATAGGAAAAACTAGAGTTCTTTCCTTTCATACTCATGGTCATAAAGTATCACGTGGTATAAAAAGTATTTTTGAATGGCATTGGCAACTTCAAAAATGGGATTCTAAATTCGGAAGAACAGCTGGAACAATAGCAAGATGGATTTGGTGGAATCTAATAAGAAAGTAATACGAATAGGAAAGTGTTTATGAATCAAAATGTATTAAAGGTTGTGAATATTTATTGTCAAGAAGAAATGAATGGCTTTAAGATGAATAAATATTATAAGGAACTACTCGAATTGACTCAAAAATTGACTCTAAAATTAGTCTGTGATAGCGGACAATTAGAAGAAAAAGATAAAAAAGTTTATCTTAGTGTGTCAATCTATAATCAAAAAGATGAAATCATTGAAGTTTATGATGAGGGGGTTTTAGTTGCTTCTACAATACTTGTTTTAGTAGATAAGAAAGAAAAAATAAAGTTTTTTTCTTGGACAGATGAAGATTTCATTGATAGTTTGAGATGGATAATACGAACATTAAAAAAATTTTCATAGGCATATTTCATGACTTAATATTAATTTGTCTTATGCTAATAAAAATAGCAAGTAAGTTACGTAAATGCACTTGTAAAATTTGGCTTCAATCTTTATGAAAATAACTGGCAAGTTGATTCGGCAATGTTAGTAGATACCGCTATTGATACGGCTATCGGAGTAGGGACATATTATTTAGCAGCAGGAACAATGTCGCTTGTTTCAGCAGGCTTATTAGCTGTTGGTGTTGCTTTGTCAGGTATTGTCGTAGTTGGTGGTATTGTAATTCGAGCAATTTCTGATTATTGAGATTAAATATGAAAGGATAATCTAACAATATGAAAAGAAAAATATCAAGGTATTTAAATTCTAAAGAGAAAAGTGAATATGATAATTTAGATAAAATCTTTGAATTATATTTAAATGGAAATATTAAAGAATTATTATCTGAGTATGTTGGCGTAGGCATTTATCTTTCATTTAATAAATTAGGAAAAACTATTCAATTAAATTATAATTATCAAAACATTTATGTTATAATAGATTTTTTTGAAGATAAGTATGATATTGTCGTATATTATGCTGGTATAAAGGAAGAAGAATTAGAAAAACTTTTTATTGATTATGATTATAAAAATGATTTTGTACTTGAAAAAGTAATTAAAGAAATTGACATAAAAATAAAAAATCATCCTAAGCTAAAGGATACCACGTTAATAGAGAAAAAGAAAAAAATATATTCTACAATAGCATGGTCTAGTTTATGTTTACCTCTCATTATTTGTGGTAGCATAGGATTATATTGTGTTATTACTAAAAACGATTTAAAAGGAAATATGTGGTGGGGAATATTCTTTATTGTGATTCCTTTAATTGTTTGGATTGTATTTTATGTTAAATCAAAAAAGTTAAAATAAAATATGCATTAGAGAGGTTGTTAAAAATTTAGAGCAAAAATTACTAGAATGAAAATTCAAAGTGGATATCCCGCTTTGTAGGTTGGCGAGAATGCATTTGTTGCATTCTCCTTATCCTGCCAATTTTTTTGTAGATTTTGCAACAAAAAGTAGAACGTTTTTCTTATTATCAATTTCAAATTCAATGAATGAAAATTGAAATTTTTCATTATTTATAGTAAAATTAAAGTAGAATTAAATAATACAGGAATAAATGTGGTTATTCATAAGAAACCCATAGAGACGATCATGTATTATTGTAAGAGTAGGTATTATGTTCCAGAGTGGGGTAGGTTTTTAACTCCTGATTCTTTTGAGTATTTAGATCCTACTAGCATTATTGGTTTGAATTTATTTGCTTACTGTAACAATGACCCTGTGAATTATAGACAAAGACCCGTTTCTTTTGGTGTTATTAGCTCATCTATTTCTAGTATCTCAAATGGTGGAATTTACTTATCAGGTAGTAATTCATCAACCTCAGTTGGTTTAAGTAGAGTCAATTGGGAAAGTGCTGGTTTCCAAATACCAATTTGGATTTCATCTTTGATGTCAGGCTCGGATTTTGGCACTTCAATTGCACCTGTTTTACGAACAATATTTCAGTATATTCGTTACCCAGGGGTAAAAGATTTAAATAAATTGTATGGTTTAGATTTTGTGCCTGGAAAATTAAATACTCTATGTTCAGTGATAGGCTACGGATTATTGGGACTCAATATAGGATTATCAGCATGGACTAATTTTACAAATGATAATTTAACAACAAAACAACAATGGATTAGTTTTGGAGTAGATACTGCTTATACATTAGGAACATTTGGAATTGGTTATGCTGTTGGTGCTTTAGTTTCATTAATTCCAGGTGTTGGAGTATTTATTGCTCCATTTGTATCAGCTGGAGTTACATGGTTTATTGATTGGACAAACGAAAAGTGGGGGTGGGTAGATGATGTCAAACAATGGTTCAATGACTTATAAAAACAAATGGTTATCATTTATTAATAAAGGTATAATGATTCTATTTCTAGGGTTGTTGGTGGTAATTGTTCCATGTTCATATTTATTATTTACGTATTGGGCAGAAATGCCGATATTCATTAAAATTTTTTGGCCAATTCTATTAGCAATTATTTTTATAGGAATAATAATTACACCTTTAAATGGAATGATTATCACAAAAAAAGGAACTATATTATTCTTACCTGACTTTAGATTGAAGAAATTTAATATAAAAGATTTAGAGAAAATAACAATAGTATTTTCTGAATGGGAAAATAACAAGTATTCAGTAATGGTAAAATTTGTATATAGAGATGGCAAGGTTTTTAATAAAGATTATTCAAAACAATTTAGAAATATGAAAAATAAAAAATTAGCTATATCAATGTATACAATAACTAAAAGAAAAGTTAATAGAATTTGTAATAAGTTATTAGATCTAAGCATTTGTGTAACTACAATTTTGGATAAGAATAGAAATATAACATATCAAAGTAAATAAAAAAATGCACAAGCGAAGATTTTAAAAACGGCATTTTCCTAAGTGCGTTAATTAAATAATAAATTATCTAAACAAGCTTACCATTAATAAAATAGATTTATTTTGGTTATCCTCAAGGTATTATTCCCCAGAACTTTGAAGATTTTATAAGTCCTGATGATGTAGAGTATCTAGACCCTGAGAGAATTAATGGATTAACTTATATGTGTACTGCCCAAATGACTTAGTGAATTATAAACATAGATTCGTTTCTTTAGAAAATTTTAGTGTTTCATTAGTTGGCGTTGGTGATATTGGAACAGTTACAGGAATGGCAGGAATACTAATTATTCCTAATAAGAACACATACTTTGTTGGAATAGAAGCAAAAGCGGCAGCATTTACTGCTCGTGGTGGAGTACAATTTGATATTTTTGATACACAAATTGAAGTTGGTGGGTCTGTAACTGCTTTATCTGCTGGAATACAATTCGGTATAGCTATTAAAGATGGTGAATTCTATTATAAGAGTGGATTTGCTCTATTATTTGGTTATGATTTTTATATAAGAATTAAGTTTGCATAGGAGGGAAAAATATAGTGAATAAACATTATTATAGTTTTGGTAATCCTTTTAAATTTAAATTTAGAAAACATTATTGCTATAAATGTGGAACAAACCTATCAATTATTACCCATAAAAAAATAGTTTCTCCAAAATCTGAAGAAGCAAAATATTATGATTTTAGTAATGGTGTAGATGGTGGAGTTATGGTTGGTTCATGCGAGTTTATTCATAAAGTATTTTATTGTCCCACCTGTTTAGAGGAAATCGAATTTGTGTTCCAGTTGAGTTTTGAAGATTTAAACAATTTTATTAAAAAAATAAAACGGAAATTTTTTAAAAAAGAAATTACTTTGGCATTCAAAAAAACATTTGAAACAAAAGAAAACAAATATGTAGATAAAGTGATTAAGTTGGAAGATATTCAAAATTTTTGTCTTTTCATTTATGTGAATGATAAAGAAATATTTGTATCAAAATTCCCTTTGTTAAGAAAAAAAAGTTGGGAACGACCATATTATTTTAAGATTAATGCAAAAGAAGTTGTTGAATATTTAAATCGTAAATTACTTGAATAGAAGTTCAAAGTGGGTATCCCACTTTGTAGGGTATCGAGAATGCATATGTTGCATTCTCCTTATCCTGCCTAAAAAATATTAAATAATGCAACAAAATCATTCCTAGCAACCTCCATATATGAACAAAATATTGATAAAATTTTAATAGTTTATAGGGCCTTTAATTTTACATAACTCCTGTGAATTTTGTTGATCCTAGTGGACATACTCCAAAATGGTTACAGGGATTGGAGTCGTTGCTGGCGGTATAATTGGTGGTGCAACTACAAACTGGTCTACTGAAGGAATTTTAGTAGGAATGGGAATCGGTTTTGGTGGTGGTGCTATTATTGGTGCTATAGTTGGTGGAAGTATAGGTGCATTTCAATACACGAGTGCAGTTAGTCAGTGGGGGTCTGCAGGTGGCAGAACAGCGCAACAAAATATGATTCATCATTTTAACAAGCATGTAATCGGAGACGGACATAGTTATCTTGGAAAAAATGTTATTCAATATAAAAAAATGCTAGCAATTTCTTTAAAAACAATAGTTCTTTAATGAAGTTAACTAGTAGTGGAAATTATGTTATTAGAGCATCTTTTGCTGGGCATAGTGCTGGAGGCTTCTTTGATTTAGCAGGAATAATATTTTCATTTTTCTAAATATGGGAGGATTAATATGACTTATACTAATGAGGAAAAGCGAGTTGCAAAAGATTTTATTGATTGTAAGATTCCAAATTATATTTATGATTATGATGAAGAATTCAATAAAAAGCATAATTTAAGTGTTGACACTATGGAATATTATGAAGCATTATTTGATTTTGCTCATTGTATTATAGATGGTATTAATCTTGAATCTAATTTTTCAATAACTTTAAAGAATAAAGAATTTTATTTTTTGATTAAGCAACAAAATAAGAATTTTATCGAACAAAATTTTTGCGACAAAGCAAGTAAGTTGTTTGAAGTAATTAGAAAATATATAGAAATTTAAAATAAGAATTTTCTAGCAAAAAAAATAATATTTATTTTAAAGTGGTAGTAATGTAATTAAGCATTACCAAATGGACCTTAGACGATTTAATACCAACTACAAATTACTGTGGTTGGTATTTTTTTGTGGCAGAACAAGAATAAAATTGGGTTTCCCAATTGTTTAAAATACAAAAGTGTGGCACTTTTCTTAACCTGCCGATTTTTTTGAAGATTTTGCAACAAATTATATTGCTATTATCTATTGAGAATTAAATTTCAAATAGATTAAAAAATAGAATTTTATAATGTTTTATGCTATAATTTTAATGATGAACTAGGAAAATACAAAATGAATAATGAGATTGTAAGGCTTACTTTAGACTAAACAGTAAACTTTTTTGAGCGATATAAGTTTTGAATTTCTTGACTTATAAAGAATATCTTTACAGAAGGAGAACTGAATGTCTTAAATCGTATCCTTTCTGCATTAAATCAAATTTCAATGAAAATGGAAGATTGGGGTCAGAATTCAAATGACTTTTTTAAAATGACGAAAAAAGAAATTTTAGCTCAAAAAGGTACCAAATTCTTATGATGAAACTTAAAAAAGGCTCATGAGGAATATGAAACATTTTATGCATAAAATTTAACTAAAGCAGAAAAAGATTACATTGAAGTTTTAAAACTATTAGAAAAGAATTAATTAAACCATATTTTATAATTAAAGGAAGGAAAATGAAATATATGAGAAGATATATATATTCTAATTTGTTAAAAATAATTTTTTTTCCATTATTTCTATGTATTATTATATTATCATTTATTTATTTCATTTGTTCTTTAAGTTTGGATAAAATATTTAACTTACCAAGTTTATTAATTTTTATCTCTTGTTGTCTTTTATGGTTTATTCTTATCATTGGGATTATTATTTTAAATAAACGTTCGAAAAATTATTTATTTGTTGAAAAAGATAAAATAATATATAAGGGAAAAACTATTTATAAAGATAGTTTAACTATGAAATACTTTAAATTTCATATATCTTTAATTGCTCCAAACTTAGTTATTCCTAAATTGCATATTAATGGAAATGGGCTATCTGTCATATGTTATCTTTCTAAAAAAGAGATAAAAAAATTAGAGAATTTTGGTTATGAAATTAGATGGATAAAAAATTTATACAAATATGAACAATCAATAAATTGACTTAACAAAGTAAGTAAAAACCTAAAAAAACAAAGAAAAAATGTAAAAAGAAGTAGAAAAAGAATACAAATAATTGCCAAAAAAGCCATAATATGCTATAATTCAAAAACAAAATAAAGCGA
>CAMUMB010000049.1 GCA_947089915.1 uncultured Caryophanales bacterium | reverse complement strand
AAATATAAAGGAAAAACAGGTAGTTTGTATATAAACTATGCACACTACCAAAATAAATATGAGGTGTCGATATGGAACAAGCTTATCAATTTTTAATGGAAAGTGTTAATTTTAAATATGGAGATACTGTTGTTGTAGCCATTAGTGGTGGCCCAGATTCCATGGCACTTTTACATCTTTTATCACGAGTAAAGGATGCTTTTGATTTGACGATTGTTTGTGCACATGTCAATCATAATATGAGAAAAGAAAGTAATGAAGAAGCTATTTTTGTTGAAAAGTTCTGTAGAAATAATGGTATTTTATTTGAATATATGAAAATAGAAGATTATGGTGATGATAATTTCCATAATGAAGCACGAACGAAAAGATATCATTATTTTGAAGAAATTGTAAAAAAATATCATTCAAGATTCTTATTTACAGCGCATCATGGTGATGATTTGATTGAGACGATTTTGATGCGGATTGTAAGAGGCTCTACTTTAAGAGGTTATAGCGGATTTTCTTACTTGGTAGAAATGGGTGATTATACCATTTTAAGACCTTTGATTGGTGTTACCAAAGAAGAAATTTTAGAGTACAATAAAAGATATAAAATTCCGTTTGTTAAAGATGCGTCCAATGATAAAGATGTTTATACAAGAAATCGGTTTCGTAAATATGTGGTTCCTGCTCTTAAAAAAGAGGACATCAATGTACATCAAAAATTTTATAAGTTTAGTAGGACTTTATTAGAATACAATGATTATATTGATAAACAAGTTGAAAAAATAATGCCTAAAATATATGTTCAAAATGAATTAGATATTGTAGAATTTTCAAAACTGGATCATGTCATTGCGATGAAAGTCATTTATTATATATTAGAACATGTATATCAAGATGATTTGATGTTGATTACAGACCATCATGCAGAACTTATTTTTGATTTGATTCATTCCAACCGTGCGAATGCTTATATTTATTTGCCAAATCATTTAAAAGCGATAAAAGCATATGATAAGTTAACATTTGTTCATGATGAAGAAAAAGGTAGGACTTATGAAATTGAACTTATTCAATATATGAATTTACCAAATGGTAAGAATATTGAAGTCGTTTCTAAAACTTCAAAAGATGACAATTTTGTATGTCGTTTGCGTGCAGATGAGGTTTTTTTTCCACTTCACGTTCGCAATCGTATGAATGGGGATAAAATACATGTAAAGGGAATGTTAGGTAGCAAAAAAGTGAACGATATCTTTATTGATGAAAAAATTCCTATGAAAGAAAGGGATATGTGGCCAGTTGTTGTCGATTCTAAGGGGACAATTGTTTGGCTACCAGGTTTGAAAAAGTCAAAATTTGACAAAACAAAAGATGAAAAGTATGATATAATACTGAAGTATTATTAAGAAGGGAGAATTTTGGATGAATAAAAGAAATGTAAAACGTGGAATTATGCCTTATTTCTTTTTACTACTTGTAATTGTTGGCATTATCTACTTTTTCAATATGACCAATCAAAAAGTAAATGTCATTAGTTATGATGCATTCATGAAAGAAGTGATTGGAAATAATGTATCAGAGATTGTCATTACACCAAGAGATCGTGCAGGTGTATATGAAATTTCTGGTAAATTAAAAAACTATAAAGAGGGAGAAAGTTTCTTTTTCCGTGTTCCTTTAGCAGAAGAAGTAATGACAAAAATATTAGGTGCAGAAGAAACCTATGGCTTTGTAATTAATACCAAAACAGATCCAGAATCTAGTACATTCTTACTCTTTTTAGTCAATGTATTACCTATGGTTATATTGGTAGGTGTAGCATTCTTCTTTATTACAAGACAAATGGGAAATGCCAATAAATCAATGGATTTTGGTAAGAGTAGAGCGCGTTTGAATGAGGATAGTAGAAAAGTAACATTTAAACAAGTAGCTGGATTAACAGAAGAGAAAGAAGAAGTTCAAGAATTAATTGATTTCTTAAAAAATCCGAAAAAATTCCAAAGATTGGGTGCTAGAATTCCAAAAGGTGTTTTATTAGTAGGTCCTCCGGGGACTGGTAAAACGTTATTAGCGCGTGCCGTTGCAGGTGAAGCAAATGTGCCA
The DNA here is from genome assembly GCA_947089915.1 of uncultured Caryophanales bacterium. GTDB lineage: Bacteria > Bacillota_I > Bacilli_A > RF39 > UBA660 > UBA5026. Next base: position 7,185 of record CAMUMB010000049.1, on the reverse strand, counting down.
TTCTATTATATTAGTGGTTCAGACTTCGTTGAATTATTTGTCGGTGTTGGTGCTTCTCGTGTGCGTGATATGTTTAAACAAGCCAAACACAATGCTCCATGTTTAATCTTTATTGATGAGATTGATGCGGTTGGACGTCAAAGAGGTGCTGGTTTAGGTGGAGGACACGATGAACGTGAACAAACATTAAACCAATTATTGACAGAAATGGATGGCTTTGGAGCAAATGAAGGTATCATCATTATTGCAGCTACAAATAGACCAGATGTATTAGATCCAGCACTTTTAAGACCAGGACGTTTTGACCGTCAAGTAACTGTCGCATTACCTGATGTAAAGGGAAGGGAAGAAATCTTAGAAGTACATGCAGCAAATAAGATTTTTGCTAAGGATGTTAAATTATCTCATATCGCAAGAAGAACAGTTGGTATGAGTGGAGCTGATTTAGAAAATTTATTAAATGAAGCTGCATTACTTGCAGTAAGAAGAAATAAAGATGCAATTACGATGTCTGAAATTGATGAAGCACATGACCGTGTATTGATGGGGCCTGCAAAAAAGAGTCATAAATATACGGAGCGTGAGCGTAAGATAGTTGCATATCATGAAGCTGGGCATGCAGTTATGGGAATTAAGTTAGATGGTGCGAACGAAGTTCAAAAGATAACGATTATTCCACGTGGTGCTGCAGGTGGATACAATATGATGCAACCAAAAGAAGAGACGTATTTATCAACAAAAAAAGAATTATTGGATCAAATCAGTGGTTTATTAGGTGGGCGTGTTGCTGAAGAACTTGTATTTGATGAAATGACTACAGGAGCACAGAACGATTTAGAAAGAGCCACTAAGATTGCGCGTGCTATGATTACCGAATTTGGTATGAGTGATTTAGGTCCTATGCAATTTGAGCATCAAGAATCTAGTGTATTCTTAGGTAGAGATTATAATAAGAGTCGTAATTTCTCTGGTCAAGTTGCATTTGAAATTGACCAAGAGCAAAGAAAAATTATTAATGAATGTTATGATATTACTAAGAAAACAATTTCTGAAAATAAGAAGTTATTAGATTTAATTGCAGAATCTTTATTAGAGTATGAGACATTAACCAAGGAACAAATTGATTATTTAGTAGAAAATGGTTGTATGCCTGATCAAGATTTGGAAGTAGATTATAGTAATTTCAAAGAAGCGAGTTTAGAAGATTTATCTTTAAGTGAATTGAAAGAACTTGCAAAGGAAAAAGGAATTTCTGGATATTATAAAATGAATAAAGAGGAATTAAAGCAAAAATTAGAAGAAGATGAATAGTCTTCTTTTTAATTTGACAAAACTTGAAAGTAATGATAGACTATCTCCTTAGAAAAAAGGGGGATACATTATGGAAGTTCATAACAAAGAGATGTATCATTATCATAGAGGAAGATATTATAATGATATATGGCAAGTTGGAAAAGAAATAATTGTAGATAATAACTTTCTAAGCTATTTTTGTACAATATTACAAGATTTTACCACAAGTGTTATCTGCAAAGATGGAGAATTAGTATCTTTTGATTCTATAATTGAAAAATGTTTAAATGAGGGTTTAGAAAATCAGGATTTGAAATATGCAGCAAAAGTAGCGGAAAAGGCATGTGAATTAATTCGCGACATGGGTATTTATAATAGAGAACTTGCTTTAGAAAGATACAGAGCAGAACACTATCCACAATTGCCAAGTCGACTCCACTCTCTTTGGTTTTGTGATGAAAGTGGTCTAGCGCATTGGAAAAAGCAATTAGGGGAAAACTGTAAGCTTAAATTATTTCGTGTATCATTGGATGGAGAGTTATTCTGTTCTAGTGATTACTGGCTTCCAGATATAAAATTATGTGTAGAACAAATGTACAAGGAGGCGGCTTTGTATTGGAATCCGCCATACACAGAAGAGTCCGATAGAGAATACTTATTTCAGGGAAAAGTAAAGGTTTTGGAACAATTGTGTAACAATGACAGAAAATAAAATTAGGGGTTAATTGCCCTAATTTTTTTGTTTTTCCCTTTTATTCTTGTTGTTTGTTCTCCCTAGAAGGTAATCCACACTTGTTTCATAAAAATCAGCGAGTCTGATTAATATTTCAGTTGGAATGTCGTTATTGCCAGTCTCATAATGGGAGTATCCACGTTGTGATATATTAAGGAAATCGGCAATATCTTTTTGTTTCAGATCTCTGTCTTCACGTAAGTCTCTTAGTCGTTTATACATCATATTGATCCCCTTCCAGAGACCATTATATCGAACAAATTTTAAAAATTTGCAAAATCGGAACGAAATAGTCTATATCCTGTATCAATTGTAATTTGTTATTTCATATCTCATAAAACCTTATAAATTAGACTAAAAATAGTACTTTAGAATTTTCTCTTACTTATAAAAAGAAAAATAGATAGCAAAATTCATCAATATGTGATAAAATATATGTTAGATTATGTAGTTGAGAAAATGGTGATTTATATGGGGAAAATAATTGCTTTAGTCAATCAAAAAGGTGGTGTTGGAAAAACGACATCTAGTATCAATTTAGCAGCCTCTTTGGGTGTACTAAAAAAGAAAGTTTTACTAGTCGATTTAGACCCACAAGGAAATTCTACAACAGGAGTTGGAATTGGGAAAACCGATTATGACAAAAGTATTTATGAACTATTAAAAGATGAAGCAACTTTAAAAGAAGTAATTATCAAAACAAAATTTAAGAATTTATTTGTAATCCCTGCAACGATTAATTTAGCAGGTGTAGATTTTGAATTAATGGAAAAAAGTAAAATGGATCCTGACTTTACAAGAGGTGCACAATTAAAGAAATACTTAGATCAAACAAAAGATTTATTCGATTATATCATTATTGATTGTCCGCCATCCTTAGGAATTTTAACAACAAATGCATTAACTGCGGCTGATTCTGTTATTATTCCTGTGCAATGTGAATTTTTTGCACTAGAGGGAATTATGCAACTATTAAATACCATTATGTTGGCACAAAAAAACTTAAATCCAACATTGAATATCGAAGGTGTTTTATTAACCATGTTAGATAGTAGAACCAATCTAGGTTTAGAGGTGGTAGAAGATATCAAGAGTTACTTTAGAGAAAAAGTATATGATACTATTATTCCTAGACTTGTTCGTTTGTCAGAAGCACCAAGTCATGGAAAGCCAATTATTTCATATGATCCACAAAGCCGTGGAACAGAAGCATATCTCAATTTAGCAAAGGAAGTGATTGAACGAAATGGAAACTAAAAAAAGAGCATTGGGACGTGGGCTAGAACAATTATTTAACAATGAAAATTTAGATGTGGATACGATTGAACGTACGATATATGAGACCGCAACCAATGAGGAAATTGTAGAACTGAATATTGATGATTTACGTGCCAATCCGTATCAACCTCGTAAAGTATTTGATGAAAATGCTTTAAAAGAATTATCCGATTCGATTAAAGAACATGGTGTATTTCAACCAATTATAGTAAAAAAAAGTATTAAAGGTTATGAGATTATTGCAGGAGAACGTCGTGTTCGTGCTAGTAAATTAGCGGGATTAGATAAAGTACCAGCCATTATTCGTAGTTTTACAGATGAACAAATGATGGAAATTGCCTTATTAGAAAATTTACAACGTGAAAATTTAAGCGCGATAGAAGAAGCAAATGCCTATAAATTAATGATTGAAAAATTAGGCATTACGCAAGAAGAACTTGCATTAAAAGTTGGAAAAAGTAGAAGTCATATTACGAATCTATTAGGATTACTTCGTTTACCAAAAGATATTCAAGATATGGTGAATGATTCTAAGCTTACGATGGGGCATGCGCGTGTCTTAAGTAAATTCAATGATGAAAACCAAATGCGTGAGATGGCAGATAAAATCGTGAATGAAAAATTTTCTGTTCGGGAAATAGAATCTTTAACCGATTCCAATGAATTTGAAAGAACAGTTAAAATGCAGAAAAGAAAACAACCTGAAGTAAAAGAATTTAAGTATGTAGAAGATTTATTAAGTGAAAAATTAGATGCTAAGGTAAAAGTGCGTGATAAAAAAATAGAAATTTCATTTATTTCTGTTGCTGATTTAAATCGTATTTTAGAAATAATTGATGTCAAAGAATAAAAAGGAGGAGCCTCATGGATTATAAATTGGGAAGTATTGTCATTATGAAAAAGCCACATCCATGTGGAACCAATGAATGGGAAATTATTCGTGTTGGTGCGGATATTAAAATTAAATGTGTCAAGTGTGGAAGAAGTGTTATGATTCCACGTATTGAATTCAACAAGAAGTTGAAAAAGGTAACTACCTATTAGGAGGTATTATGGCTAGAAGAAAAGAGAAAAAAGATAGAAAGAAGGGACCAGTTCTTGTAATTGGTTTGATGACACTTGCAATTGCAGTTCTTAGTTTTGTATTTTCTATGTTAGAAATAGAAGGATCACAGACGACTATTGCTAATGGAACCTTGGAATCGTCTTTGGTGACTGTCAAAAATGTGTTAAGTGTAGAAGGATTGCGATTTATCATTGGGAATGCGGTCTCTAATTATAAATTATTAGAACCGTTGGTTTATTTAATTATTTCCTTAATTGGAATTGGTATTTGTGAAAAAAGTGGATTTTTAAAAGTTTTATTTGCACCGCTTCGTAAAGTAAAAATCAATTTGGTCATCTATATTACGATTTTACTTGGAATCATAAGTACCATTATGGGAGATTATAGCTATATCTTTTTACTACCTTTAATTGGTGTTATGTATAAGTATATTGGAAAAAATCCTGTGTTAGGAATTTTAACATTATATTTGGGGATTACACTAGGATATGGAACAGGTATAATGTTCAATTATAATGATCATTTGATTGGTATGGCTTCTCAAAGTTCCGCACAATTAACAGTAGATCCTAATTATAAATATAGTTTATTTTCTAATTTGTATATCATGATTGTATCTACATTGATTATTTCTATTTTATCTACATTTATTATTAATAAATTTTTAGTTCCGAAGTTATCCATTAAACATGCGGTAGAAGAAGAGGAACTTACTACATCTAAAAAAGCGATGATTGCTTCTCTTGGCTTTGGAATTTGTTATATCATATTTATTGTTTACATGATTCTACCATTAAAATCTCCAATGGCAGGTATTTTACTAGATAAAAGTGCTGTAAGATATATGGATCAATTGTTAGGAACAAATTCTCCATTTGGTAATGGCCTAGTTCTCATTATTACATTCTTATTCATAATATTTGGATATATTTATGGAAAAGTTTCAGGAAATATTAAAAATGGTAGTGAATTTAGTTTAGGGTTATCAAAGAACTTTGAAAATTTAGGTTTCCTTTTTGTACTTACATTTTTTGCTTCACAAATGCTTGCACTTTTAGATTGGTCTAATTTGGGAACTGTAGTTGCTTGCAGATTGGTAGAATTCTTAAATGGGGTTGAATTTTCGGGAATTATATTGATTGTAGTTTTCTTTGTTATAGTCATTTTGATGAGTATATTATTACCAAGTACAATGGATAAATGGACACTTTTGTATCCAACTGTGATACCACTGTTTATGCGTTCTAATATTACACCTGGATTTACTCAATTTATTTATAAAGTAGCAGATGGAATTGGAAAATCGATTACGCCTATGTTTATTTATTTTATGATGATGCTTGCTTTTATGGAAAAATATAAGACAGATGAGCATCATCAAATTAGTGTATTTGGTACATTAAAATTATTATGGCCTTGTATTCTAATGATTGCAGGTATTTGGTTATTGTTAATTATACTATGGTATGTGATTGGTATTCCAATTGGTATTGGAACTTACATTACGTTATAAGGATGTTCATAACATTCTTTTTTTTTCATTACAAAGATGGTATAATGAATAACAGATGAGGTGATATTAATGAGTTTAACAGCGGGAATTGTAGGACTTCCTAATGTTGGTAAGTCTACGTTGTTTAATGCGATTACAAAGAAAAATATATTGGCAGCTAATTATCCATTCGCAACGATTGATCCAAATGTAGGTGTAGTTACAGTACCAGATAAGAGATTGGAATTTTTGGAAAATTTATATCATCCAGAAAGAACGATTCCTACTACCTTTGAATTTACAGATATTGCAGGACTTGTAAAAGGTGCTTCTACTGGAGAAGGTTTGGGAAATAAATTTCTAAGTCATATTCGTGAAGTGGATGCGATTTGTGAAGTAGTTCGTTGTTTTAGTGATAAAAATATTATCCATGTTGAAGGAGATGTAGATCCAATACGTGATATTGAGATTATCAATGTAGAGCTTATGTTAGCAGATTTAGAGATTATCGAAAACCGTTTTAACCGAATTGGAAAAAAAGCAGCGATGACAAAAGATAAAGAAACAAAATTTGAAGTAGAAGTGCTTACGAAAATTAAGGAAAACTTAGAACAAAATATTCCATTAAGACAAGTATCGTTTGAAGAAGAAGAACTCAAATTGATGAAACTATTTAATTTGCTTACGTTAAAACCTATTATTTATATGGCAAATGTCAGTGAAGAAGATTTATTAGCAGATGGAAATCCTTATGTAGATCAAGTCAAGGAATATGCGGCTAAAGAAAATGCTAAGGTAATTACAGTATGTGCGAAAATGGAGTCGGAATTGGCTGAATTAAATGAGGATGATAAAATAAATTTCTTAAATGATTTGGGAATTAAAGAGAGTGGTCTGGATCAATTGATTCAAGCGACTTATTCATTATTAGGACTTGCCACTTACTTTACGGCCGGATCTGATGAGTGTAAGGCTTGGACTTTCCGTAAAGGAATGAAAGCACCAGAATGTGCGGGAATTATTCATAGTGATTTTGAACGTGGATTTATACGTGCTGAGGTAATGCGTTATGAAGACTTAGAGAAATATGAATCAGAAGTAAAAGTAAAAGAAGCAGGACGTATGCGATTAGAGGGAAAGGAATATATCATGAACGACGGTGATATTTGTCATTTCCGTTTTAATGTATAATGCCTTCAATTGTAATGATTTTACATACTATTGTATATATTAAAAATAAGGAGGATCGACATGGAAATTAGTAAAGTTATGGATAGTGTGAAAAGTTTTATGGAAAATCATCAACACTAGATGAAAAAGATA
>CAMUMB010000048.1 GCA_947089915.1 uncultured Caryophanales bacterium | reverse complement strand
TTCCAAAGCAAAAAAAGGACTGAATGAAATTATTTCATTTCATTACAGCCCCTTTTAATATGCTAAATTAATAGAAAATATAAATATCATACTCACCTATTGTATGATTGAATCAACTCGATATATCATAAGCAAAATGCATAAATATAATAATATGCTACAAATGATTTTCCTGTTTCATATCTACCCGTCCATTTTGTTGTGGTCAAAATACCTGTGGATGAATCATAAGAAAGCTCTAAATTGATATTGTCAAATGATTGTCCTCCAATTGCGTATAAACCTTGAGGTCTAATATAAAAACTATCAGAAGAAAGATTTTGATAATTTAAAACATAAGGTTTGACATCAATTTGATATGTTTCTGTACCTTCATAAACATCTGTTCCAATTTGTACTACACTTGCATTTTCCATTGTCCCCGTAATCAACTCACCTTGTACAACAGCTGTCTTTCCTTCTTTGATCTCTTCTGCTTTCGCATCTCCTTGTTTCTTAAGTGTATTTAACTCTTCTTGTAATGTTTTTATCCTTTCATTTAATGTATCTACATCACTTATAATTTCAAAGTTTCCTGTTTCTCCATTATACTTACAGCTTCCACTACCTCCTCTTACTTCACTTTCTTCTATATCTTTATATGCATAATACTTTCCGTCACTTATACATACTACTGTTTTTCCATTCGTATTTAATATCAGTTTCCCCTCTTGTATTTTTCCTTTATATTCTAGTTTTTCTTCACTTATTTGAACTCCATTTGCAAAGTCAAATACAATTGGTTCTTGTATTCCTTCTTGTATATGTTCTGTATAATACATGTTTGCTGCATCTACAAGTCCATATGCACTATCTTGTAATGATGATTTCTTACTCTTTTCTATCACATCCATGATCATTGGCGTTGCGATTAATGCAATCACTGCTAATATTACGATTACCGCTAATAATTCTACTAATGTAAATCCTTTTCTTTTCATTCTAACATCTCCTAATTCTATTTTGTATTTCTTTATTCTTTCTTATACTTAGTTTACCACTTTATTTCACTACTTTCAATCTTTTTACCCCTTTCTTTATACCACTAAAAAGAGGGTTACCACCATCGTTTACAAATAGCTAACCTATATATCTACTCGCAAACTATTTTATGATTTATTCCTATATATTAATTTTTCAGGTATTCTCTTAGTTTGTCCTTATCAATTCCAGTTGCAAGTACAACTTGGTCGATTCCAAAATCATTAATGATAAGTTCCATGGCAGAACGTAGTCCTGTCGTTTTACTTTTAAAATTTAAAATGGTTTTTCTTAATATCATAACTTCATTTTCTAAATTGGCATTTATTTCTGTAAGTTCGTCTATTTTTTTTTGCATAGCGGTAATAACTTCTTTACTTTCTCTTTCCAAACTATTATATTTTACTTCTAATAAATCTAGAGTCTTCGCTTTTTGATCGTATTCCACAATTCTACGACTATGGTCAGCTAAATTACGGTTCACTTCTTCCATAATGCGATCACGATTCAATGAATCTTGTTTCATTTTTTCCTCTATATTTATTGTAGAATTTTCATTTGTATCCACCATATCACCACCAATTATACTTTTACTTTATTCATTATATCACAAGTGATAGAAAAACACCATTATTTTTGAAAAGGACTTTTATGGATAAAATGGTTTTGATTTTGTTGTTCTTCTAATCTACGTTCTGGGGTTATTGGTTTTGCCTCTATTTTGTTCATTTTATTTAAAAATTGTTTTGAAATCTCAAAAGGATTATTCTTCGGTAATACTTTATTTCCTGCTATTTTAGTGGGTTTACTGTTATAAAACTTGTTTTTTTGAAATTCCATCATTTCACCTCAATTATATTTTAACACTTTAAATTTTATTTATACTAATCAGAAACGGCCAACGGTACCGCCTCCACCGCCATGACCACCCCCACCTGAGAAGCCACCACCAAAGCCACCAGAAGAGGAATTACTACTACTTGCAATCTGTGATTGGGCAGTACTGACTGCAGAAGTTACAGTTCCAGATAAGCTTTGATTAAATGATAGCCACATGTGCATACGGGATAAATCTAAAAGAGTTGTATCAATAGTTTGACTAGCAGTTTCTAATTCTTTTACTTTAATTTCCATTGCTTTAGATAACTTTTTCGCACATCCCAAACTAACAGCATACACTAAATATTTTTCCCATAATGTAATTTCAGGAAGTTCTTTATCTTCAAAATTACCAAAGTCATTCAGAAAATTCTTAAGTCCAATCCATTTATAATATGCTTCACTTCCTAGTTCTGTCCTTTTTTTATAAAGTATAAAGTAAAATAAAGATATGAAAGAACAAATGATAAGAATAAATGGTAACCATAGATGTTCGAATCCCATTAATAGCATTGACAAAAATATACCCAATACACTATATAAACAACTTAATATTTTACTATTAATGGAATTTTCATAAAAATGGTAGCTTTTTGCTTCCCTTTCTGCATTTACCTTCCATGTGTGATAACGGCTAATAAATCCTTCATATGATGATTTTGCCTCTTTTTTTAGTGCAGAAAGTGTGATTTCTTCTTTCTCATGGAATAACCAATCTAATAGTTTTTGTTCTGCATTCGTTATATCAGATATATGTAAATTCACTAGCTTATAATCTTTTTTTTCTAACGATTCAAATGAAATTGCCTTTTTATAAATCAAATTCAATATAGATGCTGATAAATCATTATTGGATATTTGCTTATGAAGTAAATATCCAACAACTTCTGGTCCATAGGTATCTGGAAACTCCCTATAATATTTAGAAGGCAAGGTATTTTTATATTCCCTGTCATATTTATGGTAAACATAAGCAATTAAAATAATAAGCCCAATAATCCAAGCAATTCCACAACCAACAATAATATTTCCAATTGTTTGGTATGTTTTTTCATTTTTTCTTACCTGTTCTCTTAGTTTATTTGCTTCTTCTGCTTTTTTTGTCTCTACTGTTAGAACAGAAGATAATCCATCTACTCCACTTCTTTTCATACTATATGGAACAACGGATTTATCAAAAACAAAACGAATATCCACTGCTTGATATGCATCCAATGACTCAATATTTAGCTGAATTTCTTCCCTGCTTAGATTTTTGGTTTCTCCCCATAAAGGTCCATGTCCCCATGCCCTTAATTCGGTTTCGTTTTCGGGTATATGAATATGCATTTCTAAAGAGTCTATATTTTCCGCCTGTTCATCATTTAATAAAACAAGCATAATTTCTGCAATATCATTATGCACAACTGCCATATTGGTAATTACGTATTTAATATAAAATCCCTTTTGTTTTTTAGAAGATGGATTATATATACGAACTGATTTTCCATTCGTTATCGTATCTACTGTATATTTTCCATATTCACCAGTTGATGCATAGGAACTTTTTTGGAATAGAGTTCCCTCTTTTTTTAAATCAGAAAATGTACTGTTGGAATCTATTTCAATACTTTTAACCTCTTTAATTTCAACAGAATCCCCGTTATAAATTTTACTGCCAATAAAAGAATTTAAACTTCCATCAAATATTGTAGTTTCATTAGAATAATTAATAACGCGCATCCCACCATTATAACTACCTTCTAATGCAAATAATTCTTCTACTGTTACATCTCCATTTTTTTCAACTGTTAAATCAATATAATAATTGGAAATTCCCTCTTTTGCACATACACCAATTGGGAAGCATAGTAATATTGTTAAAATAATAATTTGTAAACTCTTTTTCATTGTACACTCCTTCTTTTCAAAAAAGACTTACCTATGTAAGCCTAAAATTGAACTTTTGGAACTTCTCTATCAGACTCGCTTGCTTCAAAGAAAGGTTCTGGTTTGAATCCAAATATACTGGCAATGATATTAGATGGAAACATTTCTAATCTATCTTTGTATTTTAGAACTGTATCATTATAAAATTGTCTTCCAAATGATATTTTGTCTTCTGCCTCTTTTAAGTTGTTTTGCAAATCCATAAAATTCGTATTTGCTTTTAAATCAGGATAGGCTTCTGTAAGTGCAAGTAATCTACTTAATGCTTGTGAAAGTTCTCCACTTGCTTTCATTTCTTCTTGTGGTGTCGTTGCAGAAATCGCTTTGTTTCTTGCTTCAATTACACCTTCTAATGTTGATTTTTCATGACTTGCATATCCTTTTACGGTTTCTACTAAATTAGGAATTAGGTCAGCTCTTCTTTTTAGTAATACCTCAATTTGGGCCCATTGATCCTTTACCCTATTACGTAATTTTACTAGTGCATTATAAGTACTCATTACATACAATATAAGAAGTACTACAACCACTGCAATGATAATCCATACCATTTTATTCCTCCTACTCTATTTTCATTATACCGTTTTTAGAATTAAAAAGAAAGATTTTTTTCTAATTTCGTATAAATATATTATTTTTTGGCAAACTAGAAAAGAAAGGATGAATCATATGGATATTAAAATTCGTGAACATATTCGTAGTAATTTTAAGGATTCTGATCAAAAAGAAATAAAAGAATCTATTATATCCTCTATCGAATCAAAGGATGAAGTTATTTTACCAGGACTTGGTGTATTTTTTGAAATTTTATGGAATGGTAGTGATGACAATTTGAAAGAAACAATATTGGAAACCATTCAAAGTCATTTATAAAAGAGACTTTTTTCGTCTCTTTTTATTTTACACTTTTTTCTAATGCATTTTTAGCAGCTTCTTGTTCTGCTTCTTTTTTACTGTGAGCAATTCCAGTGCCATAAACAATGTCATCTATTTTTACAACTGCAGTAAAAGTTTTATTATGGGCAGGTCCTTCTTCATTTACTATATGATAAGTTAAACTTCTTTGATCTGTTTGAACAAGTTCTTGTAGCTGCGATTTATAGTCATTAAAAAAGTCAAACTCTTGGTTTTCAATACATGGAATTACATTATCATATATAAATTTTTTGGCAGTTTCAATTCCCTGATCCAAAAACAAAGCTCCAATAAAAGACTCAAAAATATCCGCAACAATTGCTTTACGGTATTTTCCACCAGTTTGTTCTTCTCCATGACCTAATTTCAAATATTCGTTTAACCCTAAACGAATCGAATATTCATAAAGTGCGGTTTCACATACATAATGTGCACGCAATTTTGTCATCATTCCCTCTTCATAATTCGTATTTTGATATAAATATTCACTAATAACTAGTTCTAATACCGCATCTCCTAGATATTCTAGCCTCTCATAGCTTTCCTTATTCTCTTCATAAGCATATGAGGTATGGGTAAAAGCCGTTTCATATAGTTGTATAGAATTTGGAACTATTTTTAACTTTTCTAGTATTTCCATTTATCTCACCAAAACTATTATACGCTAACTCAATCCATTTTTTCAATTAGATGTAATAAAGTTGTTCATTTTTTAATCTTTTTTGGGATTGCTCTTTTTCTGATAGAGTCGTATCTAAATTAAAATAGAAGCGGATATTTTCATTTGGAACAGTAGTATAATAATTGATTAAATATGACATATATTGTTCAAAATAAGGACTTAATTGTTCCATTCCACAAACTTTCGTATAAAATGTAATGATACTATTTAAATTTCCTTTATAATATTCAAAATCATCGATTTGAGTACCTGCACAGTAATTCTCCATTTGGTCTAATAAACATGTAGCAAAATAGGATAAATTTTTAGATGGAAAATTAGACGCTAAAGCTTCTACAATTAGATTAGAATTATGGGTACTATAAGCTTCCAATATAATTTGTGGGTCGATTAACTCACACAACAATCGAACGCAGGTGACATTTTTTGGATAATAACCTAGTAATTTTCCCTCTGTACAATATTCTCTAGCAATTAATTCTGTAATTCCTTCTGAAAGTTCAGGGTAATCAAATAATCTTCCTGTCATGTGAACATATTCATGTGGCAAAATTTCGGATTTTCTATTCCATCCCATTTTATATACTGCAATCTCAGGAATAGATGCATAATATTCAGCTAAGGTAAATACAATTTCATCTACAGGTTGTTCTAGCGTATATGTAACATCTAGATTCGCTAATGTTTGATACACATCAACATAATCCATATAGATATTATCTTCAAAATAGTCCTCCAATTGTTCAAATATTAAAAATTCTTCTTCAGTAATTTTATCGTTTTGTTCCATCGCTTCTACTAATTTATTCGCTCGTTCTGTTATATCCATTCCCTGATCAAAATAATTTTTAATTTGCGGAACTACTAATTCTATAGAATCTGATTCCTTTGAAATGATTGATTTCCAAACTAATAATAGATTTACTATGATTGCATATAACAGTCTATGTATAATTTTCATCTGTTCTGTTTCTTTTTTCGATTTTTCATCTTGTTTTGGAAATTGTTCAAAAAGAATATCTAACTCCTTTTCTATCTTTGATATTGGTAAGCCTAAAACTTTTCTAATTTCATATTCTTTTTTGTCTAATTCACCTATACATTTTTGATACATTTCTTGTTGAAATTTCTTATCGATTACCTTCATTCTATTTTCTATTTCTATATGTAGTTTCTTCAAATTCTGTTCTATTTTTTCTTCTAATGTCATATATAAAATCCCCTTTAGCAGAGCTATTTTATCATATGCATTAAAAAATAGCAAGTATTAGATAGGAATGTTAAACAACTCATAGTTAATTATATATCTAAATAATAAAACCCATGAAATAACTAAAAGTATAATATGTCTGTGAATCTGTTGTAGATGTTTGATCCCCAACATCAAATTCTCTTATCTGTATATCCATGTCACTTGATCCATTCACACAGCTTATTACAAGTACCTTACATTTTTTCTTTGCAGTATATTTAATTGAAGTCATTGAACCAGCAGAACCTGTAACTTCATAACTAAAATAGTCATCATTGATATATTTACTTGTGAATAATATTCCTCTTGTTCGATATGAATAAAACACAAGTTGGGGTTCATTCGTATTCTCCAATATTCCCGTAATCAATTCCCCATTGACATAAGCAGTTTTACCTGATGCAATATCTGAAGCACTTGCCGTTCCTCCTGTTTTGAAGATATTTAGTTGTCTATTTAGTTCATTAATCTGTGCTTCATATGCCTCTTTCTGGGTCTTTATCCTATCTTCATATTCTGCTCTTATTTGTGCGATATCTGCTTCTTTATTTGCCTCTAATTCTTCTATCCTTCTATTTAACTCTTCTATTTGATCTTTATAGGTGTTTTCTATTGTTTTCTTCTGTTCTTCATAATCATTTGTTAGATTACTGATTCTTTCTTCATACTCATTTCTTATTTCTTCTATTTTTTTATTATTTTCTTCTTTTACTTTTTCTAATTCACTTTCTAAGTCACTACAGATCCCTACTGTCTCATATTCTTCTGTTGCTTCGTTATAACTACATCTTCCACTACTCATTCTTACTTCTTCTTCATCTACATTCTTTATCGCTGCATACTTTCCATCACTTATACATAATGCTACTTTTCCATCGCTATATAAGTACATACTTCCTTTTTCTACATATCCTTTATATCCTAGTTGTTCTATACTTGTTTGTTTTCCTTCATCAAATATAAATTCTGTTTTCCTATTTATTCCATCTATTGTATGTTCTGCATAATAAATATCTGTTGCTTCTAGTAATCCATACGCACTATCTTTTAAGGCTCCTTTTTTACTTCCTTCTATTACGTTTATTATCATTGGGGTTGATATCAATGCAATCACTGCAAGTATAACAATTACCGCTAATAATTCTACTAATGTAAATCCTTTTTTCTCCATTTTATTCACTCCTAATTCTATTTTGTATTTCTTTATTCTTTCTTATACTTAGTTTACTACTTTATTTTCCTACTTTCAATCTTTTTACTCCTTTCTTTACACACCTAAAAAAGAGGTTTACCCCCCCCCCGTTTACAAATGGCTAACACTTCCTACTCGCAAACTATTTTATGATTGATGATATACTTAATTAATCATGCTTAGCACTACTTTTCAATCTCTATTTCAGTTATACTTTTCTACTATCCAAATATTTTATTCGCAGTTTGATTCTATGCACCATATAAATGGTAATATATATTTTTATTTTTCATCAACTTATGATGTGTCCCTATCTCTGCAATTTTATTATCATGAATTACAATGATTTCATCTGCATTCTTTAGAATATCTTTTTCACGAGAAATAATTATAATGGTATGATCTTCCTTTAATTTATTCAATAGATTCAGGACAATATCGCTACTACTTTTTTCTAACACACTTAGTGATTCATCAAACATCATAATTTTGGAATCTTTTAATAAAGCTCTTGCGATTGCGATTAATTGTTTCACATTATTAGAAATGTTATCTTCCTTACTCAATATAGGAGTATCATAGCCATGAGAAAGACTGCATATATAATCATGAATTTGTAACATTTTACAGATCTCTACGATTTTATCAAAATCCTGTTCCACTAACATTAAATTTTCTTTAATTGAAATATCAAAGAAACTAGGTGTTTTACGAACCGATGTAATTAGGTTGTAATAAGTTTGACCATCTATTTTTTCAATCGGAATATCGTCTATTTTGATTTCACCACTGTGTTTTTGGTTCAATTTTAAGAGTAAATCAAATACACCCGTTTTTCCACTTCCAGCTTTTCCAGTAATAACTGTAATTTTATTTTCAGGAATTTCAAACGTTGCCATATTTAAAATTGGGTCATTTTTATTTCCATATAATACATCAATAAATTGAATATGACCCTTAAAATCATAAGACTTTATAGTTCCTAACTCATCATTATTTTTCGTATATTCTAATATCTTATTAAAACGTGCGAATGATACTTTTAGGTTTTGTAATTCAATGCTGATGGTATTAATTACATCAAAGTTATCTATAATTTTTTGATAGTATGTATAGATTAGCATAACGACACCTAATGCCATTTGACCCTGAGACATTAAATAGAGCCCATATAATACCAATCCAAAACGAGCTGATTGAATTACTGCTAAAACAACTACCTTCACATTTACATTAAATCTGTTGTATTTTGCATTTGCATCTAAATAAGTTATACTTTTTCCCTTCACCCGTTCATTGATATTTTTAAATACATGAAATCCTTTAATTTCCTTAATTCCCAAAAAAACTTCATGTAATGTAGCAGTTTTATTATCTAAAGTAGATTTTCTCCAAATATTATTTTTTTGTGTTTTTTTACTATTCAAAACATACACACCTAGCATTAATAGAGAAACCATAACAGTAATTAAAAAGATATATATATTTAAAGTAAAGAAATATGAGTAAATAATTAAAAATTCTAATAGTTGTACAATACGCATAACTCCATTTGCATAAAATGCACAAATAATATCAATGTCATTATTTAATATATTTCCATATTCTCCCAAACTGAATCGAGATAGACTATAAATGGAATTTTGGAAAGTAGAGTAGGTTGCAAGTTTTGTATATCTTTTATATAAACGATTATATAATTTCCAGAGAATAACATTATTAAGCGATTCAATGATGTAATAAGCAATATAAACAAGCAATGATAGTACAATTAAATGATAGGCTTTTTCAAAGTTACCCTTAGAAGCCCAATCAATCGCATCACTATACCATACTGGTAAAATCATCAAAATTCCGCGCATCAAAATGGATGTAACAAACTTAATTGAAAATTCTTTCCAGGTATGTCTTAATATCTGAGAGTATAGAAAAAGTTGTGTAAATAGAAAAGCCATCCGATATGATAAAATAA
>CAMUMB010000047.1 GCA_947089915.1 uncultured Caryophanales bacterium | reverse complement strand
TTTCTTTGTTTTTAATGATTTTCTTCTTTATCTCCACACTTTGGAAACACTATCAAATTCTTTGGGGTTGTTGCAATGATACAAATTTATTATTATTCTATTAAATTTAAATAGGAAAATATTTACAATGCTATAGACTATTTATATAAGCGTTATTCCTCTATTTCATATAGTTTTTTATATTCACTACAATGTTCCATCAGATATTGATGTGTACCCGATGCAACTATACTATGATGATCTAAATACAGAATTTTATCCGCATTTACAATGGTACTAAGACGGTGTGCAACAATGATTACTGTATGATCTTTCGACAAATCTCGCATGACATGTTTAATTTTTTCTTGATTTTCATTATCGAGTGAGCTTGTCGCTTCGTCCAATAAAATAATCTTGGATTGTTTCATTAAAGCACGGGCAATCGCAAGTCTTTGTTTTTGCCCGCCACTGAGTATTACTCCATTTTCTCCTACTAATGTATCATAGCCATTTTCTAATTTCATAATATCATCATGAATTTGGGCCTTCTTACACACTTCGATGATTTCCTCATCGATTGCATTCATTTTTGATAAACGAATGTTTTCTTTAATAGATAGATTAAATATATAAGGAGACTGTAAAACAATCGCAATATTATTTTTAATCGATTTTTCAGACAATTTATTGATATCAATGCCATCCAATAATATTTTTCCTTTATCAACTGAATAGCTTTTATGCATTAATTTCAGTATGGTAGATTTTCCTTCTCCACTTTTTCCAACAATCGCAACCATTTGATTTGGTTCTATTCCAAAGTTTAAATTTTCAAACAGTAGTTCATTTTCATAACAAAACGATACATTTTGAAATTCTATCTTTCCATTTAAGTATTCTATTGATTGATTTCCAAATTGTTCTTTTGAAAAGGACTGGTAATCCATCATATCAAAAACTCTAGTGGCTGATATCTTTCCATCTGCGATTTTTTCTCTTAATTCAGATATACAATTGAGAAAAATTAATATTTTATTTTTATATAAGAATATAATTAGAAAAGATGCAACTGTCAAACTTTGATGCTTTATAAAATAAATAGAAAGTAAAATATAGATAAAATCAAGAAAATGTTGCATAGCTGCAATCCACCTGTTCCACGTTCTTCTCGTATCAATGCTTTTCATTTCCGCCTGTATCGTATCTTCTTGTTGATGATTGATATTATTTAAAAATACAGATTTTAAATTTAAACTTTTCACTTCACGGATACCACGTACAATATCAGTATATAGTCCAATTAGATTCTCATCTTTTTCTTTATAGTTTTTTCTCACTTTTTTATAAACAGATATTTTTTTAGAAACCAGTAAAGAGATAATGAGTAAATTTAAAATCAGAAAAATACCCAAATAAATATTTAAAAAGAACACATATATGATAAAACTAACACCTAAAATAATTTCTGAAAGATCATCTGTAATAAAGTCAAATAACTCAGCTAATTCTGTAGTATCTTTATTTAATCTAGATATAAACAAACCAGAGTTGGTATGATCAAAATTTTTGATTTCAAAATTGGTTAAACTTTCTAATAGATTTTTCTTTAAATCTAAATTCACTTTACTATTTAGTTTTAAAACTATACGAGACCACATATTCGTTACAATTTCAATTACAATCCGAATAATGAGTAATAAAACGGCAGTCTTTATTATTTCATTCTGATTAAATTCTTCAAAGAAGCCTAGCATTTTTCCTTCATATATTGGAGAAAGTAGTGAAATCCCTGCATATCCTAAACTTAAGATAATAACGGCTACACAAAGTATTGTATATTTTTTATAATATGGCAACAACCTCATTAAATTATTTGTCTTTTTTTCCATATAACCACCTATTTCCATCATACCATAAATTTAGAAAATTTAGAATTCATTGTTTTCTATTCTAAAGTAAGAATAACTCGTGTTATAATGATATTAGGTGATACATATGAAAACAGATATTGAGATTGCAAATGAAACTACATTAAAGCCCATTACTGAAATTGCTTCAAAATTGGGAATTTTAGAAGATCAAATAGAATGTTATGGAAAATATAAAGCAAAATTATCTCTAGACATTCAAGGAAAGCAAAATGGAAAACTCATTTTAGTGACTTCTACGAATCCGACCCCTTATGGAGAAGGAAAAACAACGGTAACGATTGGCCTTAATGATGCTTTATGTCGTTTGGGTAAGAAAAGTATTGCTACTTTAAGAGAACCTTCACTTGGACCTGTTTTTGGAATCAAGGGAGGAGCTACTGGTGGTGGCTATGCACAGGTCGTTCCTATGGAAGATATCAATCTTCATTTTACTGGGGATATTCATGCGGTAACTGCTTGTAATAATTTATTATGTGCGATGATTGATAACCACATCTTTCAAGGAAATGCGTTAAAAATTGATCCTAATACCATTCAAGTTACTAGATGTTTGGATATCAATGATCGTGCTTTACGTCATATTCATTTAGAAGGAAAAAATGAACGAAATGAGTCTTTTGTCATTTCGACTGCATCTGAAATCATGGCAATTTTATGTCTTTCGGAAAATCTAATGGATTTGAAAAACAACTTAAGTCATATTTTGATTGCATATAATACAGATAAACAACCTATTTATGTTTCCGATTTACATGGAGAGGAAGCTTTGACTATCTTACTCAAAGATGCCATCAAACCGAATTTGGTGCAAAGTTTAGAACACAATCCTGTTCTCATTCATGGGGGTCCTTTTGCCAATATTGCACATGGATGTAATTCTATCATTGCAACCAAAACTGCTTTATCACTTGCCGATTATGTTGTGACAGAAGCTGGTTTTGGATCTGATCTAGGGGCTTTCAAATTTATGGATATCAAGTGTCGTAAAATGAATAGAAAACCAGATTTGGTCATCATCAATACCACGATTCGTTCTTTAAAATACAATGGAAATGGAACCTTAGAAGAAGGAATATGTAATTTACAAGCACATATGGATATAATGCAAAAGATGAACACCAATATACTCATCTGTTTGAATCAATTTTCTACTGATACAGAAGATGAAATTGCTTATGTAAAGCATTATGTAGAAAATCAAAGATTCCCCTTTTCTATCTGTAATGCGTATTCTTTAGGTAGTAATGGTGCTTTAGAAATTGCTGGGATGGTAACACAATTATGTGAAAAAGAAAATCATTTTACGCTTCCCTATTCTTTAGAAAATTCTATTCTAGAAAAAATCGGATGTATTTTAAGAAATTACTATCAAGCAGATATGGTATTAGTAGAAGAAGATGCCAAACGTGAAATGGAACATTTAGAGCAACTTGGACTGAATCAGTTACCGATTTGTATTGCGAAAACACAATATGCAATTGCAGACAATCCAGATGAATTAGGTTATCCCCGTCATCATGTGATTCATGTCATGAATGTAAAAATAGCTACAGGAGCAGGTTTCCTCATTGTATACTTAGGTAATATTATGACAATGCCAGGGTTATCTAAGGACCCTGCTTATTTACATATGCATGTTGATTCGAATGGAACAATCAAAGGACTTTATTAAATCTTATTCTTTTTCAATTTTACACACATACTAGGAGTTGACTAATATGAAACACTTTGATGAGATAGCATATGAGCGAATTTCATATGAGAAAACAGAGATTGAACTGAATCACTTAATTAATAATTTGAATCAAGAAAATGATTTCCAAACATTCATTCACCTTTGCAAAAGAATCATCTCGATTCAAAATCATGTAGAAGAAATGTGTGATTATGCAGATATCAAAAACATGCGAAATTGTTCGGATTCGTTTTTCCAAAATGAAATGAACTATTGGAATGTGTATAAACCAAAATTCAATTTATTATTTGTTCCTTTTTACGAAAGTATTATGAACTCTAAACATAAAGATAAATTATCAGAAATGATGCCAGATAATTTTTTTCATACCATTGCATACCAATTAAAGATTTCTTCTGATGACATCGTAGAATTACAACAAAAAGAAAATGAACTCATGCAAAAATATAGGGAACTTTCAAAAAATAAAATAATGTATGATAGTAATGAAAGAAGTATTTCTTATATATCAGGTTTTTGTGTTGATAAAGATAGAATGATAAGAAAAAAAGCACATGATGCTATTAATGATTACTATTATACAAAACAAAAAGAATATGATGATTTATTATATGATTTAATTACTACTAGAAATTTAATTGCTAAAAAATTGGGATTTGATCACTATGTAAACTATAGTTTATATAAATTAAGAAGATTTGAATATGATTATAAGGATATTCATCGTTTTAGGGAATATATTATTCGTTATATTATTCCATTGTGTAAAAAAACTTCAAAATGGCAAAAAAATGCACTTTCACTCGAAAAATTAGAATATTTTGATGCAGGTGTTTTCTTTCATAAAATGCCAACACTAAAATATTATGGTAAAGAGCTATTAGATGAAATTTTTAAATCATTTGAGCAGATAGATTCACAGGTTTCGTCTTTATTTTATAACATGATTCATAATGATTATATCGACTTACTTCAAAGAGATAATAAAGTTGGCTTTGCAATTACCAATTATCTGACGGAAACTTGTTTACCCGTAATTACAGGTAACTTTAAAAATAACTATTTGGATGTTCAAACGACTGCACATGAAATGGGACACGCATTTCAAAAATATTGTGCTTCTATTCAGGATAGAAAATATATTGTTTCTGCTTTATTAAAGTACCCTACAATGGAAATTGCAGAAATATTTTCTTACGCTATGGAACTCATTTCTATGGATTATTTTGACAATTTATTCAATGAAGAGGATTATGTAAAATATTGCTTTATGAAAATATATAATATGGTTAATAGTTTGCCATATATCTGTCTTGTTGACGAATTTCAAGAAAGAATTTATTCCAACGAAGATTTAAAGGTAGAAGACATTCGAAAAACATGGCTTGAATTGGTAACAAAATATCAGATGGAGACCTCGAATACTGGTCATATCAATCTAGAAACAGGTGGATATTTTTATCGTCAATCACACATCTACTTAAATCCCTTTTACTATATTGATTATGCTCTTTCCTCTTTTGGTGCATTGGCAATTTGGGATGGTTGTAAACAAAACATTCATTTATTTAAAGAAATAGGAGCAGTTGCATCTTACTATTGTTTCCGTGAGTTAATCAAGCAATATAATATGCCAAACCCTTTTGATGAAACCACAGTGAAATGTATTTCTGAAAGACTAGGAAAAATATTAATTAACCTTAATAATCAGCTCAATAATAATTAAAATTTATTTTTTTGGAGAGGACTTTATTAAGTCTTTTTTCTATGGTTCTTTTTTAGATAGGTTGTACATATATTTTTTTAGAGGTGCTGCTATGTTCTTTAAAGGAATTCATACACGTATTAAAATTGTATTACTCGTACTTGTTTGTCTTTTCATTCTAATCATTGGGAAGGTCTTTTATACCCAAGTAATCGATTACAAAAAGCTGAATCAATTGGCATCCAGTTTATGGAGTCGTAATCTACCCATTGAAGCAAATCGCGGGCGTATTTATGACCGAAATGGCATTGTACTTGCTGATAATAAAACAACCACCTCTCTTGTTTTAATTCCGAACCAAATCAAAGACAAAGAGACAACTGCGCAAAAATTAAGCGAAATTCTAAATGTAACTTATGAAGATATGTATGCCCATGTCAGCAAAAAGACATCAATTGAAAGAGTTCACCCAGAAGGAAGACGATTATCCTATGAAATTGCGGATCAAATAGATGCTCTCAAATTAGATGGTGTTTATTTGGTCAAAGAGTCACAACGTTACTATCCCTATGATACCATGATGTCTCATACTTTAGGATTTGTTGGAATCGATAATCAAGGACTAAGTGGTTTAGAATTAATGTACAATGATTATTTAACGGGGGAATATGGTGCAATTAAATATTTATCAGATGCGAAAGGAAATAAGTTAGAATTAACCGAAATCTATGAAGAGCCACAAGATGGAGTTAATATTACATTAACTATTAACTATGAGTTGCAAGCAGTTTTAGAGCGAGAATTGGACAATGCTATGTTAAAATATAATCCAGAACAAGCTTTGGGAATTGCGATGGATCCAAATACGGGAGAGATTTTAGCAATCTCCTCTCGCCCTAATTTTTCTCCAAGTCATTATCAAGATTATACAACAGAACAAATTAACCGAAATCTACCAATTTGGTCGACATATGAACCAGGATCTACTTTTAAAATTATTACACTTGCAACTGCACTTGAGGAAAAATTAGTAGATTTAGAAAAGGATAGTTACTTTGATGGTGGTAGTATTACAGTTGAAAATGCACGTATTCGTTGTTGGAAACATGGTGGGCATGGATCACAAACTTATCTGCAGGTTGTTGAAAATTCTTGTAACCCTGGATTTGTTGTATTAGGGCAAAAGATTGGAAAAGAAACTTTATTCAAGTACATTCGTAATTTTGGTTTTGGATCGCCAACAGGTATTGATTTAAATGGAGAGAGTTCTGGAATTTTATTCTCTCTTGATAGAGTTGGTCCTGTAGAACTTGCGACGACTGCATTTGGTCAAGGGGTATCTGTAACGCCTATTCAACAAATTGTTGCCGTTTCGGCTGCAATCAATGGCGGTTATCTTAATACACCTTATATTGTAAAAAGTTTAAATGAGCCAGAAACAAATACTGTAATTCAAGATTTTAACACACAAACCAAACGAAAAGTCATTAGTGACGAAACAAGTGAAATGGTAAGATATGCATTAGAAAGTGTTGTAACCAACGGAAGTGGACGAAACGCTTTTATTGATGGCTATCGTGTTGGGGGAAAAACAGGAACGGCTCAAAAAGTAGAAAATGGTTCTTATATGGTTGGAAATTATATTACTTCTTTTATGGGATTTATGCCCGCAAATGATCCTAAGATTATTGTTTATATTGCCATTGATAATGCCAAAGGAATTACACAGTATGGTGGTACAGTTGCAGCTCCAATTGCTAGAAATGTATTATTATCCGCGATTGATATTTTAAATATCGAAAAACCAGAAGGTGGTAGTGAAAAAAATTATCAATATTATGAAAAAAAATATGCGAATGTGCCAGATGTTACAGGGAAGACACTACAAGAAGCAATGCAAGAGTTAAAACAATTTAAAGTGGAATATACTGGATCTGGAAATACCGTTTATTATCAATCTCCTAGTGCCAATACTCGTATCTTTGAAGGTGAAACAGTTCGCTTATTATTACAAGAATAGAGGTGAAATATGTTATTATTAACAAAATCTGTTTTAGCAGTAATGGTTGGTCTTATTTTTTCCGTTTGTCTTGCTTGTATTTTAATTCCCCTACTTCGAAAATTGAAAGCATCGCAATCTTTAAGTATCTACTTAGATGAACGACATAAAGAAAAAAAAGGAACACCTACTATGGGGGGACTCATTTTTATACTACCTACACTACTCATCATGTTTTTACTATATATCACTCATAAAATTACATTCTCTTATAATTTAGGTATTGTTTTATTTACCTTCTTTGGATATGGTTGTATTGGATTTCTAGATGATTTTCTGATTATTTTAAGACATAACAATAAAGGACTTAGTGAACATGCCAAACTCATCTTACAAATTGTAATTGCCATTGTTTTCTTCTATTTATTCATGTTAGCCAATAATGAACCTTTATTATGGATTCATTCTTTAGGAATCAAATGGGACATTGGTTGGTTTTATGGTCTATTTATTCTATTTGTATTGGTCGCAAGTAGCAATGCAGTAAATCTTACAGATGGACTCGATGGACTTGCTGGTGGTCTTTCAGCAATTGCCTTTGGTACTTTTGGTATTATTACTTGGGCAACTGGATGGTTGGAGGGCTATGAGGCGATTGCCCTATTCTGTTTTGTCTTACTTGGTAGTATTCTTGGATTTCTCATTTTCAATGTAAAGCCCGCTAAAGTGTTTATGGGAGATACTGGCTCTTTGGCATTGGGAGCAACATTGGGTACCGTTGCGATTCTAACAAGACATGAGCTCTTACTCATTGTCATTGGAATTGTATTTGTAATAGAAACAACCACTTGTATTATTCAAAGATATTACTATAAATTAACGCATAAACGAATTTTCCCTATGACTCCAATTCATCATACTTTTGAAAAATTAGGTTGGAAAGAACAAGATATTGTAAAATTATTTTGGATTATTGGACTACTAGGATCTATGCTTGCAATTATCTACGGAGTGTGGTTCTAATTATGAAAAAACGAATGGATCTTGGGTTGTTAATTGCGATTCTTGTTATTTCCATTTTTGGTATTGTTATGGTTTATTCTGCTTCTTATATTTGGGCAGAATATAAATTTAATGATCCGTTTAAGTTTGTCAAACATCAAGCACTCTTCTTTAGTATTGGTATTGTTATTTTATATATTGTAAGTAATATCGATTATAAAATTTATTATGAAAAAGCCAACTTACTTTTAATTGGTTGTATTGCATTACTTGTTTTGGTCATTATTCCTGGTATTGGAACAGTACGTAATGGTAGTCGAAGTTGGTTTGGGATTGGTTCTTTTGGAATACAGCCAAGTGAAGCAGCAAAAATATCACTTATTATTTTTACTTCAAAATATTTATGTAAAAATGAGAAAGATTTAAAGAGTATTCGAAAAGGAATACTTCCAATTTTAGGAATTGTTTTCTTGATTTTTGGACTTATCATGCTACAGCCTGACTTTGGAACTGGTGTAATTATTGTGATGAGTATTATTGGACTTTTATTTGTAGCAGGTGTCAATTTTAAATTCTTTATTCGTTTGGGTATGATTGGGGTCATCGGAATTGTTGGTTTAATTGCAGTTGCTCCTTACCGTCTAGAACGTATTTTATCCTTTTTAAATCCATGGAGTGATTCTTTGGGTAGTGGATTTCAAATTATTCAATCTTTATATGCGATTGGTCCTGGGGGATTATTTGGCTATGGTTTCTTAAATTCGAGGCAAAAACATTTCTATTTACCAGAACCACAAACAGATTTCATTTTTTCTATCATCAGTGAAGAATTTGGTTTTATGGGAGTTTTAATTGTAAGTGGACTTTTTCTTTTCATTATTGTAAAAGGATTTCAAATTGCTAGAAAAGCAAATGATACTTTCTCAAAATATCTAGCATTTGGGGTTACATTTCAAATTGCATTTCAAGCGGTTCTTAATTTAATGGTTGTTGTTGGATTAATTCCTGTTACAGGCGTTACTTTACCATTTTTAAGTTATGGGGGTTCTAGTTTAATGATTACATTACTAGAAATTGGTATAGTGTTGAATATCAGTAGATATCAAAAATAAAAGTATCTCAAAATCGAGATACTTATTTTTATATTTTAAAAACTTTTGTTGCAATGGCATCTGTATTCATATTCACTATACTTGAAGTTGAAAGCAATTGTGCTTTATAATTTTCCAACAAAATTCGCATTGCACTTCTACTTTGATCCATTGTTTCATCCGTTGTATTTAATTCTACACTTGGATTTGATACCGCAGAATCTTCTACGGTTGGTTGGTCTGTATTATCCATTGAGTTGGAATCATCTGATGGGAAGGGAAGTTTATCTTCTCCTCCTCCAATAATATCTGGTTGTTTATCACCATCATGAGTTCCACTTTCAATTTTATCTGGTGTTGGTGTATCTGTTGGTGTTGGTGCTGGTGTATCTGTTGGTGTTGGTACTGGTGTATCTGTTGGTGTTGGTACTGGTGTATCTGTTGGTGTTGGTGCTGGTGT
>CAMUMB010000046.1 GCA_947089915.1 uncultured Caryophanales bacterium | reverse complement strand
ATTGAAATATAAAGGAAAAATAAGTGGTAGTGTATATAACTTTTCACACTACCTAAAATTATCGGGAGGTAAGGTATGAAAAAAATAAGTGAAAGTATGGAAATTGCAACTTGGAAAGCAATTGCGTATAGAGTACAACAATTAAATTTTATGGAGGGAACAGAACAAGAATTCCAAGAAAACTTAGTGAAACTAAATAACATGTTAAAAGAGATAGAAGTAGATAGTTTTATTGGAGAAAGAAATCCTAATTCAATAGATGAAATAGGTATTTCTACCTTATTACAGTCAATAAATGACATCAATGTTCCTAATCACTATAAAAGAGCAACGTTTTATGAAAAAATTTATCAATTAATAGATTTGGGTATAGAGAATATAAAATTTAATCAAACTACTGATATAAAATTGCCAGATTTAGTAAAGAAAGATTTCAAAGACTGCATTATTTTGCAAAAAGGTTACACAGATGGAACGTTTCAACTACAAGAAGCATTCGTTGGAAATAAGTATATATATAATTTCTATAACCTATGCAATGCAAATTATGTACTAATAACAACATTAAATCAATCTTTAACTGCTGAAGAACGTTATTCGATTACACATGAAACATCACAAATAATCTTAAGTTCATTTAATGGGATTTTTCCGTCTAAACAAGAAATCATGAAATTTGAATTTCCAGAATTATCAGTTGCGAAACAAAGTTTAATATGGGGAAAATCCCCTAGGGTAAAGGAAAAGTTTGAAACGTTTGACATCCAAGCATCAAGTTATCAAAAAAGTCTAAGAAAGGATTCTAACAATCAATATTACTATGAATAAAATGTAAAAAATGAATTGAAAGATTGGCATTCCATATAGAGTTTGTTATAATCAATATGGTGATGTTATGAATCGAAATAGAGAGTTCTGTGCTTCTGCCTATATTATAGATCCTGTGACCAAAAAAATATTGCTAGTGAGACATAAAGAGCATGATAGGTGGACACAACCTGGGGGTCATATTGAAGAAGGAGAAATACCAGAAGAAGCAGCGGTTCGGGAAGTTTATGAAGAAACAGGAATAAAAATAAAAATACTAGGAGAACATTTTCCAAGAGAGGAAGATTATATTAGACCACTTGGAATTCAAAGAAATCGTTCTAATAATGGAGAAACATTCATTGATATAATATATCCTGCAATACCAATAAGAGATATGGAGCTTAAAATGAATGATGAAAGTACAGATATCAACTGGTTTTCTAGAGAAGAACTAGATACAATTAATGTATTTGAAGATATTAAAATTACAATGGACTATATATTGAGAAAATATTTTTAAAATGGATACCATTACGATATCCATTTTTTGAATTCATCTTTCACTTCTTTTTTCATTTCTGATTTTACTTTTGATTTGATTTTTCTATTAATTTTTTTTCTTCCTTTGGTAGAAAAAATGTAAACAATAATAATTGCAATAGCGAGTACAATAAGCAGCCAATAATCTTTAAGCGTTGACTTTGCTGTTGGCTTTTCGTCACTCCATATACCAATTTGTTGTTTTTGTGCAATTTTTTCACTTGCTTGTAATTGTTCTGTGTATGCATAATCTCCATACAAATATGCTACTTTCGCAAGTCCTTTTTTGATTAGTTCATCTTGCAATAAAACATCATCCACGTAAACCCAAACTAAATGTCTATTATACTTATCGTAGGTATTACTATTATCGTCATATTCTAATATAATAGAAGAAGCATTTTGAATAGATTTACATGTAAAATCACTTGCTTCTTTTCCATAAGGTTCTTCTCCTTTTGTAGGATGTTTCGTTTCTGGTGTATCAATTGCCAAAAAACGAACTGTTATTTCTTCCTCGTTCAGTATAAATTTAGCGGTATCTCCATCTACACATTTGGAAAATGTAACATCTACTTTTTTATTTTGGGCGAATACAATTGATGGAGTTATCAATAAGACCAAAATCAATAATCTAATTTTTCTCATATAATCATCCTTTAATATCAGTATAACAAGCAAGATCAAAAAGAAGCAACAATAATTGACAAATTTGTCAATTGTACTTTACAATAATACAAAAAGGGAGAGAAACTTATGTCAGGAAAAAAGCCAATAATTGGTATTATCGGTAGATCAGATATAGCAAGTGATGAGGATTCAGTAATATGTGTATGGGAAAAAACCAGAAAGGCAATTGTCCAAAAAGGTGGAATTCCACTACTTGTATTACCTACACAAAATCTAATTTATGAAGAAATAAGTCCAAAAGATGTTCCAAAGTTAACGGAAGAGGAAAAAGAAGATTTAAGATGTATAATAGATTGTTGTGATGGTTTATGGATACCAGGAGGATATAAATGGTATGAATTTGATATATTTTGCTATCAATATGCATTAGAAAAAAATATACCTATACTGGGTATTTGCGCGGGAATGCAAATGATGGCAAGTGTGGACAATATAACAAGAGAGGAAAATATTAAACATAACGCAAAAAATACTACAGCAATTGATCATCATCAAAGAGAGCAAAGGTATGTACATGAAGTAACGATAGATGAAAATACCTTATTTTATAAAATAATTGGAAAAAACCAAATTCAAGTAAACAGTAAACATAACTATCATGTACAAACAACAACAAATTTAGTGATCTGTGCCTATTCAGAAGATGGTCTAATTGAAGCAGTTGAACATCCAAGTAAAGAATTTGTAGTAGGAATTCAATGGCATCCAGAGACAATGTTAGATTATGACGAATATGCAAATAAAATAATAGATGCATTTATAAATACTTGTAAAAAAAGAAAGTAATCTTGTATACTATCTGCAAACAGAACCTTTTTAAAAATTTGACAAGAAGTAGTAAACATGTTAAGATATGCAAATATTTATGAAAAGGGGTTTTATCATGAAAATATTACCTTATAGTGTTGAAAAACAATTAAGCACAGCTGAAAAAATACAATACTATAACAAACTCAGCCAATATTGTAAAGAATTGTCGTTATCTATACCTTCAAATATCAGTCTTGGTCAACAAGCAATTTCTAAAATTTATATGAAAGATTTCTATAATAGTTTATTAGAAATAGAAGGAATCGAAAACCTTCCTAAAAACACTCCTGCAATTATTTTATGCAATCATTCCACTGCACATGATATTTTCTCTATGTATATTGCAATGGCAAAATTAGGACTTCCTACAAGTGTTATGGTAGCAACAGATTGTCTAAGTCCATTTTCTAAGGCAGTATTCGCATCTGCCAAATCAGTGTTTTTAAATAGAAATGATAAAATCTCTTCTTCGAATAGTATTTTGCAAGCTTCTGCTACTTTATTGGCAGGCAAATATTTAGTTGTTTTTGGAGAATCTACTTGGAATTTACATCCAACCAAAGCAATGCAAGATATTAAAAAAGGTAGTAGTATGATATCAGCAATAACGGAATTGCCTGTGATCCCTGCCATACTAGAATATATTGAAAATCCTTCTGTCGTAGAAAATGAAAAAGAAATTTATAAAAAAATAATTTTAAGATTTGGAAAAAAATATGAGACTATGCCAACAGATGATATATCCCTAAAAACATTAGAAATTCAAAATCAAATGGAAGAAATGAGAAAATCAATATGGATAGAGAATAATATAAATAGAACAGATATCTCTTTTGTCAATCCAATGATTTACTTAAATCATACTTATTTCAAAAAATATGGAGTCTTTGGTTTTACTTATCATTCTGAATATGAATCACAGTTTTTGCGTAGTAATACTGGAGATGCCATTGAAAATGAATATTGTATCAATGCAAATAACGAATTTGTACCAGGAATTACATATAAGAAAAGAAAATAGTATATTATCGCACACTAAAAGGTGTGCTTTTTCTTATGTTATATGTTATAATTTGTTTAGAATTGTGGGGAATTACGATGAGCAGTATTTATTTTTCAATTAGTGCACTGTTTTGTATTGTATTATTATTGGTTTTATTTTTTTCTAAAAAAAAGTTGGAAAGTAAAGAAACTAAAATTTATGGTTTTATGTTAATTAGTAGTTTTTTTGATGTTGTTTTAGTAATTATTGAATTATTAATTACATACTATTGTTTCACGACAAATTCACAATTAATTGTAAAAATTTTAAATAAAATCGATTTTATACATTATATTTTATGGCCTTTATTGCTTACATTATATATCTATTATATTACATATCAAAATGAACAAAGATATAAAAAGTTTAAGGAAGTTATGATATTTTTTAGTATAGTTGCAATTTTTGTTGAATTTTTATTGCCAATTAATATTATTTCTAATCAAGAAACAATGGGTGTAACAGGTATTGGAACAATGTTTATTTATAGTGTTGCTTTAATAAACTTTATAATAGAATTATTTATTTTTATAAGAAATGCAAAATCCATAAACCGTAAAAAGGCAATTCCTTTTATATTCTTGATTATATTTATAGGAATTGCTATCCTCGTTAGACTACTAGATCCTACACTAATTGTAATTCCAGCCATTATTGTATTTATCAATATGATTATGTATCACACCATAGAAAATCCAGATATTAAAATGCTTACTGAATTAGAACTTGCCAAAAATCAAGCTGAAAAGGCTAACCATGCCAAATCAGATTTCTTATCGAGCATGTCACATGAAATTAGAACGCCATTAAAT
This sequence comes from uncultured Caryophanales bacterium, assembly GCA_947089915.1. Lineage (GTDB taxonomy): Bacteria > Bacillota_I > Bacilli_A > RF39 > UBA660 > UBA5026. The sequence goes on along the minus strand of CAMUMB010000046.1, from coordinate 5,199 downwards.
GCCATTGTAGGATTATCTGAAGATATCGCAACATATAAAGATAGCGTACCAGAAGAAGTAGTAGAAGATACGGAAGATATCATCAATGCCTCTCATACCTTATTAGAGATTGTCGGAAATATACTAGATATTAATAAAATTGAATCTGAAAAAATGGAAATGGTTGAAAATCCATATAACTTTAAAAAAGAGATAACTAATATGGCAAAAGTAACATCTACTCGTATTGGTGAAAAAAATATCAAATTTCATTTAAATATTGCCGAGGATGTTCCAGATGAATTAATAGGGGATAAAGTCAATGTCAAAGGTATTGTTAATAATTTATTAACCAATGCAATTAAATATACCGAAGAAGGCACAATCAATTTAACTGTGAAATGTATCAATCAAAAGGGTATTTGTAATTTAATGATTACTGTGCAAGATACAGGAAGAGGTATTAAGGCTGAGCAAATCAATAAACTATTTGCTAAATTTGAGAGACTTGATATTGAGAAGAATTCCACAACCGAGGGAACAGGATTAGGACTCGCAATTACCAAAGCTTTAACCGAAATGATGGGTGGAAAAATCAATGTCCAAAGTCAGTACGGAAAAGGATCTATTTTTGTAGTACAATTACCGCAAAAGATAAGTAAGATGACAATTGAAAAAGAAACTGTTTTAGAAACACAAAAAGAAATAAGCAAACAAAAATCACAAATTTATGAAAATAAGAAGATATTAATTGTAGATGATAACAAATTAAATATTAAAGTAGCCAAACGTGCCTTAACCGATTTCAATTTTACGATAGAAGAATGTTATGATGGATTAGAATGTTTAGAAAAAGTGAAAAATGGAGATGAATATGATTTAATCTTAATGGATATTATGATGCCCAATATGAGTGGGGAAACAGCTTTAAAGAAATTAAAAGAAAATCCAAATTTTAAAATACCAGTCATTGCTTTAACAGCCGATGCGGTTGCAGGTGCAAAAGAAAAATATATAGAAGAGGGTTTTGTAGACTATATTCCAAAACCATTCAATCGAGACCAAATCAAAGAAAAACTGGATATGATATTTAGTCATAATAATTTTGACAATTAAAATAGAACATACTTAAATAAAAAAGTAGATTGTATAATATCTATTTTTTTGAATTAATTTATAAATATACTATAGTATTGAAATAGAAAGGAGTTTTATTATGTATGATATGCATTATGATTTATTAACAATTTTATATTTCAATATGATGGAAAATAATAAATTTGCAAATAAAGAAAAACTAATAAAAGATTTAAGAAAAATATATAGACAAGATAACATATTAGGAGGAATTATTAATCTCTATTTTATGCCACCTGATGAGATGAAGGAAGAATTAGATATTTCATTAAAAGAAATGGCAGATATTAAAAAGATGTTTCCAAGAAGTATCCAATTTCTTAATAGGATGAAAGATGCAGGCGTAATACCGAGTACAACGAATTTTATTTATAGCATTGAAGGATGCGATTATATAGATAATATAAAAACTTTAGAAGAATTATATCATCTAGGTCTTCGTTCTATATTACCTGTTTGGAATCATCAAAATCAATATGGTTCAGGAAATAGATCAGAATCGGGATTAACAGAACAAGGAAAAGAATTGACTGAAAAAGCAATAGAATTAGGAATAATAATAGATGTATCACATGCGAATCAACAAACATTTGATGATATATTAAAAGTATATCAAGCAAAAAGAAAAGAAATTTCAATTATTATGGCCTCCCATTCCAACATAAGAACCTTATGTGATCGAAACAGAAATTTAACAGATCAACAGTTAAGACAATTAAAAGAAGTGAATGGCTATATAGGATTATTTACAAATGGGAACTTTTTATCAAAAAATAATGAACACCTCTCTTATCATGAAAGACAGATTCAATTTTTAAAACATCTTGATTATTTAATCAATATAATAGGATATGATATAGATAAAATTGTACTGGCTACAGATGATATGAATTTTAATCTGGATGAATCTTATCACCATCTAGAAGCCTTCCCAATAGAAAATATTGGAATTGAAATCTATCAATTAATTGCGAATCAGTATGGAGAAAGTATTGCCCGTAAAATTATAAGGGAGAACGCAGAACATATTATAGTGCAAGTGAATCATCAAAATCAAAAAATATATCATAAATAAAAAAATAGAGATTGTTGAAATAGAGCAATCTTTTTTGACAAAATATTGTCATAAAATCAATTTGACTTGACAAAAGGCATGTGCTATAATACCAAAGGTTATTGAGGAAGTGTATATATGAAAAATATAAGAAATATTGCAATTATTGCCCATGTTGACCATGGAAAAACAACATTAGTAGACCAATTGTTAAAACAATCAGGAACATTCAGAAGTAATGAACAAGTAGACGAAAGAGCGATGGATAGTAATGACATTGAAAGAGAAAGAGGAATTACCATTCTAGCCAAAACAACCGCAATTGATTACAAAGGATATCGAATTAATATCTTAGATACACCAGGGCATGCTGACTTTGGTGGTGAGGTAGAACGTATTATGAATATGGTGGATGGTGTGTTATTAGTTGTAGATGCATATGAAGGAACGATGCCACAGACTAGATTTGTACTCAAAAAAGCATTAGAAGCAGGTGTTACGCCTATTTTAGTGGTCAATAAAATTGATAAACCCACTGCACGCCCATCACAAGTAGTAGACGAAGTACTAGATTTATTTATTGAATTAGGAGCAGACGAAAATCAATTAGAGTTTCCAGTTGTATATGCATCAGGACTTGCAGGTACCTCCAGTATGGACCCAGATGTAAGTACACAAAAAGAAACCATGGATCCAATTTTAGATTTAATCATCAGTGAAATACCAGAACCAAGAGTAAGTGAAGGCGCATTACAATTCCAACCAGCATTACTAGATTACAATGACTTTGTTGGAAGAATTGGTATTGGTGTTGTTAAACGTGGAAAAATGAAAGTAAATGAAATGGTATCTTGTGTAAGATTAGATGGAAGTATCAAACAATTCCGTATTCAAAAAATGTTTGGATATTTAGGCTTAAAAAGAATTGAAATTGAAGAAGCAAATGCCGGAGATATTGTTGCAATCGCAGGACTTCCAGATATTAGTGTAGGAGAGACAGTATGTGAAATTGGTCATGAAGAAGCACTCCCTATCTTGAGAATTGATGAACCAACTTTACAAATGACATTCGGAGTCAATACCTCTCCATTTGTCGGAAGAGAAGGAAAAATTATTACCGCTCGTAAGATAGAAGAAAGATTATTAAAAGAAACTGAGCGAGATGTATCTTTGAAAATTAGACCAAATGATTCAGAATCATTCATCGTATCCGGTAGAGGAGAATTACACCTTTCTATTTTAATTGAAAATATGCGAAGAGAAGGATTTGAATTACAAGTATCCAAACCAGAAGTCATCATCAAAGAAATAGATGGTGTCAAATGTGAACCATATGAAGATGTGCAAATTGATGTACCAGATGAATATGTCGGAAATGTAATAGAAGCCTTGGGAAATCGTGAGGGTTCTATGGAACATATGAGCAACAGTGAAGGCCAAACCAGATTAGTTTATACAATGCCATCTCGTGGTTTAATCGGCTTTTCAACCGAATTTATGACCATGACCAAAGGATATGGAATGATGAGTCATACCTTCAAAGAATACCGTAAAATGGCCGGTGGAAAAGTAGGAGAAAGAAAACTTGGTGTGCTTGTTTCTATGGAAAATGGAAAAGCAACAGCCTATGCTTTAGGACAACTAGAAGATCGTGGAGTTATGTTTGTAGAACCAGGTGCTGATATCTATGAAGGTATGATTGTTGGAGAGCATAGTCATGATAACGATTTAGCCGTAAATGTGGTAAAAGGTAAAAACTTAACTAACACAAGAAGTGCCGGAAAAGATCATACAGTTGTACTAAAACGTCCAAGACTGATGAGCCTAGAATATTGTTTAGACTATATCAATAGTGATGAATTAGTGGAAATTACACCGTTAAATTTCCGCCTTCGTAAAAAAATATTGAATACAAATGAAAGAAAGAAATATGATAGTAGAAAGTAGTCTTTCTTTTTTTAACGAATAGGAGAATATAATGACAACAACACAAGTGATTCCCTCGGAATCGAAGCAACAAGTAGTAGAAGGATTAAAAACCATAAAAGGGAACATTATTTTAACCAGCTCTGCCTCTGGAGTAGCAGAAGCTTATCTTTACGAATATAAAAAGCAATGTGATGTAAATAAAATTGTAACAGTAACAGAAGTAAATGAGATTCACTCTCAAAAAAACTTGCTCGATGAATCTGATTTGTTATTTTATATAGAAATTTCTTTATCACTTAATTTATGTAACCAGTTATTACAAAGGGAAAAACAAGAGAAAGCATTGCAATGCATGAAAGCTGACTTACAAAGAAAATGTGAACAATTTAAATTCAGTATGGAAAGAGCATATAATAAAAATTATCATATGGGAATCTATTTGAACCCTATACTAGATTACATAAAAGGAAAATATGACTGGGAATGGCTCATTGCAAATTTTGATAGACTCATTTCAAATGCTGACAAGATACAGAGATGTATGTATCAGTATATAAAACCAACTTCAATTGTAACAGGACCTTCTCGCGTCATACTATCCGCTTATGATAGAGACTTATTTAAAAATGATTCCTATGGAAATTTTCAGGTAATCAATTTAACACGTCAAACAAATTATCAACAGTTAAAAGAGGAAGCGATGATGATACTATACCATTTATATCCAATTTTATGGAGACATCACAATATGATAGAAAGAGTTTTAGGTCGGGTTGAATTAGAACAAAGTTATATAGATGGGAAATTTTCCTACGAGACATTCATCACTGGATTACATAGTTTCTATGAAGCCTATCATTGTATTGAAGCAAGTGGATGTTTTATAAGTGAAGATGAATTTCTCAGTGTGATACAAGATTACATTAGTAATAGTAAAGATAATGAACAAAAGAAAAAGTCGAAACTTTATATTTAGTTCGACTTTTATTGGTTCTTTGTCAAATAGTGTTGGTGAGACCAAAAACTAATGATAAAAGAAAAGTATAAGGGGCTGTAATGAAATGAAATAATTTCATTCAGTCCTTTTTTTGCTTTGGAAA
>CAMUMB010000045.1 GCA_947089915.1 uncultured Caryophanales bacterium | reverse complement strand
TTTATTTGTTTTAAATGATTTTTTTATAAATCTCCCCACTTTGGAAACACTATCTGCATGATTAACTGATTTGACTTTTTGATACAAAAATGTATAATACCATTTATATAAATGGGGGTTATGTATGGAAGAAATATATGAAGTTTGGAAAATAAGGGAGCAAGCCTTTTTATTACAATTTGAAGGTAATGAATTTGATGTTAGAAAAAAATTAGGACTAAATTCTTTGCGTGATTATGGAGACCCTGTTAATGTGATGAAGCAAACAGGCTTATTTGGAATATTGGATGCGTTAATTGATTTGGGGTTAACCAATAGTGAAATTATGGATTTTTATATTCATGGGCATGTTGAGCCGTATACTGATCCTTATCAGTTTACTAAAGGCATTATCGAAATAGTATATGGAATGCCAAAAACGGAGATAAAAAATAAATATGGATATTATCTTAAGAATGACTGCATAGAAAAACTTCCCAATTTTAATAGGAATACTCAAATGCTCATATCTTTTTGTTATGATAAAGATGATACATATGAGTTTATTCCTAATAAAGATGATTTATATGATAAATTTGCGGAGAATTATGATAATAGATGCAATGATTGTGATAATTATATCAATGAAAAAGAGTTTCAAAAAATTGATGGCAAACTTTATAGAACAGTTCGTTTCTTAGTTCAACAAGGTTATGATTTTCCGGAAATGGAATGCTTATTGAATGAACAAATAAAAAATATCGTATTTAAACAACCAAATGGTAAAAATGAATTTGTATTAAATAAAGAATATGCTCGTGAAATGAGCAATGATTTATTAAGTTTCGTTTGCTTTTTAAAAAGAAATAATTACAATTTTTTAAATTCTGAATACATGTTTGATCCAAAGCGTGAAAACATCATTTTAATTGATCCTAGTGGGAAACAAATTGAATTTAAACGTGCTTTTTTAGAATCAAATGTAAATAAATATAATGATATATTAGTAAATTTTAACGTAGAAAATTTAGAAGTTTCTGATATCATTAGTTTATGTGATAAAAGAGTAAAAAACATTCCATTATGGTATCTTGATAGTTCTAGTAGAGAGCATCGTTTAACGATTAAACGTGATATATTATTATCTATTTCTTCAGAATGGTTAAGGGTTATAAAAAAGAGCTTTAATCTAGGGTTTACTTTTCCAGATTGTGATAATTTATTTAATATGAATGAAGAAATTTTAAAAGTGATTGATCCTGATAATAAAGAACAATTAGTTGTTCGTGAACAATTTAATAGTATGTTAGATATTATTATGAAGTGTAATCAATATGGTTTTAGCATAAATTTAAATCAGTTGTTTGATCCAAATGAATGTATGGTAGAACTTTTTGACAAACAGGTGAAAAAAGGCCTTGTTAATCGTAATCGAATAATACATATGATGAATACATTTTCAATATTAACTGAGAATGGCTATAGTTTTAAAGATAATGATAATTTATTTGATGAAAATAAACCTTATATTGTTGTTTATGATGAACAAAATCAAGAAAGACTTCTTAGTCGAAAACAGATAAATAAAATATTAAAAGTAGAAGAAGCTTCGGCTAAAAACAATGAAGATTTAACGGATAATGAAAAAGAGTTGATGTTTACAGTAACGCAATTTTCTACAAAAAGAAAATTATTTGAATGGCTTCCCTATACAGTAAAGAAATGGATTCCATCAGCGGCAGTTGTCAATAAAATACCAGCAGAGCAAAGTTATGAATACTTTTACAATAACAATTATGCTCGTCTTGGGGTTTTAAAAGATGCATATCAAGCAAAGAATTATGAGGAAATGGAAGGAATCGTCTCTTTGGGGTATATTTTAGGATTATTTGATAGCAAGGAATCAACAAGTGAGAAAGCCATGAACTATATTATTGATTATTTTCTAAAAAAAGGAGTAACTGCTGATGAGCTTCATACTACTTATGGTGCGATAGATTTAAGAAAGGGTTATAATAAACAATTTGCTGACTTTTTTATGCAACATTATGCTATAAATAGTGAAGTTTTCATAGAACCTGATCTTGGCACTAATATGACAGGTGAGCTTTTTGAAAAATTTGATGAGATTCTTGAAAATCGTCCAGAAAAAAGAATAAAAACGAGAACAAAAAATAAATTACTAACACCAATAGATGCAATGGCATCGATTACAAGTATTAAAATTGATAGAGAGATGCTTGGTGAAAAAGCAGACGATGCACGTTATATCTGTCTTGTACAATTATTAATGAAATTTGGTGCAAGTAATATGGAACTTAAATGGGCCATTAAACTTTATGAACAAGCGCTTGCACTGGATGAACAAAAAGTAGCGATTCCTCATATTGAAGATTTAAAAACGAGTTTAATGAAATTTAATTCACATTTAAAAAGTGATCCACAAGCATTTATTAGTGGTAGAAAAACAAATTGTTGCTCAAGGTATGGTGGATTTGCAGAGGATCGCTTAACTCATGTTATAACTGATCCAAATTGGAGATATGTAACTTTTACATCACCAAATAGAACGTTTTTTGATGGATTAGTTTGGTATGATAAAAAAGAGAAAGTTGTTTGTATTGATAATGTAGAAGGACAGTTTGGTAAAATTGATAAAAATAATACTAGTTCTATTCCTATGATGGCTGATGCAGTTATTCGTTATGCGGATGGAATTTATCATAAAATGAATGAACTCAATATTCCTTGTACAAAAGTTAATGTGGGGAAAGATCCTGGAACTCCATCATGGGAAATTTTCAAATATGCAAAAGAGCAAGAACTAATTTTCGATGATAATAATCCATGCGAATATCCAACAAGGAATAATATTTCAACCGATGCAAACAAACAATTTACAATAACTGATGAAAAAATATTGAAATTTAGAAGAAAAATTTAAATAGTATATTTAAAACCCGAACCTTTAAAAATATTAAAAGTTTGGGTTTTATTATAAGTTCAAATTTTCACCTCACAAGAATAAAATGATATTATAGGCAAAAAGAATACAAAATAGAAACTTATCTATGATATACTATAAGTATTTGAGGTGGTAATATGCGTTCTAAAATTGTAACAATCGAAGACGTAACTAAAATTGTTGGAATTTCTAACTATATACGGGCACTGAATTTGGATCAAACAAAATTAGTTTATGATTCATATGAGTTATCTAACAATAGAGTAAAAGTACATTTTCACTATGAAGAATTACCAATTACCATTACCATTAACAAAGAATATCAAATGTTAGATATGGATTGTGGATGCAAGCCGGGATTAGACTATTGTCCGCATATTGCGCTTGCGGTGATGTATTTAATCGAACATGAAGAAGAAGTAAACAAAATGATTGCTGAGTTAAATAGTGAATATGATGAAACATTCAATCAAAAATTATTAGGCCTTTTTCAAAAGAATGTGAAAAACAAAAAGAAAATTACATTAGATGTGAACTTAAAATTAATCGATTATAGAAATCCAGATACTTATGAATTACAAATTAGAATAGGTGAAGATAAAAAATATGTGCTTAAAAAATATCTCGAATTGTTTTTACAAGTATATCACGACCAAGAAGGAGAAGTAGAATTTGGTCAAAGCTTTACCTACTCTTATGAGAACTATATATTTGATGAAACAGATCAAAACATCATTGATTTTATTTCCTTTTATGTCGATAGCCAAAATAACGTTTACCGTAGTTTCTATGGTTATCATATGATGGATAGTAAAGTAGATTATATTCGCTTAACTGGAGAGACATTATTACAATTTATGAAATTAATTAAGAAACATCCTTTTACCGTAGAAATTGGTTACTATACCTACCATTTTTCTGGCATTGAAGAACAATTTCCACTTACAATGGCATTACAATCATTGGGTGAAAACATTCGTTTTCAAATCCATCACGAAGAAATAAAACCACTTATCTCTAGTTATGAATATGTGATGGCAAATAACCAAATGTATCACGTAAAAGAAGCTAACTTATTAAAATTACTACAAGAAAATAAAAAACAAGATATCATCATGAAATCAGAAGAGATCAAAGAATTTACAAAAAAAATATTGCCGAAAATTATATCCAATACCAAACTAGATACCGTATTACAGGAAAAAATAAAAATGGATTTACCAACTGTGAAATACTATTTTGAAAAGAAAGAGAATAACATTATTGGTAAAATCATGTTATGCTATCAAGAAATTGAAAAAGATTTATTTACAGAGGATAATACATGGGGCGATATTTATTTAAGAAGAGATGAAACATTAGAAGATTCTTATCAGCTAGAATTGTTGAAGGAAGGATTCCAATTTGGAAATAATGCCTTTATTTTAACTGACAATAACGCTATTGTATCATTTTTGGAAGAGGGATTACATCAACTATCTCAAAAATATGAAGTCTACGTCACACAAGAATTAAAAGACATGAAAGTATTCCGTCATGTAGGCGTACAAAGTAGTTTCTCGTTAGGACAAGACAATATTCTATCTTATCAATTTGAAATAGAACACATTCATGAGGATGAACTGGAATCTTTCTTAAAATCTCTACAGTTGAAGAAAAGGTTCTATCGCATGAAAGATGGAAGTTATGTAGATTTAAGCGAAGATACCATGCAAGAATTTTCACAGATGTTAGACCATCTAGAAATTGGTCAAGGACATGGAATCTTGCCACTGTATAAAAGTTTATCATTAGAAGAAAATACTTTTGTGAAATTAGATGATTCCCTCCAAAAATTCTTAGATCAATTTAGAACCTATAAAGATATAGAAATTACATTTGATAGCAACAATGAATCTATTTTAAGAGATTATCAGAAAGTGGGAATCAAATGGATGTTGACCCTTTCCCAATGTGGTTTTAGTGGTATTTTAGCAGATGAAATGGGTTTGGGAAAATCGCTACAAACAATCGAATACATCAAACAGAAAGTGAAAGAAAAAGCAGGAATTATGTTACTCGTTGTTCCAACTTCTTTGATTTATAACTGGGAACATGAGTTACAACAATTTGGATCAGAAGTAAAATATTTGATTATCAATGATACCAAACAAAAAAGAATGAATGCTTTTCAGAAAATAGAATCCTATGATGTCATTTTAACCACTTATGGACTTTTGAGACAGGATATTACATATTATCAATCTTATACATTTGATACTTGTATTATTGATGAAGCGCAAAATATCAAGAATATGAATGCAGAAACCACAAAAATGATTAAAACCATTAAAGCGAAGACACGTTTTGCGCTCACGGGAACGCCAATTGAAAATTCTTTATTAGAACTATTTAGTATTTTTGATTTTCTTATGCCAGGATTTTTATCTACATATGCCAATTTCAAAGCAAGATATAGTATCAAAACAATCGAAGAACATCCAGAATTACTAGAAAAATTAAATACCCAAATTGCCCCTTTCATTTTACGTAGAAAGAAGAAAGATGTATTAAAAGAGTTGCCAGATAAAATAGAAACCAATATCTATGTCGATATGTCAGAAGAACAAAAGAAACTTTACTTGGCACAATTAGAACAAACCAAAAAAGAAATTCACGATACACTTCAAAAGGAAGGATTTGCGAAAAGTCAAATCTTAATCTTATCCTTGCTGACAAGATTAAGACAAATTTGCATTGATCCTAGACTTTATGTAGATACCGATATTCGTAGTGGGAAACTAGATGCCCTAATTCAAATCTTAGAGGAATCCATTCGTAATGGACATAAAATATTGCTTTTTTCACAATTTCCATCTGCTTTGAAACTCATTCAAACAGAATTAAAAGAGAATGCAATTACTTTTTACTATCTAGATGGAAGTACACCAAGTAAAATAAGGATGGAACGAGTGGATGCCTTTAATCAAGATGAAACGAGTGTATTTTTGATTTCACTCAAAGCGGGAGGAACTGGATTAAACCTAACGAGTGCAGATATTGTAATTCACTTAGATTTATGGTGGAATCCACAGGTAGAAAATCAAGCAACGGATCGTTCTCATCGTATTGGTCAAAAACATGTAGTCGAAGTCATTCGTTTGATTGCAAAAGGAACAATTGAAGAAAAAATTCTAGAATTACAACAGAAAAAACGTCATTTGAGTGACCAAGTCATCGAAGGAGATACGAGAGATCAAATTATTTTATCCAAATTGACAGAAGAAGAACTGTTATCCATATTAGAAAATAAAGAATAATTTGGGCCATTACAATGACTCGAATGACATACTTAGAATATCCTTATATTTAAAGGATATTTTTATTGCATTCTCCTTTCACATGTGGTAAAATGAGTTCTGTTCGGCAAAATTAGAAGAGGTGTATTTATGAAAAAAACAAAAATTATTTGTAGTATTGGTCCATCTACACAAACTTGGGAAGCTTTCAAAGGAATTGTAGAGGCCGGTATGAATGTAGCCCGTATTAACTTTTCCCATGCTACTTTAGAAGAAAGAGCACTCGATGAATCTTTGGTGAGAAGAGCCAATGAGGAATTAGGAACAGATATCGCGATTCTTTATGATACAAAAGGCCCTGACTTAAGAACCTGCGCATTCAAAGATGATAAAATTGAATTAGTGGCAGGAAATACCATCCGTATTGTAGAGGATGAAATTGAAGGAACCAGTGAAGCAATTTGCTTTAACTATAGAGGTATTTTAAAAGATATCAAAGTAGGGATGGAAATTTTAGTCGATGATGGTTTTTACAAACTCATTGTAGAAGAAATAGATCATGACGGTATTACTTGTCGTATTGTAAATGGTGGGGTCATCAAAAGTAGACGTGGAGTTTGTATTCCAGGTATGAAATTAGACATTCCATATGTCAGTGAGAAAGATGAAGAAGATATCAAATATGCTTGTGATCATGATGGAGATTTCCTAGCTATTTCTTTTGTCAATAGTGCAGAAGATATCAAAGCGGTAAGATCTCTTTGTAAAAAATACGGAAAAGAAAGTATGCAGATTATTTCTAAAGTAGAAACACAATATGCGATGGATAATCTAGATGAAATTGTAGAAGAGTCTGATATCATCATGATTGCGAGAGGTGATTTAGGAACGGAAACAGGTGTTGAAAAATTACCACTATATCAACAGATGATGATTGACAAATGTCATGCCAAAGGGAAACGAATTATCATGGCAACCCAAATGATGTATAGTATGAAAACCAATATCAGACCAACCAATGCAGAAGTAACTGATGTTGCGAATGCCGTATTAACTGGTTGTGATGCAATTATGACAAGTGATGAGACAACAATTGGTAACTATCCAGTGGAAACCATTCAAACAATGGCTCAAATTTGTGAAACGGTAGAAAGTTATAATGTATATAAAGACAAATATAAAGACCTAAGAAAAAGAGATATTACATCTGTCATTGCAGATAGTGTCGTAACTGCAAGCAAAGAATTAAATACGAAAGTAATCGTAGCTGCAACTATGAGTGGGTATACCGCAAAACAGATTAGTAATCTAAGACCAAATGCTTTTGTATTAGCGGCTTGTCCAACGCATGAAACCGCACGTTCTCTAGCTTTAAGTTATGGTGTCTATTCTGCAATTGTACCAGTTTATAATAGTACCGATGAAGTAATCGCCGATGCAAAAGTACAAGCACAAAAATTTATGAACTTACAAAAAGGAGATACTATTGTTGTTACAGGAGGATTCCCAAATAATACAGAAAATAAAACAACAAACTTTATGAAAATTGAAGAAATCTAATTCTTCTTTTTTTATTTATAGAATTCTATGGTATACTAAATACTAGAGGAGGTTTTAACATGGAATTCATATCCAATATAGACCGTGAAACCTATGAAAAGTTCGTAGAAAGTAATCCTTATAAATCTCACTATTTACAAAGTTATGCATGGGGTGAGTTTGCGAAAAAAGATAAGAATTTTATTCCTCATTATGTTGGTTTAAAAGATGATTCGGATGAGTTTGTCGCAATGACTTTGTTGTTACAAAAACAGTTGCCTTTCCATTATTGTTATTTTTATATTCCACGTGGTTTTGTCATGAATATGGGTGATACTGATTTACTGAAAAAATTTGTTATTTCTTTAAAACAATATGGGAAAAAACAGAAGGCTATTTTTCTCAAGCTAGACTCTGATATTGTATTCAAACAAGAAGATTGTAATGGGGAAGCAGTAAAGCTACCATATGATGGAAGGAAAATTCTCAATGATTTAAAAAAATTAGGCTTTCACCATTTAGGATTTACAAAGAACTTTGATTTGAATCAACCAAGATATACCTTTCGCATCGATTTTACAAAACCATTAGAAGAAATCAAAAATAACTTTTCAAAAACTACCAAACAACGCATCAAAAAAGCAGAAGAGCTAGAAATAGAAGTTAGGATTGGTACAGAAAAAGATATTCCAACTTTCTATGAATTGATGCGAATTACAGAAAATCGGAAAGAATTTATTACACATGGAATTGCGTATTACCAAGATTTATATCAAATATGGAAAGAACATAACGACTGCGAAATTTTTTTAGGAATTGCCAACCTAAATAAGATTATAGAAAAATTAGAATCAAAAAAACAAAGTTTAGAATTGGAGTTAGAACCACTATTTCATTTAGAGCAATGTAGTAAGAGTCAAAATACCAAAAAGAAAGAATTAGAAAATCAACTCACAAAAATAAAAACAGATTTAGAAAAATATGAGGCATATAGAAAACAATATGGAGATGAAATTACATTGAGTGCGCATTTTATTATTGCATATGGAGATAAAGCATGGGTATTATATGCCGGAAACCATAATATTTTATCGGAAACGTATGCTAACTATAAAACTTATGAATCTCATATTGAATATTATTATCAAAAAGGAATCAAAATCTATGATCAATTTGGAACAATCGGTGATTTAAGAAAAGAAAATCCTTTATATGGATTACATGAGTTTAAGAAAAAGTTTGGTGGAGATTATGTAGAATTCATTGGTGAATTTGATCTTACTTTAAATCCATTTATGTGTTTTGTTTTTCACAAATTAGTGCCTTTTTACCGAAAGATGAAATTTAGAAAGGCAAAAAAAGAAGCAAGCTAAAAAATTTAAAAAATGTACAAATTTAGATATTTGTATGTTTTTTTGTTAAAATGATAAAATTGTTATAATAGAAAAATGAAATTATGAAAAAAGTAGAAATCAAAAAACAAAAAAGAGCCATTTGTAAGAAAAAAATAAGTATGGTATTCTCCGAAAAGAACTGGAGGAATACACATGAAAGATGTGCGCAAAGAAAAACTAGAAGAAGGAAAAATTATCCCCTTAACATATGATTATGTATTTACAGCAATATTCAATAACCCCGAAAATATAGATATCGTAGAAAATTTTCTATCTTGTTATCTAGAAATACCAATTGAAAAAATAAAAGGGAAAGTAAAACTATGTTCAAGAGATTTACAACTAGAAGGAAAACAAGAAGCGAACAAACAAGTAGATTTGATCTTAGAATTGGAAGATGAAAAAATCAATATCGAATTATCAAATAAAGTAAACAAAGGAACGATTGACAGAAATATTATATATGCATGTAATATACATTCTGGAAATCTAAAGTATGGGGATAACAGTTATAATAAGATAGGAAGAACAATCCAAATAAATTTAAACAATTGTGCAACGAGTAATAAACTAAAAGAAACCTACTATTTGAGAAATGAAGAAGGAAAAATACTAAGTGAAAAATTTAGAATTGACTTTGTAGATATGGTAATTGGAAGCAAATTATGTTATACTGATGGTGAAAACAACTTAACAAAATGGTGTTATGCATTTACAACTAAGAAAAAAGAAGCATTTCAAAAAGTGGTAGGGGAGATAGAGATGGAAGAAAAGGCAAGGAAAAAGTTAATAGAAGAGGTAGATAAGTATAGTACAGATGATGAAGTAGTAGCATTATATTCGGCATATACAAGACAAGAGTTAGAATATAATACATTTATGGAAGATGCCAAAGAAGAGGGGTTACAACAGGGGTTGCAACAAGGTATTGAACAAGGAACCATTGCAATTGCTAAAAATTTACTAAAAGAAAATGTAGCTATTGATGTTATCATAAAGACAACTGGTTTCACAAAAGAACAAATAGAAGAATTACAATGAAGTCAAAAATAGTGGGTTAAACCACTATTTTGAGAGTATAGAAAAAGTTGTGTAAATAGAAAAACCTTCCGATATGATAAAATA
>CAMUMB010000044.1 GCA_947089915.1 uncultured Caryophanales bacterium | reverse complement strand
TGGTGTGGTCGGATACTAAACTTTAAGGTTAAATTGTAATAATTTTACTGGTAGTTTTAAATTGACCATAAATTTATATAATATTTCCGTAAAAAACCGAAACTCAAATAAAGTTAGTTTGAGTTCAATTACTCTATATGATATAATAAATTCAATATTTATAGTATGCAAAGGAGCTTATAAATGAAGTCAAAAAAGTCTATTAAGGTTATTTCAGTTATAGTTGTATTATTAATCATAGTTTGGATTTCCATGTTGACCACAGATATCATATGCCCAATTTATTTTAATAGAAAGCCAGTTTTCACTACTATAGATAATGATACGATACTGAAGGATGGTGGATCTGCACAATATAATGGGATTGCATATTCTATTCAAACACATGTTAGATTGGCAGATGGTGGTGTTAATATAGAAAATATAGAAGTAAAGATATTCAATATTTTTAAATTTACGATCCATGGGTATAATCATTTGTAAACTATGATTAAGAAATGAATCTGAAAATACATAATAAAAATCTAGATGAAAGAGGGAGAATGAATACAAATAACTGGTCATATTATGGTTTTAAAACATGATAAATTGATTTCAACTATGCAAATGAATATAATTATGAGATTTATCGCAATTACATTAAACAACAATTTGAAAAAAATATTAAAAATCTATTTATTAACAAATAAACAAAAAAACGTGTCAAAACAGATTGAAAATAATAATCATGTTTGTATTGTTGCTTATGATGGTGAATCTTGGATTAGAATTCATTGTGATTTAATTGATGATAGTAATAACATGGAAGCAAAAAAAGCAGTTATCAAAGAATTTGATTGGGCAGAGGAAGCAGGGTATACATTGGAAAATCCAGATTTTCAAGTTCTTTATTTAGCAAACGCAACTGCAACTATTTCTGATTCGGATGGGCAGGTTCTTGAAAACTACAAATTTTAAAAAATAGAAAGGAACTACAAAATGAAAATAACAAAATACCCACAATCTTGTTTGATGATAGAGACAAATAATCAAAAAATATTAGTAGATGCAGGAACTTTAAAATACAAAGATAAATATCTAGAAGAATGGAAACAAGCAGATATTATTTTAATTACACATAAACATGGAGATCATATTTATGCAGATATATTAAAAAATCTAGAAATTTCAATTTATTCTACAAAAGAAGTACAGGAGAAGTATCCAAATATCAAATTCCATGTAATAAAAGAAAATGATGTTATTACATTTGGAGATATCAAAATAGAAGTTGTAAAAGCAATACATGGATATAATCCCAATTTACCTGATGAAAATGAAGTATTTGAAAATGTAGGTTATATTATTGATGATCATAAATGTAGATTGTATATCACAAGTGATACCATTTGTTTTAATAATGATTACAAAGCAGATGTAGTAGCGCTTCCTATAACTGCGCATGGACTTACTATGTCATCCTATGAAGCGTCATTATATTCTAAAAAAATAGGTGCAAAATTGGTATTACCAACCCATATGGATAATGAGATGTATCCAACGAATATGGAATATATGAAAAAAAATTTTGATAAATTTAATATTCATTACCAAGTATTAGAAATAGAAGAGACGATTGAAATATAAATATTAACTAGCTCAGCTAGTTTTAAAATTACAAAAATCAAAATTATTAGATGTGATTAAAAATGATTGGATTGGAATTGATGACTACGCATTGCTAGTAGATTTGCCAAGTGATGGAACATTTCGTGGATATGTAACTTTAAATAAGTTAGAAATTAGAGATGCAAAAGATTGTTTTGATTTTTGCCATAGAAATAGCGCAAATGTTAAAACATGTGATGTAGATGGTGATATCGTTGATATCAATGATGTCGTAATATATAAAAATGTGAAAATTAATTTATAAAAAATTACAGGAATTCCTCGAATCATATAGCAAAAAATGTAGATTTGTGTTATAATTCATTTGCGAAGAAGTTGTGGTCGTATACCCAACTTTTTTTAATCGAAACAATAACAATTCAGTGAACTGTTATTGTTAGGGGTCTAATTCTCCGTCTGCTTGCAGCGAATTATAGATAACATACCTTGTGATACCCCGACTGCTCTGCAGCGAGGTGGTTCATTATAAAGGAGGAATATTATGGCACAAGGATTATTTGGAGGACTAACATCATATGAAACGCAATCATTACAAGATATATTGGAAGATATAGAAAAATGGATAAAATTTACGAATGAAACTGAAGAATTGATTAAAAAACGGCATGAGCAATTACAAAATTGTGGATTTTGGAATAAAATTCCGTATAATTTTCAATGTACTATTGAATGTACAATGAGTTATTTTGGTACAATAAAGTATGATTTAACACTAATTCAAGAGTCAATTAAAAAGAATTATATAACAGAAAAAGAGGTTAAATTATTAAGAACAATTGGCCGTAAAGCAGGAAAAATGGATATTGAATATGGAAAAATATATAAGGAAGATTTGCATACATGGAGTGATTATAGTAATCCGGATTTTAGTTTAGCAGAGGAAGTATATAATAATGGCAGAGATTATTTTATAACATTGATAGATGCAAGAAATGCTGCAGAAAGATTGGAACAATATGTGGAAGAAAAAATAATAAATAATGTAGTAAATATTAGTGGCAATGCAACAGGAATACAACTTCAACAAGGTATGATTAATTCAATGACATCATCTAATGAAAATAATTTTAATTATGACCAAATGCTAGATATTCTTTATAAAATTGTTGAAACGCTAGAAAAAAATGAGCTTAAGGAAAAATGCAATGATAATTCTGAAGAAATTAGAAAAGCCGTATTAGAAAGTATTCAAATGATTGAGAACGAAGAGGAACCGTCAAAAATAAAGAAGACATTGCTTGTCCTCAAAGAATTAGCTACTGGGATAACTGGAAATATTATTGCAGCTCCAATTGCTGAATTAATCATGCAATTATTTAAATAAAAATTAACATTTTTGTCAATTTATGATACTCTATATGTAGACAAGCAGTATTCGTCTTTGAACAATACTGCTTTTTTGTAGGTGACTGTATGAAAAAGCTATTTTATATTTTTATGTTTTTACTGATGTTATTTCCTATTTCAATCCAGGGAAGACGTGGATGTTGCTCACATCACGGAGGTGTTTCAGGTTCTTGTACTTCTAGTGGTAGAATTATATGTAATGATGGTCAAGTAAGTCCAAGTTGTACTTGTACTCCTTCATACATATATGGATGCACTGATTCTAAAGCTAAAAATTATAATGCAAATGCAAATAAGGATAATGGAAGTTGCATTTACTATCGATATGGTTGTAATAATAAAGCCGCAATTAATTATGATTCTTTAGCAGAACGCAATGATGGAAGTTGCCAATTTGAAAATACAGTAGAAACAACTGAATCAATTCCATACGAAACAATCTATCAGGAAAAAGACAGCGATAGAAATGGCGAAGTTATTGTTAAAAATGGAAAAAATGGCACGAAAAAGATAGTTACTAAAGTCATTACAAATGAGAACGGTGAGGTATTATCAAGAACAGTACAAGAAGAAGAGATTATAGAACAACCAAGTAATCGTATTATTCAAAAAAACATTAATAATAAAATAACACAAGAAAGTGTAGAAAAATACCAAGATCATGACTCTTCGTTTGGTGTGAGCATTTTGGTGCTTATAATTCTTCTATTTGTAATTAATGTAAATTATGTAAAAAAGCACAGAGAAAAGAATTACTTACTATCTTATATTTATAAAACAAGTGGATTTATAAAGTATGTATTACTAACCTTTTATATAATTTTGTTGTTTCCTGTTTTAATAGACTTTGCATGGATTATATTAGAAAAAGTTGCTTCATTTTGATGCATATTTTCCTAAAAATAAACTATACTTTAATGAGGTGTTGCCTTTGAAAAAGATTTTAGTGTTATTTGGTGGAAATTCATATGAACATTATGTTTCCTGTAAATCAGCAAAAAGTATTGTAGAAAATATGGATAAAAAGTTATTTTGTTATGAACTTGTTGGAATTGATTTTGACAATAAATGGTATCGATTTGATGATGACTTATCATATTTAGAGAATGGAAAATGGAAAGATACACATGTTGTACCAATTGATAATATTATAGAATTTATTCAAAAATTTGATGTTGTTTTTCCTATGATTCATGGATACTCTGGAGAAGATGGAAAACTACAAGGAATGCTTGAATTATTTGATATTCCCTTTGTCGGATGTCATACCCTTGCAAGCGCTTTAGGTATGGATAAAGAAATGTCCAAAATTCTATTTGAGCATCTAGGAGTTCCACAAGTACCATATTTGATATTAGAAGAAGAAAAACAAAAAGAAATAGAAACACGAATTGGTTTTCCAGTCATTGTGAAACCTGCGAATGGAGGTTCATCCATTGGAATTGTAAAAGCAGACAATAAAAAGCAGTTAAAAAAAGCCATCAAAGAAGTCAAACAATATGATTCCAAAATCATTGTTGAAAAATTTGTAAAGGCAAGAGAATTAGAATGTGCAGTGCTAGAAAAAAATAATCGTATTATCTGTTCTTGTTTAGGAGAAATAAAATCTGCAAATGAAATATATGACTACAATGCCAAATATGTTAATGAGAAGTCTTATACAACGATTCCAGATGATTTGCCAGATAAAATTATAAAACAAATCAAAGAATATGCGAAACAAATATTTACAAGATTTCATTGTAATGGATATGCAAGAATAGACTTCTTTTACGAAGAAGAAAGCAATCAAATATATATCAATGAAATCAATACTATACCAGGATTTACTTCCATTAGTATGTATCCGAAATTGATGGAACATGAAGAAATTTCCTATACAGATTTGCTTACTATTTTAATCAATAGTGCAATGTCAAAATAGCAAAAAAGCTATTTTTTCTGTGTATTAAAATTGCGATGTGAAATTGTTTGTGATACAATAGAACCAGAAAAGAGGAAGTTATGAAAAAGAGCATGAATCGGACCTTATGGATATCTATTATTTCATCTGTAATTTTTATTTTATCAGGAGTTATTCTAATATCACATCCGGAAACATCCCTTGTTATTATGTCTTATACTGTATGTATTTTATTAGGTGCAAATGGTGTATATCAATTGATTATGGGATATACCAATACAACATTTTCCCTTTTTGATGGATTTAGTGGTGGTATCTTATCCATTATCTTAGGCATACTCATATTAATCAAACCCAATACATTATCCATTATCATTCCAATCGCAATTGGTTTATGGTTTATTATCAGTAGCTCTTATAAACTAAGAATTGCCATTGCACTTCGCTCTATAAAAGAATCTGTATGGTTTTTGTTATTTGTAATGGCATTGCTTATGATGGTATGTGGAATTATCCTAATATTTAATCCACTATCTGGTATGACTGCAATTACAAGAATGATGGGCGTTTTAATTATAATTTATTCTCTTATTGATATAGTAGAAGCAATTATGATTAAGAAAAATATGAGACTATTAGATAACTGGCTACATGAAGATGAATAAGTCTTTATTTCAAAAATAGGGAAGTCGTTTAGAATTTTTTGACAAGAATACTAAAATGTGGTATTATGAATATGTCAAGGAAACTTGCATAAAATAAAAAAGGAATACCTAGTTATGACGTGTTAGGTACTATTCCAAAATAATTTAGTCTAGTACCGACTTTTTAACAGTTGGTACTATTTTTATTAGCATGACAAGAATCACGGTAATAAGAAGTACTATGATAAAACAAAGAAATGTCTCTATTTTTCTCATAATTTCACCTCCTTCCACTTTAAAAAGTAAAGGAGAATAGTACCTAAATAAACTAAATATTCCTAACTTATATTATACTATTATTGAAAAAAACAAAATAAGCGGACAAATGAAAAAGTGTATAAAAGTACCGGAGAGTTTTATGAAAAAATACTTTATAAAAATCTGCTAAATATAAGATTAATACTGTGGCATTCCATAGTATTTTTGTTTAAAAAAGGAAATACGATATTTTTGTTGTATATATATAGTATGATAGAAGCATTTGAAAAGACAATTACTGAATTACAAGGAAAATATATCAGTTTAAAAGAACTAGAGGAGTTAAAAGAACTCCACTATAAACAAATCAAAAATTGTAAAGATACACATTTGAAGGGACAGTATAAGAATTTAGATAAGTGGAGAGAAACAAATAATCAAAGATATCTTCAAAAAGAAGAACAGGAATCGAAAGAATTGTTAGATAATGTAAAAGGGTATCTACTGGATCAAGAGCAAAGAGAAGTTGTACTAAGAGATGAACAAAGTACTTTAGTGATTGCTGGAGCTGGGAGTGGAAAGTCATTAACGATGATTGGTAAAATCAGATATTTAATGGAAAGAAAAAAGATTCCACTTGATCAAATACTTTGTATCTCATTTACCAATGATGCAACTAACAGTTTGAAAAATGTCTTAAAAAAATACTACAATTATGACTTACCCGTTTTAACATTTCACAAATTGGCGCTCCAAATTATTCGCAAAAACAGTGGAGAGTTACAAATTGCAGATGATAAAGTTCTTGAGAATGTTGTGAAAAACTATTTAAAGTATGGAATTTTAGAAGAAAAAGATGCTAAAAAATGGATTTACCGCCATTTTTTTCACAGGTTAAGACAATCCAAAAGAGAAAATGTCAATAGGATGCAAAGTTTTCCACAGGTATACCAAAAAATGCAAAACACAGCTTTATTTAAACAATATTACAAAATCATTCCTACTTTTATTCATTTGATGAAAGCGAATCAATTTCATATAGAAGATATAGATGTTTGGATTCATAAGAGTAAACGATTTGGGATTTGGAAAACTGTAGATACCTACCTACTATTATTGATAAAACGAATTTGTATATTGTATACACAAACTTTAAAAAACAGTAATTTACTAGATTTTGACGACTTAATTGAGTACGCGACTACATTAGTTAAAAACGATAACACATTACATTATGAGTACATTATAATTGATGAATATCAAGATACTTCAGAAACAAGGTATCAACTCATTCAAGCAATTATTCAAAAAACGCGAGCCAAATTAATTGCTGTTGGAGATGATTTTCAATCTATTTATCGTTTTACTGGTTGTAATCTCAATATTTTTTTAAAATTTCAAACTTATTTTAAAAATGCAATTGTACTCAAAATTCAAACAACTTATCGAAACAGTCAGGAATTAATTAATATTGCAGGTTCTTTTGTCATGCGTAATCCAAGACAAATGTCTAAAAATCTGGTTTCACATAAGCATATTGAAAAACCAGTTATTATCAAGTACTATCAAGATTTACTACCAGCACTCAAACAAATATTGGACAGTTTACAAAATGTATCCATCTTCCTATTGGGGAGAAACCGAAAAGACATTGCCCCTATTCTTCAAGATGATGTATTTAAAAGTGAAGATGGTAGAAATATAACCTATCAAAATAGAAGTGATTTGGTACTTACCTTTTTAACAGTGCATACATCGAAAGGATTGGAAAGTGATGTTGTAATTGTTTTAAATATGACAGATACTACTATGGGATTTCCAAGTCAATTAGAAGATGATCCAGTATTACGCTATGTCAATCAAACAAAAGATTATTTTCCCTTTGAAGAAGAAAGAAGATTATTTTATGTGGCAATTACACGAACTAAAAATAAGGTCTATTTAATGACACAGAAAAAGAACCCATCTATTTTTGTCAAAGAATTAATTCAAAGATATAAAAATCAAATTAAAATAGAATAAATAGAACTTTATATAGCAAAAATATAACTTTTGAACCATAAAACATTGACTTCAATATATATTTATTATAAAATGGACAAAGTGTTTTTAAGAAAGATGGGGAATTTTTATGAAAAAAGAAAATAATTTTACAGCAGTGGTAGTAGTAAATATGGTTCTTCTGGCGTTAGTAGCACTTAATAAAACGTATAAACCATTATTAGATAAATTAGCAAAGCAGTATAATAAATTAAAAAATGAAAATAAGATGACGAAAGAAAAACAAATAAATGATTATAAGATGGCTACTTCGAAAATATTTGAAGAAGCAAAATCAAAATTAGGAAATTTAGAGAATCTAGTGAACGAGGCCTTTACAACTTATAGTATACAGGATACGAAAGATTGTGAAGGGTTGAGTAAAGAGGTACAGAAATATTTAGTAAGAAAAATTGGTGGGTTAGAAGATAGTAGCTTAATGAATTCTGAAGAATCAGTTTTAGCCGTTGCAGGAGTTGGATCCGTCATAATTGATTCAAATGTAGATGAAATAAACCTTGGACCAGTCGAAACGGGATCTAATTGCCCAATGCATGCTAGTTTTATTAAGAAATTTTGTGGAACAATTGCTCTTATAGTAGCATTTAATACCTGGGGTATTTCAGATACAAAAAGCATAGCTCCCTCTTTAGATACATTTATAATAAGGGATTTGGACGATTTATTTAACAATATAAAAGAGGAAATGTTAGTACATAAAGAAAATTCAACTTTTATAATGGAACGTAAGGAAGAAATCACATTAATCCCTCAGATTACAAATGAAGACAAATGGAATCGTATTTTAGAATTAGAACAAAGTTCTTTTGATTCTGCAATAGATACAATAGTAAATTCAGGTGCTAGCGAGGTAGAAATATTACAATTTATAGTAAAAACAGATAAACTGACATTAGAACAAAAAGTGTGGTATGCAATGTTACTATCTGATGTTCCATTTCCAGATGTATTCCAATCTTTATTATCAATCGAGGGTGTAACACAAGATCAAATTGTTATGGACATCATTAAATGTGATATGGTATCTTTTGAACGATTATTTGATGTCGTTTTGCAATTAGATGGACTTACCAAAGAGCAATTAATGAATTATTTATCGTTTTATTATGCAGATTACAATGCCATGACTTTAACAGATACTGTCAATTATGTATTGGGGCTTGAAATTTTTACATACGAAGAGAAATTGGATTGTATATGGCATCTCTTAGATAAGTATTCATTAAATGATAAGATTCAGTTTATATTAGATTTTTATCAAATTACATATGAGGATTATCTCAACTTATATAGTGTAAATAAAGAAGAATTTAGTAAAAATCAACATATTATTTTTGATTTATTTGAAAATGTGAACAAAGAAAAAGAACAGTATATTCTAACACATTATGACTTTGTGTCTCAAGAACAACTTGATATTGTAGTTGCAGGTTGTGCTGCAGAGGGTGCGAATGCATATGATGATTTATATGGTGTTGCCAATACCATTTTCAACCGAACTACAAAATCTAGTTTCGTAACAAAATATGGGGCAAATCCATATCTTCAATTTATTGCTCCAAACCAATTTGAAGTTTATGGATTGGGATCATATAAATATTATTTATCAGGGAATTCTCAATATGCAACTAAATATGCCCTTGCAAGACAAGCTTTTTATGATATGTTTTATAGAGGTTATGAGGGAATTGAACATAGTTATACAGCATTTAGAAGTAATGCTACTATTAATTTTTCTAATAATCTTATTGTTCCAAATGGCAATCGGTATGGTTCACCAATGGATGAAAGTATGCGAATTGACTATAAAAATATTCGCATAAATGAACTTGATGGTAAACAACCTAAAAGAAAGATTTAACAGATATACATAATAATTGCAGAAATGCAATTTTTTTAAATTTAAATTAACGAATGCATTAAAATCAACTAAAAAGCTATTATTTTTTTGAAATTTATGTTAAAATAATAGACAATTTCTGTCGATGCAATAAGAACTATCTTTTTGCAAAAAAATTAACTGTTTCTATTAGGGGGATATGAATGAAAAATTATAATAAACAAATGCGCAATTTATTAAGTAAGTATATGGAAAGCTCTTTGAATCAAGGCTTAACTTTAGTCAGAAGTGTTTATAAGTTTGCAATGCTACTATATAACCTTGAATATGTATCTAATAAATATATAGCTTTATTCCGAAAGTATTTAATATATGTCATGTATTTAGATGCTTATAAAATAGGTTCATACAAACAGAAGGAATGTATCACAAGTGATGAAGAAATTGATTTTTTGGACAACTTTCAGATATTGAAGATGCCGATGAATTGTTAGCTGAAATAAGTGCCAAACCAACTTTTTTGGTAAAGTTAATAGAATCATGCTATCAATTTCATAATATGAATGGACTTGGAAAAGTGAATATTGTAAAATCGTTAGATGCGAACGAAAATGAATGGTTAGAAGAACACTTTCCAATACATAGGCAAGATTTAGATACCTATGATATCAAAATTACACTACAACATATTCTTAAAAATATTCAAAATCAAACCAAACATCAAGAAATGAATCTTGAAATTGATTTCAAAGATGCAATTATGATTAGTGTAGCTGGCTTTCTTCGCAATTTAGTGAAAAATGACTATGCCAATGCAGTGGATTTATTAATAGAAATTGCGGTATCGGATTATAGTAGTTGTAAAACTGATTTTTGTCAAGACATACTGACTAATATAAACAAAGCAAAATAATCGTCTATACGGCGATTTTTTAAAAATATGCAATGAGACTTTCGAAAAAGTTGTGTAAATAGTAATTTATACCTTCCATTGGAACCAT
>CAMUMB010000043.1 GCA_947089915.1 uncultured Caryophanales bacterium | reverse complement strand
ATTGAAATATAAAGGAAAAATAAGTGGTAGTGTATATAACTTTTCACACTACCTATTATGTTGCAGGGGGTTTTTATGGAAACAAGAAAGTTATGTTGGGTACCTAGTTTATGGGAATTAGAAGAGGCGATTACCTTAGAAGAATGGGAACCCTATTATTTAGATTATTACACATCTCATTATTTTAGTTGTGCCAATCAAGTGGTAGAGACTTACTGGCAACAAATTTGTAAAGCCACCTTAAATCCTGACGATGGGAAAATTGTGGTATTCAAAGATGACGTTAATCAAAAAGGTAGTTGGATTGAAAGACCAATTAAACCATTATATGCTTCTGATTTGCAAAAGTTGAATAAACGGTTATCACAACTATATTATTTTAAGATGTTGGAAAAGATGGACTATTATAACTTTCAAAAGAAAAAGAAGGAAGGCTATGAACGACTTTTCTTATTAGAGGATTATAGAGGTTTACAGGAAATAACAGATTTAACTGATTCTTTGCAAAAACAAAATTATGATTTTATAAGGAAATCAGTCTACCATAGGGTAGCAAACAGAGTAAATTTTTATGAAATTATTCGCCAATTATTGAGTATGAAAGTGGAAAATTGGGGGAGCGAAACATCACTACCAGCAAGAGGTGAATATATTTCCTTTTCAACAATTGAAGCAGTAGATTCTATTGCCATACAAAAACAACTGACAAAAAAGAATTTAAATTTTTGGAATACATAATATAGTATTGAAATAAATTTTGGAAATACAATTGACATATAACGAAAAATATTGTAACTTAATAAATAGATAGGAGTGGGAGTATGTTTTGCGGAGAATGTGGAACAAAAAATGAAGAAGGTGCGCTATTTTGTGAAAATTGTGGTGCGAAATTAGTAGAAGAGAAACCAGCGAAACAGCCAAAAAAGGTTTCAAATTCTAAACAAGCAAGCAGCGAAAGTTTCGGCACAAAACTAAAAAAAATGTCAATGGTAAAGAAAATATTATTAGGAGTTGCTTTGGCAATAGTTATTATTTTAATTGTGGCCTATGCAGTAATTAATAATAAATTATCTCCAAAAAAAATTGCAAAAGATTACTTTATGGCAGTTGTAAATATGGATACAGATAAATTGTATCAATACATGGACATTGATAAAAATGAATTTACAAGTAAAGAAATGTTTGACAAGTTAGCAGAGAATAATTTAAATGACGATAAGATAAAACTTGCTAATTACAAAATGGAAAATGTAGAAAAAAGTAACAATGGGCTAACTGCTACAGTAACAATCAGCTATGTAGAAGAGGGCGATGATGACACAGAAACAGTTAAGGTTACATTGGTAAAACAAAAATCTAAAAAATATCTATTTTTTGAAGACTGGCATATTAGCAACAGTATGTCTGTAATGGATACGACAAAGGATTATAAAATCAAGGTACTAAAGGATTCTAAAGTAACAATAGAAGGTATCGAAGTAGATAAAAAATATATTGATAAAGATTCTTCTGATGGAACTTATGATGTATATAAAATGCCCGCAATGTTTAAAACAAAGTATAATATGAAGATAGAATTACCTTTAGGTTTTGAAGTAGAGGATACTTTGAATTTATCTAGTTATTATTCTAGTTATACATATAGCTTAAACGAAGATAAATTACCTGAAAATGTAAAAAAGCAATTGATTGAAACAACAAAAAAAGGAATACAAACTCTATATAATGGCGCAAAAGACCAAAAACCATTTGATGAGATTAAGAATGAATTTGAATATGAAGGTTCTGATTTAAACAATTTGAAAAAAACATACGAATCATTAAGCAAAAGTTTATCAGGTTCTGATTTAAGTGCAATTGAATTTACTGCAATTGAATTGGATTCCTTTACTACAACTGAAAAAGGCTTCAGAGCTTATATTGATGCAGATTATAAGTATACAGTTTCTTATACTTCTGGTAGTGAAACAAAAACACATGATAGTAATAGCTCAGATTCAATGACAATTTATTATTCATATAGTGACAATGCATTTAAAATAACAGATGCAGGTAGTCTAGTAACATATTTTTCAAGATATTATTAGAAAGAGGGAAATGAAATGGCAAAATTTTGTACAAAATGTGGAAAAGAATTAGTAGATGGGAAAGCGTGCAGTTGTAGTTCAAAAAAGGAAGAAACTGTTGTTGCTACATCAAATGGAGTTAATTTTAAAGAAAGTTGCATGGATTGTGTAAATGTATTTAAAAATATTTTTACAAAACCTTTTGATGCAATAAAAGAATTTGTTTGTGAACATAAATACATCGCAGGAATTATATTAATTGTATTGGTTGCAATCTCTAGCGGATTATATAAGATTGCAGTTTTAAAGAATATGTATACTTCAACTTCAGCAAGCTCTTTTAATGCGAATGATCTTTTAGGAGTTTTAGGAGGCGCATTATCAGGTGACTTAGGTTTTGGGGCACCAAACTATATGAAAGAGTTTTTCACTACTTTTGTTACTAGTTTAGCGGAGTATGCATTAATTGTATTAATTGGATATTTAATTATTGCAAAACTACTCAAAGGGAAAGCAACTTGGAAACATATCGTTACAGCTGTAGCAATTAGTTTATCAGTTGTTCTTGTTGGAAATGTAATCAATTCTATTCTTGTATTTATTGATGGAGAATTTATTGGTAATATTAGAAGTTATATTGCATCATTTGCATCTATTATGAGCATGTTAATATTGTATGGTGCAGTCAAAGAAGTCGCAGAAATTGATAAAAATAAATTATTTATTGCAGTTGCTTCTATGTCCGTATTTGCAACAGTAGTAATCGATATTGTTAAAAAAATATTTGATTAAATCAAAAAAGTATTGTCAAAAACAAGCAATTATGTTATCATGATATTGCTTGTTTAAATGGCGAGATAGCTCAGTTGGCTAGAGCAATCGGTTCATACCCGATAGGTCGAGGGTTCGAATCCCCCTCTCGCTACCATTGGAAAATCTGTTCGAACTATTCGAACATTAGATAAGAGACTTGTCAAAAGTCTTTTTTTATGTTATTATGAATATGTCAAGGAAACTTGCATAAAATAAAACCAAAAAGGGAACATTCAGTTTCGCTAAGTTGAGTGTCTACCCAATTTAAATTAGTTAGGCACTTATTCTAAGAATGAGTGTCATTTTTTATTGCTAACACCAATAAGGTAGAGAGTAATAAAACAAATCATAAAATAGTTTGCGAGTAGAAAATATATGTATCAACTATTTGTAAACGGGGGGGGGTAAACCTCCTCTCTTTGAAAGATTAGAGGTAGACACTGAACAACTGATATTCCCTAAAATAATTATATATTAATGGTGATATAAATGTAATTAAATATTTATAATATAATAACAAATGAAAAAAAATTTATTTGATCAAAAAACACTTACATCACAAAAATATTTATGATATACTGTTTAAGTCAGACCCAGCTATAATGCGTAGAAATAGACAATATTTCTGCGCATTTTTTATTGCCCAATAGTGGGTTAAATCAGAAGGAGGAGATTATGGAAAATAAATATCTAGGAAAAGAAAAAGTATCAAAATTACTATTCAAATTTTCAATTCCATGTATACTATCATTATTGATCAGTTCACTTTACAATATAGTGGATCAAATTTTTATTGGAAACAGTGAACTTGGTTACTTTGGAAATGCAGCAACGAGTATTGTATTTCCAATTACAATTATTTCAGTAGCGTTCGCATGGGCAATTGGCGATGGTTCCGCAGCATATCTTTCTTTATGCCAAGGAAGAAAAGATACCAAAAATGCACATATCGCAATTGGAAATGGAATTATAATCAATTTTATTATAAGTATTCTTTTTGTGTTATTAGTATTCTTATTTATGAATCAATTATTATTCCTATTTGGGGCAAGTGAAATAACACTTCCGATCGCACAGGACTATTTTAGAATTATTTTAATATTCATTCCTGTTTATATGATGGCAAATGGAATGAATGCAGTAATTAGGGCAGATGGAAGTCCAGGTTTTTCAATGGCATCTACACTTGTTGGAGCAATTACAAATATTATACTAGATCCATTATTTATCTTTGGATTTAAATGGGGAATTGCAGGTGCTGCATGGGCAACAGTTATCGGACAATGTATCTCATTAATTGTTTCTATCATTTATTTTACAAGAACCAAAACATTCAAAATAGTATGGAGTAGTTTTAAAATAAACTTACAGATATTCAGTAATGTAATTAAGTTAGGTGTTTCTACATTCATTACACAAATGAGTATCGTTGTAATTAGTTTAGTATGTAATATTATGCTTGCCAAATATGGTGCAATTTCAAAATATGGAACCGATATTCCAATCGCAGTCATTGGTATTTGCATGAAAGTATTTACAATTGTAATCAATATCGTTGTTGGTATTGTATTAGGAGCACAAACAATATTGGGATATAACTATGGAGCCAAGCAATATAATAGAGTGAAGAAAACGTTTCAACTTGTTCTAGTTTCTACCGTTATTGTAGGGCTTATTTCAATGGCATTATTTGAATTATGTCCAAGTATTATCATTAAAATATTTGGAACAGAATCTGATTTGTACATGGAATTCGCAATTAAGACATTTAGAATCTTCTTATTCTTTATTGTATTTACTTGTACCATTAAAGTTTGTAGTATTTTCTTCCAAGCAGTAGGAAATCCAGTAAAAGCATCTATTGTATCATTAACTCGCGATATTGTATGTTTTGTTCCACTCGTGATTATTTTACCAATTTATATGGGCGTAGAAGGTGCTTTATATGCAGCTCCTATTGCAGATGTAATTGGTATCATCATTACAATTATTTTGTTAATCTTATTCTTTAAAAAATTAGGTAATGAAGAAAATTCAAGTGAAAAAGAAACTCCAAAAATACTTGATAGTGAAGAAGGTGCCATTGTTACAATTAGTAGAATGCATGGAACACGCGGTAAGTATATTGGAGAATTGGTAGCGAAAAAATTAAATATTCCGTACTACTATAAAGAATTAACTGCAATTGCAGCAGAAGAAAGTGGACTTGATAAAGAATTTATTTCAAAACTCAATCAAACCAATAATGTAATGCATGAATTATTTTTAACAACTGCTCCTGCGAAATATGCAATAGAAGCACAAGAAAAAGTGATTAAACAAATCGCATCAAAAGGTTCTTGTGTTATCATAGGACGTGCTGCTGATTATGTGTTAAGGGAAAATCATAATTTAGTCCGAATATTCATATATGCACCTGAATATTATAGAATCAAAAGTGTTATGGAAATGTATGGGGATAATGAAACTAATGCGAAAAAGAACATTCATGCATCTGATAAAAATAGAGCAAGTTACTATAATATGATTGCAAATGCTAACTTTGGAGATGTAAATAACTATGATCTATGTATCGATGCTTCTATAGGCGCAGAACAAACAGCTGAAGTAATTTATAACTTTATAAAGAATAGAAAGTAGTTAATTGAATGAAAACTCGAATGAAACTTCGAGTTTTCGTATGCTTTAATCTATGTTATAATGAATGGTAGAAGATAGGAGGAACGATATGAAGAATAAAAAAATAACAAGAAAAATCACTCAAGGAATGTATGTATTAACTACCAAAGGCGGAGGATGTATTGTAGATGCCGTTGCACAAATTAGTGCAGGAGATAATCCTCTTATTAGTGTAGCAGTGATGCATTCTAATCATACCAATACATTGTTAAAAGAAAATTCATCATTTGCACTTTCTGTATTAGGAAAAAGTGTAAATCCAGATATCATTACAACATTTGGAATGCAATCTATGCGCAATGTTAATAAATTTGCGAAAATCAAAACAACAGAAATAGAAGGATTACCAATCATCAATAATACAATTGGTTATATGATATGTGAAATAGTCGATCGAATTGAAAATGATACCCATACACTTATTATTGGAAAATTAGTTGAAGCAGACATGTATGAAGATATAGAAGCCATGAGTTATCAATATTATCAAGAACATAAGGATGTGTTATTGAAGGTTACAACAGAAACAGGAAAGACTGCTTGGATTTGTACAATTTGTGGTTATGTTTATTATGGAGATGAATTGCCAGAAAATTATAACTGTCCAAAATGCGGAGTTTCAAAAGAACTATTTGAAAAGAGAAAAATAAATGCGTGATTTAAAAAGTACATTTGAAAATCGTACTTTAAAAGAAGAACAATTACTCCAATATGGATTTCAAAAAAAGAATAACCAATATTTCTATCAGGAAATACTATGGAATGAACAATTTCAAATCCAAGTAGAACTTTCCAATCATAAAAAGTGCGCCAAACTAATTGACTTAGAAGAACAAGAAGAATATATTCTAGTAGATGTAAAGGATGCCACTGGCGCTTTTTCCGCACAATTAAAAGAAATATATGAAGCAAAAATCACAGAAATCATAGAAAAATGTAGTGCCATTGTAATATCACATACGAATCAAACCCAAGATGTCATTTCTTATATCGCAAAGCAGTATGGGGATGCCTCAGAATACTTATGGAAAGACGATTGGAACAATGCTGTATGGAGAGATAAATATAGTCATAAATGGTATGCTGTATTGTTAAAAATAGAAGCAAATAAATTGGGACCTTCATCACATGATAGGATAGAAGTTATTGACTTAAAACTGGAGAAAGATAAAATAGGAAAAATGATTGATTATAAAACAATATTTCCAGGATACCATATGAATAAAAACCATTGGATTACAATACATCTAAATGGTAGCATGCCAAATGAAACACTTTTTTCATTAATCGACATTAGCTATCAATTAACACAAGAGAAAAGGAGAAAGAAAAATGTTAGAAAATAAAGTAGCCATTATTACAGGGGGAACAAGAGGTATTGGATTAGAAACCGTAAGAGTATTCAAAGAAAATAAGGCAGAAGTAATTCTATTTGGTTCGAAAGAGGAATCCGTAGAAAAAGCAATTCATACATTAAAACAGGAAGGATTAGAAGTAACAGGATACTATCCCAATTTGAATGACATTGAAGATATTGAACAGGTGGTTCAAGAAATCATAGAAAAATATGGACACATTGATATACTGATCAATAATGCAGGTATGTCTGCCAATAAAAAGATAGAAGACACCACTGCAGAAGAATTTCAAAATATTATGGATTTAAATGTAAATGCAATTTTCAATATGACAAAAATAATTGTACCTTATATGAAAGAAAACAAAGGAGGAGTTATTTTAAACACTTCTTCTATGGTTAGCATTTATGGACAACCTTCAGGAGTAGGATATCCAACCAGTAAATTTGCAGTAAATGGACTTACAAAATCTTTAGCACGTGAGTTAGCACCATTTCAAATCAGAGTCAATGCAGTTGCACCTGGCATTACCAATACCGATATGGTAGCAGCATTACCAGAGAAAATGATACAACCACTCATTCAAACCATACCACTTGGAAGAATCGGAGAGCCAAGAGATATCGCCAACGCTTTTCTTTTTCTAGCAAGTGACCTTGCATCTTATATTACAGGAGTTGTATTATCTGTAGATGGTGCGGCAAGAAGTTAATTTGAAGATAAAGGTTTAATTCAAGGAAGTAAGATTGACTATACATATAGAATTTCATTATGGAAATATGCTAAGTAATATAGAGTAAAAGGATGTGAAGTGTTTTTGAAAACAATAATTGTAAGTGCTTTTCCTGGATGCGGAAAAACATATCTGTATAGAAATCAGGAAAAATTTGGTTATAGGATATTAGATAGTGAAAGTACTAAATTTAGTAAACATGATGGATGGGAAAAAGAATACATTGACTATATTACCTCAAATATAGGAAGATATGACTTTATTTTTGTTTCAAAACATCCCGTTGTTCTTCAAGAATTGAAAAACAGAAAAATACCATTTATCATGGTATCTCCAGATAATAGTAGGGTTTTATCTGAAAAAGAAAGACAATTAATTAAGCAACAATGGTTTGGTAGATTTATATTAAGAGATAATTCACATATTAAAGACTTTGATAGATGGATCAAAAGACAAATCGAATATTACGATGAAAGAACAAGTTATGAGCATTTAACTTTGTATCAACCAATAAAAGTAATTTTATTAAAAGAGAATGAATATTTAAGTGATAAAATAGATGAGTTATACAAAGAAAATAGGTAGAATTCTATCTAATATAGAATTCTAATTTAAAAGGAGGCCTGTAAATGCAAATGGTAAGAGCAAGTGTAAAGAATATTCCATTGATTGTAAAAATGAAAATAGAAATGTTTCGAGAATTAAATCTAAACACATTATTAGAAGATGACGTTGAAGAAAAAATGAACCAAACATATCAAACATTGTATCAAGAAGATAAATTATGTCATTTTATTCTTTATGAAAACGATCAAATGATAGCAATTGGAGGAGCAACAATCAAAGAAGATATTCCCTTTTGCTTTTTTAAAACTCCATACTATGGATATATATTAGATATTTACTGTATACCAGAAAAAAGAAGAAACGGTTATGCAACAGAGGTTATGAGATATTTGCTAAAATGGCTAGAAGAAAAAGGTGTTCATAATGTGAAGCTAAAACCTTCGCAAATGGGTAGTAAATTATATGAACAAATGAGATTTGAATTATCCAATGAAATGGAAAAATGGATTTAAAATAATCCAATTGCGTTTGCATGAAATCTTAAGTAAATGAACGAGGTGATAACATGAGAAATATTATGTATAAGTAAGGCATAAACTTGGATTATGCCATTAAGGAGGCATAATATGTTTGAAATCAAAGATTTCAGTATTAAAATAAAAGATAGATATTTTATACAAAACTTATCGTTTACACTAAATAGAAACGATAAAATGGCAATTATAGGAGAAGAAGGAAACGGGAAATCTACCTTACTCAAATCCATTTTAGGACTCTGTGATTATGCAGAAATAACTGGAAAAATAGATACAAAAGGAAACACAATTGGTTATTTAGAGCAAACACTAAAAGAAGAAATACAACAAAAAAAAGTATACGAAATTTTATTTCAAAATGAAAATAATTACTATGAAAAAATCAGTTTATTGTATCAATACCTGATGCAATTGCAACTAGAGGACGATATTTTAAGACAAACAATAAGTACTTTATCCGGCGGAGAAAAAGTAAAGATTAGAATTTTGAAATTATTGATAGAAGAATATGATATTTTATTTTTAGATGAACCAACCAACGATTTGGATATTGAAACATTAGAATGGTTAGAAAAATTTATTCAAATGACGAGTAAACCTATTTTGTATGTTTCTCATGATGAAACACTATTATCCAAAACTGCAAATAAAATCTTACATTTAGAACAAATCAAAAAGAAACAAGAATGTAGATATACATTACTTAAAACAACTTATGATACTTATGTAGAACAAAGACTAAGAAAACTAGAAAAACAAACTCAAGTCGCAAAATCAGAACAAAGAGAGTTTGAGAAAAAACAAAAAAAGTTAAGAGAAATTATGCAGAAGGTAGAATATCAGCAAAATACAATTACAAGAGCAGATCCACATGGTGGACAAGTATTAAAAAAGAAAATGCATGCTTTAAAATCGCAAGAAAAAAAGTTAGAACAAACCAATTTTACAGAAGTACCAGATGTAGAAGAAAGTATTCATTTTTTCTTTGATGTTGTTCAAATTCCAAAAAACAAAGTCATTTTAAAATTAGATATAAAAGAACTAAACGTAAATCATAAAGTATTGTCTCAAAATATTTACTTAGAAGTGATAGGACATTCCCATCTATGTATCATTGGAAAAAATGGTGTTGGGAAAACGACATTGATGAGAGAGATTTATCAACAATTAAAAGATAGAACTGACATTCATATAGGATACATGCCACAAGAATACGATGACATCTTATCCAATTATGAATATGTATTAGATTTTATGGTGGAGAATGGCAACAAAGAAGAAATTACCAAGGCAAGATTATTACTTGGAAACATGAAATTTACACAGGAAGAAATGACAGGTAAAATAACAGATTTAAGCAATGGAACTAAGGCAAAACTATTTTTTGCAAAAATGGTAATTGAAGAATGTGATGCATTAATATTAGATGAGCCGACTAGGAATGTAAGTCCATTATCGAATCCCGTGATTCGTTCTGTACTTAAGAATTTTCAAGGAACGATTATTAGTGTTTCCCATGATAGAAAATACATAGAAGAAGTAATAGAAGAATGTTATTTATTCACAAAAAACGGTCTTACAAAAATAGACAGCAATTTCTGAAGTTTATGGTATAATAAAATATGAAATTTATGAGGAGGTTACTATGAAAAAAGAAAAATGTCCATATTGTGGAAATGACAAATTTGTAGAAGGAAAACAAGAGGGTTATGGCGCTGTTGGACCTGCTAACAAAACTTGGACATTCAAATCACAAAAGTTATATCATAAGATTTGTCTGAATTGTGGAGCTGTTGTAAAATCATATGTAAAAAAACCAAGTAAGATTATGATAAAAAAAGAAGAACAAAATTAGTACGAATCATATGAAAAGAGATTTAACTACTATCCCTAACGTTGGGAAGGCAATCAAAGAAGATTTACAGCAGATTGGAATTACATGCGTAGAAGATTTAAGACAAAAAAATCCAAAAGTATTATACCAATTGGTCTGTGAGAAAAAAGGACTCAAAGAAGATAGATGCTTATTATATGTATTTCGTATGACCGTTTATTACGCAGAAAATGAAACATACAATCCAGAAAAGGTAGTGTGAAAAGTTTTATGGAAAACTGTTCATATTAGATGAAAAAGATATTA
>CAMUMB010000042.1 GCA_947089915.1 uncultured Caryophanales bacterium | reverse complement strand
TTTATTTGTTTTAAATGATTTTTTTATAAATCTCCCCACTTTGGAAACACTATCTTCCAATAAATTATAATTTGCACATTCCCCGAATTTATGATACAATGTATACAAATGAGGGAAACTTCATAAAATAAAAAAGGAATACCTAGTTTTGACGAGTTAGGTACTATTCCATAATTTGTTACAGTACCGACTTTAAACAGTTGGTACCATTTTTATTAGCATGATTAGAATCACAATAATAAGGAGTATTATGATGAAGTAAAGATATCTTTCTCTAATTCTCATAAACAACACCCCCTTTCGCTAAAAATATAGTAAAAGGGAACAGTACCTAAACTAACTAAATATTCCTATTTCTATTATACTATTAATCTATAAAATAGTAAATTACTTTCAAAATAAATTTGCACATTCCCCAAATTCATGATATAATGTATACAGATGAAGGAAACTTCATACAATAAAAAATGGATACATTTGATTGTAGTGAGTCAAATGCATTCCCAATTAAGAGTTTGGCATCTAACGAATCACAGATGTGATAAGCAGATGCCTTTTATTATTTACATAATAATATAAAAATTACTAGAAATAATAGTAGAATTATGAAATAAAGACCAATTTCTGACTTTTTCATAAGGATCCACCACCTTTCTATTTACGAAAGTAAAAGAAAGGGAAAAGCATCTGACATAAATCAAATATACCCAACAATATTATATCATTCGTCTATGAATAAGTAAATATTTTTTCATACTATCATCTTATCATTAGATGATATTTTTTGATAAAATTAAACTTTTCTTATATAACGAAATTTCATAAAAAAAGAATGGACAATTGCTTGCTTTTGTACTATAATAGAAACCAATTTCACATGGAGGTGTATCTACATGAAGACGAATTTACCAGTAATTGTATTAAGAGGCATTGTTCTACTTCCAAATAATGACATTCGTCTTGAATTTGAAAATAGTGGTAGTAAAAATATCATAGATACATCTGAACTATTTCACGACAATAAAATATTACTAGTAACACAAACAGATCCATTGGAAGAAAAGACGCAAATACAAGAATTACCGACAATTGGTGTTGTATGTAAAATCAGTCATAAGATTGAACTTCCAAATGGAAAAATCAGAGTATTACTGAAAGGTTTATACCGTGCGAATATAATCGAATATATGAATGCCAATCAGAAAGAAGAAACACTAGAATCTATCATTTCTAAGATAGAAGTACCTGAATTGGAAGCAAAAGAAGAAAAAATATACGTGAATAAACTTTATAAAGAAATCGAAACCTATACCAAACAAGTACCTTATGTTGGAAATAGTATCCTATCTTCCATTCAAAATATAGAATCGTTAAATAAAATGACGGATATCATTGTACCATTCTTAAATATTTCATTAGAAAGAGCAAATACTTACCTTTGTTGTACCAATCCCAAAGAACGATTAGAAATGATTTTAAACGATATTCATGAAGAAGAGGAGATGTTCGAGATTGAACATCAAATTGATTTAAAAGTTAAAAAAACATTAGATAATAGTCAAAAAGAATATTTACTTCGTGAAAAACTAAAATTAATCAAAGAGGAACTTGGAGATGCAGTGATCAAAGATGATGAAGTCGGAGAGCTGAAAACAAGAATTGACAATCTAAAAGCACCCGACAAAATCAAAGATAAATTATATGCAGAATTACAAAAATATGAATCTCTTTCCCCAATGTCTCCAGAAATTAACGTGGTAAGGGATTATCTAGAATGGTTACTTTGTTTACCATGGAATACCTATACGATTGATAATGATGATTTAGAAGATGTCCGTAAGAAACTAGATACTTCTCATAATGGACTTGAAAAGGTAAAAACACGTATTATTGAATATCTAGCAGTCAAACAAATGACGAATAGTTTAAGAGGACCTATCATTTGTCTAGTAGGACCACCTGGAGTTGGAAAAACATCCCTCGCCTTTAGTATTGCAGAATCGATGAATCGTAAATTTGTGAAAATTTCAGTTGGCGGTATCAGTGATGAAGCGGAACTGATTGGTCATAGAAGAACCTACGTGGGAGCAAGCCCTGGACGCATTATTTCAGCGCTGAAAAAAGCCAAAAGTAGTAATCCTGTTTTCTTAATTGATGAAATTGATAAAATGACCAAAAATTATAAAGGAGATCCCGCAAGTGTTTTACTAGAAATTCTAGACCCAGAACAAAACAAGTTCTTTAGTGATCACTACATTGAGGAAGAGTATGATTTATCAAAAGTCATGTTTATCGCAACTGCGAACTATATTGAAGATATTCCAGAAGCTTTAAAAGATCGTTTGGAAATCGTAAACCTATCTAGTTATACCGAATATGAAAAAATTGATATTGCCTTAAAATATGCGATTCCTAAAATTTGTAAGGAACATGGTGTCAATCCCAAAGGAATTGAATTCAAAGAGGATGCAATTATTAAAATCATTCGCAATTATACCAAAGAAGCAGGTGTCCGCGAACTAGAACGGTGTATCGCAACTATTTTGCGTAAAATCATTACGACAATGGTTACCAAACGAATTATTGTAAATAAATATATCATCGATTCCAAAAAAGTAAAAGAATATTTAGGAAAAGAAAAATATTCTGATTCTAACATCAAAATAGGAGAAGTAGGAGTTGTAAATGGACTTGCTTATACCTCATTTGGAGGGGATACCTTACCAATTGAAGTCAATTACTTTGAAGGAAAAGGGAACCTAATTTTAACAGGTTCGTTAGGAGATGTCATGAAAGAAAGTGCGATGATTGCTCTCAATTATGTAAAATCGAACTATAAAACATTTGGTATTGAGTATCAAAAATTAATCGATAATGATATTCATATCAATGTACCAGAAGCAGCGATTCCAAAAGATGGTCCAAGTGCAGGAATTACCCTAACAACCGCAATTATCAGTGCCTTTACTGGTAAAAAAGTAGATCGAAAAACGGCAATGACAGGAGAAATTACGTTAAGAGGAAAAGTACTAGAAATAGGTGGTCTCAAAGAAAAGAGTATAGGGGCACATCGTAATGGCATCCATACCATTTTTATTCCAGATCATAATAAAAAGGATTTAGATGAAATTCCAGAAGAAATCAAAAAGGATATTACTTATATCCCCGTTCAAAACTACAAAGAAGTTTATAAACATTTATTTATAGAACATAAGAGATAGTCATAAACTATTTCTTTTTTCATAAACTTAAGTGAATAGGAAAGGGGAAATAGAAATGAAGAAAATAATTCCTTTTAAAAAAGACATTATTTTTAAAACCAATGTATCAGAAATTACAAGTATTTCATTAGAACATACATTACATCTTGCAGAAAGCAATTCCATCGGTGGTGATTTTACAGTAAGTGGAGAATATAAAATTACAGATACTAGTGTCAATGTAGAAGCTTTTTCATACAATTTACCATTTGATATCAGTATGGATGAAAGATATCTATTAGAGAAAGCCAATATTGATATCAATGATTTTTATTATGAAATAATCAATGATAATGTACTTTCTGTTAATATTGAAGTTGTGATAGATGGGTTGGAAGAAAAACTAGTACCAGAGGTAGTGGAAGAAGTAATCGAAGAACCGGTAAGAGAAGAAAAGGTAATTGAGGAAATAGAACCAATACCAGTAGATTCACTCGACCGTGAGCTAGAAAGTGAGTCAGAAGAAACAATCCAAACATTCCAAGAAGAGCCAAAAGAAGTAGAAAGATGCATTGAACCAGAAGAAAAGATAGGATCTTTATTTGACCATATGGATGATACCGTAGAAACTTATCAAAGTTATAAAGTTTATATCGTAAGAGATGGAGATACATTAGAAACGATTTTAGAAAAATATAGTGTTACAAAAGAGGAAATAGAATCTTATAATGATCTAAAAGAGATTCATTTAGGAGATAAAATCATCATTCCGACTGTACATGCGTGAGTTAAATGACATTTTAAAAAAATATGATTTAAAACCATACCGTTATCAAAAATTGGGAAAGGCAAATGTGGTTGAAACCAATCAGGGGAAATATGTGTTAAAGCCAAAAACGAGAGAATATAATCATGAAATTTTTACTTATTTGGATGCACGTAATTTTCCCTATTACCCAAAAATTCTAAGTAATATGGAAGATGACTATATGATTACAGAATATCAAGAATCTATTGATATGCCAGAAGAACAGAAAATGCTAGATATGATAGATTTAGTTATCTTGCTACATAATAAAACAACACATTATAAAGAAGTAGACGAAGCGGACTATAAAAAAATATATGAAGACATCGAAAACAATATTGAATATTTAAATAGTTATTATATTGATATCATTACAGTCATTGAAAGTAAGGTATATATGAGTCCATCGGAGTATTTATTGGCACGCAATATTTCTAAAATATTTTCAGCAATCAATTATTGTCGTCACGAATTAGAAAATTGGCTAGAACTTGTCAAAACAAAAAGAAAACAACGTTTTGTTGTTCTTCATAATCATTTAGAATTGGATCACTTTATTCGCAATCGAAATTCTTATTTAATTAGTTGGGATAAAGCCAAAGTAGATCTACCTATTTTTGATTTATACAAATTATACAAAAAACATGGATTAGATTATGATTTTGAAAGTATTTTAAGATATTATGAAAAGAGTTACCCCTTATTAGAAGAAGAGCGAAAATTACTTTTTATTTTAATATCATTACCAGATAAAATAGAATTTAATAAGCATGAATACGAATTGTGTAGACATATTAGTAGACAAGTTGATTTGTTATATAAAACAGAACTCTTGTTATCACCATATTATGCGAAAGATAAAAAATAAGAGACAAAAGATAAAGAAACAAAGTAAAAAGAGATTAAAACGTGTAATAATAAAGAAAGTTAAAATGAGTTGGTAAAAGATAAGGATCGAACAAACAAAAAGTCCGATAAACCACCTACCGCGACATCCCCACCAATTATTGCGACCATTTGGCATATAAATCACCTAGTATATCATATGTGAATATCCAAAAGTGAAATAGAATAACTACCTAGAAAAGAGAAAATCTCTTTTTATTTTGTGTAAAAATGATTGAATATATGCTATAATAACAACTATGTAAATTTTGAGGTGATTACATGAATAATTTGGATGATTTATATCAGTTATTAGTACTAAATCAAAAAAAAGAAAAATCTTCTGAATTCAAAATGATTATTAGTGCGTTTATTACATTAGGTGGGATTATAAATCCTGTTTTGTTGTGTGCCTCTATTTTAGATATATATTATATAGTTCAAGCATATCGATTCGCTTATCATAGGTATAAATTGGCTACATCAATACATCAAAGTGACAAATATGAAGAGTATATACAACTAAACGCGATATACAAGGATTTGTTACATGAACTCAAAAAGCATGTACTCACCAGACTAGATGCCAAAGAGCCAATGGAAATATTTGCAGTTTACTATTACATGGTAAAAAATGGATTTTTATCTATTGATCATTCGTTTTTAGTTGAGAGTAAATCAGATTCAACTTGTTTTCTGTGTCCAACATCTATTGTGCAAGGAAATGGTGTTTGTCGAAATTTAGCATCTTTTTTAACAGATTTATTAAATGTTAATGGTTACTCTTGCTATAATGTTGAAATGGAATTTTACAATCAGGAATTTTATCCGTTCACAAATGATGATTATAATTACCCTGATGCAGAAGAAACCCTGATAATTGATAAGACTAAAAAAGGTGGACTTGAATCATTAGTAGAAAAAATAAGGGGTACAATAGGTAACCGTTCTATAACCTATAATCATGTAGCAACTCTTTTGGAGAATAATGATTCATCTTACATTATGGACCCTATGAAGAATACATTTTATTGCATTTATGATGATATTGTATATCCATGTCTTTCGAATGAGAAAATAATGACAAATCTAAAGGAAGATTGGATGGATTCTAAAATAAGAATTCCATCTGTTTCTTCTACGCGATTAGATATTCAGAAATTAGTGGAATTATATCAACGTGCTCGATTGAAATGTGATGACTCTTTTTACACATTTCAAAGATTCTATCTAGAACATAGGGAACTATATGAAGAAATTGTTTTCCAAAGGCAACAATGTTTAGAAAAAATAGAAAAAATAAAATTTTGATGCCTTCAATAAAGTATAGTTCGATAATGGAAATTTTTAGAAAATTAAATTGAAATTACTAGGGTTATATGCTAAAATAGATACAATAGAAGTAGGAGGAACTATATGGAAAAGTATATTCCTGATGTATATCAAAAAAGTATATATACAATTGATTATGCAAAGCTAAAAGAAAAAGGTATTAAATGTTTACTATTTGATTTAGATAACACCTTAGCTCCTTATCATATCAAAGGCGCTGATGAAAAACTAGTGGAACTTTTTTCGAAA
Source organism: uncultured Caryophanales bacterium (assembly GCA_947089915.1). Taxonomy (GTDB): domain Bacteria; phylum Bacillota_I; class Bacilli_A; order RF39; family UBA660; genus UBA5026. The sequence goes on along the minus strand of CAMUMB010000042.1, from coordinate 4,580 downwards.
CTAAAAGAAATGGGATTTCAATTGATTATTTTTTCCAATAGTTTTAAAAAACGAGTAAAACCATTTAAAGAAGAACTAGAAGTAGATTGTTGTGCAAATGCACGTAAGCCCCAAACAAATCATTTTTATCGTATCTTAAAAGAATATCATTTGGCGGAAAATGAGGTTGCTATTATTGGAGACCAGATTATGACAGATATTGTAGGTGGAAATCGCGTGGGCATTACCACTATTCTAGTCAATCCAATCAGTGTAAGGGACCCTTTTTGGACCAAACCAAACCGTTGGTTAGAAAAAAGAGTCATCAAAAAACTCAAAAATCATGATTTGTTCTTTAAAGGAAGATATTATGAATAAATGTAGTGGCTGTGGTGCAACTTTACAAAGTACCAATCCAAAACAGGAAGGCTATATCAAAGAAGATGTCAAAAATAAAGCATTATGTGAACGTTGCTTTCGTATTCAAAACTATAATGAATATAAAAGAGTTACCAAAGAAAATAAAGAATTTATAGAGAATTTAGAACAAATAAAGCAAACTGGAGATTTAACTCTTCTTATTGTTGATCTTTTTCATATGAATCAAAATATCATGAAAATTGCCAAACATTGTTCTAATAATTTACTACTGGTATTTACCAAAAGAGATTTGTTGCCACTATCAGTTTCAGATGAAAAATTAAAGCAATATAGCAATATATTAGGACTAAATCCCTTAAATGTATTTGTAATTAGTGCGAATAAAAATAGAGGATTAGACGATTTATATGAAGCAATTCAAATGTTTAAAAGAAGCAAATTTGTTTATTTAGTAGGTTATACCAATGCAGGGAAATCTACTTTAATGAATCATTTCATTTCTCATTATTCTAATTTTAGCCAAACGATTACGACAAGTATGCTTTCTTCAACTACCTTAGGAAATATGGAAATTCCGCTGGAAGAAGATTTGATATTACTAGATACACCAGGAATTTTAGAAGAAGGCAATATTTGTGAACAAGTGGATGTATCCGATTTAAAAAGAATTTTGCCGAAAAAAGAAGTGAGACCAATTACTTATCAAGTAAAAGCAAAACAAAGTATATGGATAGATCGTTTCGCTAGAGTTGACTGTGAAAACAATAATTTAACATTCTATTTTTCCAATCAGCTGAAAATAGAAAGAACATTTAAACAGAATGAAACTACTTTAATTTCCCATACTATTCATGTAGGTGCAGATGAAGATATTGTAATATTAGGACTTGGATTTATTAAAGTAGGAAAGAGTGAAACAATTACCATTTATACATTACCTGATGTACATGTTTTTACAAGAAAGAGTTTAATTTAAAAAAACTCTTTTTTTCAATTCTAAAAACAGGTATAATGATAATAATTGAGGAGGAAATATATGTTAGGACGTATTATTGGAATTGAAGAAAATTTGGTATCAGTAGAACTCAATCTAGAACAAGCACCAAAGGAACTCATGAATCTTCATGTAATTTTGGATGATGGAAGACAGGTCATTGGTGAAATTGTCGATGTGAAAGATGGAATTGCTTATGTAATGCTACTGGGGGAATTAAAAAATAATCAATTTATTTTTGGTGTCATTAAAAAGCCATCTTTCCAAGCAACTATATCATTTGTGCCAAAAGATAAAATAGAAATGATTATTGGACTTTCCAACTATGCAGAAGATGAGGATTTGTATATTGGGAAAAGTCCTATCTATGATGATGTCAATATAGGATTTCATATCAACGATTTCTTTAGTAGACATTTTGCGATTTTCGGGTCAACAGGTAGTGGAAAATCTTGTAGCATTGCTCGTATTCTTCAAAACCTATTTAGCAAGAAGGAGAAAATTCCATATCGTTCTAGCCTATTTATTTTTGATGCTTATGGAGAGTATCACACGGCTTTTTGTAAGCTTCATGAAGTGGTTCCAGAAATTCATTTTAAATCCTATACAACAGATATCAAATCAGGTCAGGAATTGGTTAGAATTCCTTTATGGCTACTTGGTGTAGATGATATTGCTTTATTATTAGGTGCCGAAAAACATTCGCAATTGTTACTCATCGAAAAGGCTTTAAAACTCGTTACTGTATTTGCTCGTAAAGAAGATGAGGTATTGAAAATAAAAAATGATATTATTGCAAGAGCGATTTTGGATATTTTATCAAGCGGACGTGCACCTGCTCAAATTCGTGACCAAATCTTCTCTGTTTTATCTTATTACAATACCAAAGAACTCAATTTAGAAACCCCTATTTTTCAACCAGGTTATACAAGACCTTTAAAACAATGTATTATGATTGATTCCAGTGGAAAAATAAGGGAAATGGAAATGATTGTAGATTTCATGGAAACTTATTTAACAGATGACTATGATCTTGCTTTACCAGATGGAAGTTTTCCTTATACTTTAAAAGATTTACAAGATGCATTTGATTTTGCTTTAATCGAAACAATAACAGTTCAGTGAACTGTTATTGTTAAGGGTTTAATTCCCCGCTGCTTGCAGCGAATTATAGATAACATACCTTGTGATACCCCGTCTGCTCTGCAGCGGGGTGGTTCATTTTCGGAAGGTGTTTTAAAGAGTGATAAGATTTATGATGAAGCCAATATTTTAAAGGTAAGATTACATGCTTTGGTGGCAAGTGATGATAGTGCCTATTTTACTTATCCTGAATATATTGATAGAACAAGCTACATTAAAAGATTATTGACAGCAGAAGATGGGAAAAAAGCACAAATTATCAATTTTGATATCAATTATGTAGATGATCGTTTTGCAAAAAATTTAACGAAAATTTATTCAAAACTACTATTTGATTTTTCAAAGAGTGCAGTGAAACGTGCCAGTATGCCATTTCACATTATATTAGAAGAAGCGCATCGCTATGTACAGAATGATAATGATAAATTCTTACTTGGATATAATATTTTTGAACGAATTACCAAAGAAGGAAGAAAGTATGGAGTTTTACTAGGGCTTATTTCTCAAAGGCCATCAGAATTATCAGAGACTTCATTATCTCAATGTAGTAATTTCCTAATATTCAAAATGTTACATCCAACCGATGTTGACTATATAAAAGAAATGGTGCCAAATGTAACGCAAGAAGTCATTAAGCGTTTACGTATTTTACAACCTGGAACTTGTGTAGCTTTTGGATCAGCATTTAAAGTACCAGTATTAGTGAAAATGGATATGCCATCTCCTGCTCCATCTAGTAGTAGTTGTGATATATCAGGCTCTTGGTTTATAGACAAAGAAGAAAGATAGTAAAATTGTACTATCTTTTTGTCTGTAAAAATAGTTATAAAATTGGTGTGCTCACTTGTTTTTGTGCTTCACTAATAGTATAATATAATCAGGGATATTTAGTTAGTTTGGGTACTTTTCTCCTTTACTTTTAGAAGTGGAAGGAGGTGAAATTATGAGAAAGAAAGATGAATATCTTTGTACTATCATAATACTCCTTATTATTGTGATTTTAGTCATTTTAATAAAAATAGTACCAACTGTATAAAAAGTCGGTACTTGAACTATTTTTTGGAATGGTACCTAACTCATCAAAACTAGGTATTCCTTTTTTATTGTATGCAAGTTTCCTTGACATATCCATAATAACATATTTTATAATTATTGTCAAAAGTTTATATCAGAGAAAAATTTATGTCATTCTTTTTGTAATTGCATAAAGATTTTATAATATTTTCATTGCTTTAATATATTTAAAAATAGGTTAAAAATTAATTTGTTTTATAGACTATTGATGATATAATGTATATGGGATATTTAACTGTTGGTGTCTACCTTCCTTTATTTTTAGGAATAGAAGGGAGGTAATAATGATGAGAAAGAAAGATATGCTAATATCCGTTCTTCTACTTATTATCACTTTGCTAATTATTACCTTATTGGTATTGATTATAAAGAAATAGACACCGATTACATTCGTAATAGGTGTCTTACACTAATTAATTAGGTAGATACTCAACATGCGAAGTTAAATACTCCCTTTTTATTTTATGAAGTTTCCCTCATCTGTATACATTATATCACACTATTTTTAATTTGCAAAATCCTAATTTTGCATGATTGTTAGTGTAGAATAAGTGTGGAGATTTATCCCCTGAAAAATAGAATTATAACTAAATTAATTTTAAGATAAGAGGAACAGATAGTCAATATCTATACCTTTTTAAATTAAATATATTTAATATCCCTAAATGCAAGCAACTCATTAAGTTTATTATTTTGGACAGAACTATCAAATATAGGAATAGGAACATCGATTTTATATTCTAAAGAATGATTAGAAGATAATCGTTGATCATATTTAATATTAGTTAATTTATTAATATTGATATTAATTTCTTTATATGAATCAGTACCATATTTTAAATTATAATAATCTTCAATCGTTAAATCATGTTCATTGGCATGATAGACAAGAAGCTTTAGTTTGTTCTCTAAACCACGTTTTGAAAAACCAAAAGGGGAAGAAGTGATGTATCTGGCAAATCCTTGATTAATATGACCCTCCATAGAACAATGAACCTTATAATCCTTA
>CAMUMB010000041.1 GCA_947089915.1 uncultured Caryophanales bacterium | reverse complement strand
TTTTAAATTGACCATAAATTTATATAATATTTCCGTAAAAAACCGAAACTCAAATTGTTACCATATATGTATTTTTTAAGATTTATGATATAATGAATAAGAGGATGATATATGAAGTATAAAATAGATGAAATTGAATATCCTGTTGCAATCATTCGAAAAAACAACAAAAACACATACATTCGAATCAAGAATAGTACGATAGAAGTATCCACACACTATTTTGTAACAAAGAAACAAATTTTAGACCTTTTAGGTAAAAATGAGTCCTCTATTCGTAGAATGATTACCAAATGTCAACAAAAACAGGAGAAACAGGAAAAGTTTACGTATTTAGGGCAATGTTATGATATAATTATGATGCCTACTGATGAAGTAGAAATCGCTGGTCATCATATTTATACATCAAGCGAGGAACAATTAAATCAGTGGTACCAAAAACAGATGAAAGAGATATTTGAAACCTATTATCAAATGTGTTATCAGAAATTCAAAGAAAATATACCATTTTATAGGTTAAGAATTCGTAAAATGAAAACAAGATGGGGCGTGTGTAATCGAAAAAGTAAAACGATTACTTTAAATTCTGAGTTATTGCATTATGAGAGAGATGCGATTATTTATGTCATTATTCATGAATTATCACATTTAATTCATTTCAATCATTCTCGTGAATTTTGGAATACGGTTGAAACTTATTGTCCCAAGTATAAAGAAATGCGAAAAATATTAAAAGAGTAGTGAGGTGTTGTATGAAGAAATTTTTTCAAATAATGTGTGTATTTGTTATGCTCATGACTACTTTTTGTGTTCCAGAAATTGCCAAAGGAAAAACACTAGGTCAATGGAAAAAAGAATTAGAAGAACAACAAAAAGCATTAGAGGAGAATAAAAATAAAAGGGCACAAACAGAACAAGAAATCAGGGAGACAGAAGCAGAAATTGCTCGATTAGAAAAATTGATTGATCAAATTTATATAGATATGGCAAATTTACAAACGGAAATTGACTTATTAAATGAAGACATTGCGAAAAAAGATCAAGAAATGAAAGATATCATTAATTTTGTTCAGGTTTCTAATGGAGAATCTGCTTATTTAGAGTATGCATTTGGTGCAAAAGACTTTACTGATTTTATCTACCGTATGGCAGTGTCAGAACAGCTAACATCTTATAATGATCGTTTGATTGAACAATACCATGAAATGATAAGACAGAATCAACAAAAACAACAAGAATTGACGCAAAAACAAAGTGAAATGGCAGTACAAGGACAAAAACTTCAAGAAAAAAAGAAATTATTAGATCAAGAAATTGTCAATACAGACGCAGTTGCGGTCGATATTGAGGATTTAATTGATTATCAAAAAGAAGTAATTGCAATGTACGAAGCAAAGGGATGTCAACCTCATGAAGATGTAGAAACCTGCGGTCGTAAAATTGTACCACCAGGGACAGCATTTTATCGTCCAACACAAGCAGGTTATATTACCAGTGAGTGGGGACCAAGAGATTTATTAGGTCGAAATTGGCATGAAGGAATTGATATCGGTGTTGGCGTAGGGACTCCAGTATATTCCATTGGAAATGGTGTTGTTGCAGCTGTTGTTAGATATAAATGTGGAGGGAACATGGTTATTGTATGGCATAATATTAAAGGTCAGTTTTATACATCCGTTTATGCCCATTTATCTTCTGTCAATGTAGGGTCGCAGCAAAATGTCGATCGTAATACAATCGTTGGATATTCTGGTGGAACTGCAGGTGGGTATGATCAATGTACAACAGGACCACACTTACATGTTACAGTCGCGACAGGGAGATTTTTAGAAGATTATAAGGATTGGACCTATGAGTTGAATCAAAAATATTCCATTAATCCAAGAAGTGTCATCAATTTTCCAGCAGGTCTTTATAATCGCTGGACAGATCGCTTGACCGCTTATTAAAGTAGTATGCAGTATGTTTTTCAATTTACATGAATAGGGGGAAATGTCATGCGAAAAGATATTGTAGATCACTATAGCAATCACATTCTCTTACCAATTGAAACATTTATCAAACAAGAAGAAAGAGAGTTAAATCAAATGGGTGATGCAGTCACCAATGAACAGGTACAAATTCTACAACAAGCCAATGATTTATTTTTAGAAAAGCTAGATACCTTTTGTACCTTGTGTGATGAGACCTATCAATTGGAAGAGATGTTAAATAGAAAAAATATCGAGAAAGAGAACTAATTTACAAGTGTTCTTTTTTTTTGTATAATAAGGATAGTAAAGGATACGTGATGACATGAGGGATTCTAGAACAAAAAATTCAATTCGTAATTCAACAGTATCTATCATAACGCAGGTTTTAACTGTTGTTATTAATTTTATTGTAAAAACAGTTTTTATTCAAACGTTGGGATCTGAATATTTAGGAGTCAATGGTCTTTTTTCCAATATCATTACGATGCTTTCTCTAGCGGATTTAGGAATTGGAGTAGCGATTCCTTATAGTTTGTATAAACCATTAGCGGAAAGAGATGGAAAAAAGATTAATACACTCATGAAGTTTTATGCGAAGGTCTATAATGTGATTGGTGTAATTGTCTTAACAATTGGTTTTTCCTTAATTCCCTTTTTAGGGCTGATGATTAAGGATATGCCTGATATTCCTAATTTGACACTTATTTATGCTTTATTTGTCATTCATTCGGCGTCTAGTTATTTCTTTGTTTACAAAAGATTCTTAATTGAATCAGACCAAAAAGGCTATATTACTTCTAAAATAATTTTTGTATTTTCAACGATTCTTTCTGTTCTACAAATTATTATATTGTTACTTACAAAAAACTATATTTTGTTCTTATTATCTAGCATTGTCATTGTCATTACTCAAAACATATATATATCTTATAGAGCAGTACAACTATATCCATTTTTAAAATATAAAAATACAGCTAAAATGGTCAAAGAAGATATACAGGATATTACCAAAAATGTATCTGCTTTACTCATTTACCGAATTGGAAATGTCGTAACAAGTGGAACTGACAATATTGTAATTTCTAAGTTTATTGGACTTGTTGAGGTAGGAATTTATTCTAACTATTTACTTATTATCAATTCTTTGAATTTGGTTCTTAATCAGGTATTTAATGCGATTACTTCAAGCATTGGTAACTTAGTCGTAACGACAAGTGGAAAAAGAAGTGCTGCTGTATATGATAAATTGAATTTGGTAAATTTCTGGTTATATGCACTTTGTGGAACTTGCCTAATTGTGCTCTTTAATCCTTTTATTGAAATTTGGATTGGAAAAGAATATCTATTGCCATTCTCCGTGGTATGTTTATTATCTTTTAACTTCTATATTACGGGAATGCAGTCGGTAACAACTTCATTCAGGAATGCCTATGGTCTTTTTTGGAAAGCCAAATATAGACCGCTTGTTATGATTGTAATTAATATTGTGATATCTATTATTTTTGTACAATTTATGGGAATTTCTGGTGTTGTTTTAGGTACGATTGTAAGTCGAATACTTACAGTAACCTGGTTAGATCCTTATATTGTATATCACTATGGTTTTGGAAGAAATCCTAAACGTTATTTTATCAAGTATGCATTATTTATGGCTTTATTTCTAACTATTGCCTTTTTGACCAACTTTATTGTTGGATGGATTCCAAATGGGAATCTATTATGGTTTTTATTAAAAGCAATTGTAAGTTTCGTAATTGTAAATGGCATTTTCTATTTGTTATTTAAAGATACAGATGATTTTCAGTATTTTTATCAAAAGATCAAGAATATTCTTTTTTCTAAATTGGACAGATTTAGACATGTGTAATTGATATCATTGTTTTGGTGATATGATGAAAGTGAAACTATTTGATGAAGGACATGAAAAAGATTTAGAAACTGCAATCAATGAATTTTTAAGTGAAGAAGAAGTGGAAGTGATTGATATTAAGTATCAAGTAGCAGTCAGCGTTTTTTCAGAAGAGCAAATATTTTGTTTTTCTGCAATGATTGTATATCAGAAATAGTGAGGTTATGATGTATGAAGAAAAGTAGTTTTTTAAGAAATGCTTTTATTGCAACTGCAGGAATTATTATCTGTAAAATTATAGGACTTTTATATGTAATTCCTTTTTATTCCATCATAGGAAGTCAAGGTGGTGCATTATATAGTTATGCTTATTCAATTTATGCCATTTTCTTAAGTTTATCGACAAGCGGAATTCCAATTGCCATTTCGAAATTGGTCAGTGAGTATCAGACAATGGAATACTACAATAGTAAAGAAAGAGTTTATAAAATTGGACTTGCGTTAATTATGACACTTGGGATTGTTCTTTTTGTACTTATGATGTTATCCGCGCCTTTCTTAGCGAAGATCATTTTGGGTGACTTAACAGGTGGAAATAGTGTAGCAAGTGTTACAATGGTCATTCGTGTGATTTCTTTATCACTTTTAATTGTGCCTATTTTAAGTGTTACAAAAGGTTATTTACAAGGACATCAAATGATGGATAGCCCAAGTAAGGCAAACGTGATTGAACAATTGGTTCGTGTTGGTGTAATCATACTCGGAAGTTTATTTGCAGTAAGGGTATTTCATACAAAGATTGATACAGCTGTTGGAATTGCCGTTTTTGGTGCGACAGCTGGTGCGATTGCCGCCTATTTCTATTTGGCGATGAAGCTGCACAAGCATAAAGAAATCCTTCATTCTAACGCTATTCGTACGAGAAAAGAAGCAAAGATTACCAACCATGTGATTCTTAAAAAAATTATTTTTTATGCATTTCCTTTTCTCGTGATTGATTTATTAAAATCAGCCTTTTCTTTGGTGGATACGTTTACTGTTGTAAATACACTCACAAATCTAGGATATGAAGCTAGTATTACAGAAAGTGTCATTGGTGTTTTGACCACTTGGGGAACGAAACTGAATATGATTGTAGTTTCTATTTCCCTTGGAATTAGTATGAGTCTAGTACCAAGTGTCGCAAGTAGTTATGTAGAAAAGGATATGGTAGGTGTAAATGAAAAGGTAAGAGATGCAGTTCAATTGTTGTTATTTTTCTGTTTACCGATGGTGTTTGGTCTTAGTTTTCTATCAGGATCTGTTTGGACAATCTTTTATGGAGAAGAGATGATGTGTGCTTCTATTTTCTCCTTGTTTATTTTTCAATCCATTACCTTTGTATTGTTAACGATATTACTGAATATCACACAGACGATTAATGATACTCGCCTTGCAGTTGGAACTTTGTTATTTAGTTTTATCTTGAAGGCAGTACTCAATATTCCGGTAATGCATGTATGCTATTTTCTTAAAATAGAAGCTTATTATGGGCCAAGTATCGCAACAATTGGAGCACAAGCAATCGCCATTTTCATTTTACTTTATGTACTTGCGAAAAAGCATCGGATTTCACTTTCTAAAAGTAAGATTGTAATTGGTAAAATCATCCTTTCAACACTCATTATGTTTATGAGTCTAAAAATTGTGGGTCTTTTTATTCCAGTTGCAGAGTCTAGCCGTTTGCTTGCCACTATAAAAGTGATTTTCTATACGATATTAGGTTCTATTATCTATTTTGTTACAATTGGTCGTAGTGGTGGTATGAAAGGAATATTTCGAAATTTAAAGAAAGATATCTTTTTCCATAAAGACTAGGTGATGTTATGGAGATTTTATTTGAAGTAATAGGGGAATTATTATCAGGAATTATAGAGTATATTGAAGATAACAAAAAAAATCAGTAAATGTATTCGTTATCCGATTTTGTTTTTCTCTATGTTAGTTGTGATAGAGTTTTAGTTGGTTTATTGTTGCTTGGAATTCTAATTCTTCAAAAGGATATCATTGCAGGAGCTTTTATCATTGGAATCGAACTATTACTTAATTTTTTGTTGGTTTATCAGATTTATAAGAAATTTTTGATAAACAAAAAGAAAAAATAAAAACTTGCACTTTTCATCTATTTGTGATATCATGTATGTAGATGAAAGAAATTTCATACAATAAAAAAGGGAATACTTAGCTTGCTGTGTTAGGTACTATCCCAAATATTTTGGAAATGTACCGACTATATCGTTGGTACTGTTTTTATGAGCAAGATGATAATTACAATGATGAGAAGCTTAATGATAAAGCAGAGTTCTTTTTCTGGTTTTTTCATAAGCATTCCTCCTTCTGTTTCTATGGTTTTATAAAAATGTAAGGAGGATAGTACCTAAACAACTAAATATCCCTATTAATATTATACTATATGTCTAATATTAAGTAAATAAATTTAAAATAAAATCTTGTTAAAACTTGCACTTTTCATCCATTTATGATGTTATGTATATGGATGAAAGAAATTTCATACAATAAAAGAGATACATCTTATTTTGTTCTGTTAGGTGTATCTCTACTAATTATGGCGATTGCTAGCCAAATGTGTTGATAACACCATCTAGTTGATAGGTGTTATTTTTTGTCTTGAATTTTTAGTAAATATATTATAATCAACACGAATGCTAATTCTAACATAATAGCACGCCCACATCATAAGACATCACCTCACTTTCATGAGGACACCTAACAATAAAATAATCTCTACCAAAAGAATACGATACAAAAATCCATTTTCCTTTTAGAATAAATTATTTTCGTGTATAGAAACGACATAATCTTCGAAATTACTATGATATTTTAAGAATATCCAAAAAAGAGATAAATTGTTGTTTAAAATGTAGGCTAATGCAACATGATATACATAGAATAAATAGAGGAGATGGTATCTTATGTATGGGAATTTTACAGAAGAAGCAAGAAAAGTATTGGTGAAGGCAAAAAAGGAAATGTATGACTTAAAACATCCTTATGTTGGAAGCGAACATTTACTTTTGGCTATTCTAAAACAGGATAATAGTGTTTCGCAAAAACTAAAAGAATATGGATTAGATTATGAAAAATTCAAAGAAGAGATTATTGCCATTGTAGGAATTGGTAGCGAAGCCAATAACTATTTTTTGCGCACACCCCTTTTAAAACGTATCATAGAAAATGCCATTATCGATAGTAAAGAAAACAACAATGGAGAGGTTACCATTGAACACTTGTTTTCAAGTATGTTAGAAGAGGGAGAAGGAGTTGCGATTCGTATCCTGCTTGGAATGCAAATTGATTTGGATCAATTATATTCTGAATTTGTATATCGTTTTACCAGTCCAAAAAAACATAAGAAGAATAAAAAACTATTGTTAGAAGAATTAGGTATCGACTTAACTACCAAAGCCCAAAATGGAGAATTAGATCCAGTGATAGGTAGGGATGATGAAATCAAAAGAGTTTTAGAAGTATTATCTCGTAGAACTAAAAACAATCCTATTTTGATTGGAGAAGCAGGTGTTGGGAAAACCGCCATTGTGGAAGAGTTGTCCCGGTTAATCGCAACTGGAGAAGTACCAATGCAACTGAAAAACAAACGAATTATTAGTTTAGATATGGCATCTGCAGTTGCTGGAACCAAATACCGTGGTGAATTTGAAGAACGTATGCGCAAAATTTTAAAAGAAATAGAAGAAAATGATGATATTATTTTATTTATTGATGAAATTCATACATTAGTAGGTGCTGGGGGAGCAGAAGGTGCGATTGATGCTTCTAATATTTTTAAGCCAGCACTTGCGCGTAATAAATTAAGATGTATTGGAGCAACCACAACTGCAGAATACAAAAAATATATTGAAAAAGATGGTGCTTTGGAACGAAGATTCCAAAAAATTATAGTGGATACGCCATCTAGAGAAATTGTGAAAGATATTTTAATGAAACTAAAAGATATCTATGAAAAATATCATTTTGTACAAATTAGTGAAGATATGATTGATTTAATAATCGATTTGTCTAACAAATACATTTATGACCGCAATGAACCAGATCGTTCTATTGATATTTTAGATGAAGTATGTGCGAAGGTCAGTTTAAAAGAGAATAAGGATATTAAAAAATACAATCAACTGAAAAAGAAAATAGAAGAATTGATTTTAGAAAAAAACAATGCAGTCATTCATCATGATTTTGAAACCGCTTCAGAGTTAAAAGAAGAAGAAAATCAATATTTAGATGAGATGAACCATTTGGAATTAAAATTATATCAAAAAAATAGTAAACCTGTTACGAAAGAGGACATTGCAGAAGTAGTACATCTCAAAACAAAGATTCCTGTCTATGAAATATTAGAAGACAATGAAAAAACGATTTTGGCATTGGAACGAGAGTTAAAGCAAAAAATTGTGGGACAGGATCATGCATTAGAAGACTTAATTTCTATTGCTAAAAAAATAAAACTAGGATTTTATGAACATGAGTGCTATTCTATGATGTTTATGGGTCCAAGTGGGGTTGGAAAAACAGAATTATCTACCTTATTTGGAGAATGTATGGTGGGGCGTCAAAATGTAATTCGCCTTGATATGAGTGAGTATACAGAAGCCCATTCTGTTAGTAAAATCATAGGGGCGCCTCCTGGGTATGTTGGCTATGATGATAACCGCAATGTATTAGAAGAAATTCGTAACAAACCTTATTCTGTTTTGATTTTAGATGAGATTGAAAAGGCCCATCCCAATATTATCAATTTATTTTTTCAAATTTTAGAAGAAGGAAAAATAAAAGATGCGAGTGGAAAAGTAGTGCGTTTCGATCATGTCATTATTTTAATGACTTCTAATATTGGCTTTACAGATATCCATGTAGGATTCCATGAAGCAACGAATGACACTGTGTTAAGTAAGTTAAAAGAAAATTTTAGCGTTGCTTTTGTCAATCGAATAGACAATGTGATTGTATTTCGCTCTCTAACAAAAGAAAATATTATGGAGGTCATTCATAGTAAGATTAAAAATTTGAAAGAAAAATATAACAAGCGTAAGATTCATATTCAAGTCAAATCATCTGTATTGGAAGAAATTTGTAATTTATCCAATTATTCTGAATATGGTGCTCGTAAAATAGATAAAATAATAAAAGATAAATTAGAAAATCAAGTAATAGACGCTGTGATTGCGGGTAATCAGATAGTGGAAATTACATCACTTAAAAAAGAGAAAGTAAGATGACTTTCTTTTTTTGACAAAAAATGATATTATATGAAATATAGTTAGGAGAAAATTGAAATGAAGAGAAAAATTTTAATGATTATGCTAGTTTTATGCTTATTTGCTGGTTGTGGAAAAAAGGATGAGGGAAAAAATTTAGAGAATACTAATCATGTGATAAATCAAAGTGGACAAGAATTACCTGATGATAGTTTATCCAATGATGAAGATAAAAATGTACTGAATTCTAGTGATACATTGGAACAAATAGAACAAGCGAAAATATCTGCAGCAAAAAATACGTTTTATGCTATGGAAAATGTTGTTCAAAACTTCTATGTGATGGAATTAATGATGGATACTAATTTTAAAACTACCACTTTTGTATGTAATGGTGTAGAGTGCTCAAATGGTATAAAAGCATTGGATGTACAGGGTAAAGTTCCATCCTCTGGAGAAATAACAGTGAATGAAGATGGAACAGTGTTGTTTTCCAATATCGTGATAGATTGATATAAATGCAATGTATTAGATAGTGGAGAAATTACTTGTTCAAAATAGAAAGTAAAGTATGAGATATAAATCTACTTTACTTTTTTAGTGAATCCAAATTAAGAATTATTCATAAATATTTAAAATATTTCCATATTAATAATGGTGATACTATGCTAGAATCCTTTGCAATTAAAGAAGAAAATGGAGAAGAAGTATTATATTGTTATATGAACTATGATTATGAATTTAGCAAAGAATTCTTTTCCAATTTAAAAGAGGTTGGATTTGTAAAGCAAGTTCAAAATTGGATTCAAAAAAATAAAATTGCTTTTCATGGAAAAAAAGTAGTGGTAGTCGCAAGTGGGATTGTGATTGCTTCTCTTTTGCTAAATGAAGTTCCTATACAACAAAAATCAGATGTATTCTCTTTTACTTCGCCTGCTATTGTGGAGCAGGTAGGTGATATTTCCTCTCTTGATTCTATCAAAGATATTTCTTCTAATGAACCAATTGTGTCAGAGGAAACATTTACCATAGAAGAAAGTATATCAGTAGATGATACTACAAATATCCCATCTTCTTTTGAAAGTTCGCAAGTTTCTTCTACACCAACTCAAGAAATCATTTCAAATGAAATTCCAGCCCCCGTAGAAACAGAATCGGTGATTCAAACACCTGTTTTTGCTAATCCTATTACAATTTATCGAAATGGAGCTCCCGTTGTACTTGAATTTGAAGAATATATCGCTAGTGTAGTTGCAGCTGAAATGCCTGCTTCTTTTTCATCTTCTGCTTTACAAGCGCAAGCTGTTTTAGCGCGTACATATGCACTGAAAAGGTTAGAAGAAGGGAAACATCTTACAGATACTGTAGATACGCAAGTCTATTATGATGAAAGTCGTTTACGAGCAGAATGGGGAAGTTCTTTTGATTTTTACTGGAATAAGGTAAAAGAGGCCTGCCAAAGTACAGAAGGAAAAACATTACAGTATCAGGGTCATTATATCGATGCAGTATATCATTCTACAAGCAATGGGAAAACTGAAGCAGCACGTAATGTTTGGGGCTATGAGGTTCCCTATCTACAGAGTGTGGATTCTCATTGGGACTATAATACAACATTTTATAACAACACTGTATCGAAGGATATGAATCAATTATTAAACCTATTTGGTGTTACGAACTTACAATATGGCGATATTGAGATTTTGAGTCGAAATGAAAGTGGAAGAGTATCGGAGGTTAGAATACAAAATCAAATATATCAGGGAGTTGATCTACGCTCTATATTAGGGCTTCGTTCTACTGATTTTGATATCTCTATGGAAAATGGGAATCTTGTTATTACAACACGCGGATGGGGACATGGAGTGGGATTAAGCCAATATGGTGCTGACGGTATGGCAAAAGAAGGGTATTCCTATCAACAAATTTTATCTCATTATTATCCAGGTACAACAATATCATGTTAGTGTAGAATAAGTGGGGAGATTTAACTCCTAAAAAATAGATTTATAACTA
>CAMUMB010000040.1 GCA_947089915.1 uncultured Caryophanales bacterium | reverse complement strand
ATGGTTCCAATGGAAGGTATAAATTACTATTTACACAACTTTTTCGAAAGTCTCAGAAAAACATACTTTAGAACAAAAGAAAGAGTCCACCGTGAGTTGACTCTCCTTTATGCGTGTATGAATCTAAAGAAATTTGCCTTACACCATTATGCTTAGAATAGAAATATACTAGGTATTTATCTTTATTTGCCATTTCTACATAAAAAAGACAAATAAGTAATTTCTTTTACCTATTTGTCAACAGTCTGTCTTGATATACATTTGTGTATATCAAGTTTTTTTGTTGTAATAAATTAGTCATAAAATCTCTATGTGCTTGTTCTTCTAAATTCAAATAACTGACTTTGGGCTTAATTAAATTTCTTGAATAAAAGTATCTATGCCTATTATATAGCCTATTATCTATGTTTTTAGTCATATATTTTGAAATATATCCAACCACTTTTTTAATATCATTATTTATTCGATCGACTTTAGTAAAACCGTCAGTCCAGTATTTTATATGTTTAAATTTATTGTTATCTTGTTGTGCGTAGATGAGCTCTTTGTTCTCAATATCAATGTTGGTAAGTAAATGATAATGAACAGCACCACGTTTTTGAAATTCTGGGATACATATATACTTCAATTCTTTATATTTTCTTTGAATTTTATCTATAAAATATCGAAATCGTTTATTTGCATGTTCAATGTTGATTATGTTTTCGGCGAATGTTAGTGTGATAAACGTTTTCCAATCATCTGCATTACATTTTGCTAACCTTTGGCATTCCAACTTGCTTCTTATAATATTTTTTGTTTCGATAGTTTTTAAAGAATTATTGTCTTCTTTTTTTAGATTGTCAGTATCAAGTGTGGCAATGTTTCTTATTACATTTTTATTGTACGTAATTTTTTCTAATGATTTATCTTTGCGAATTCTATTGTTTTCAAGTTCATAAACTTGAACATAATTATTGCACACTACTACTTTTACTTGATATAATAGTAGAGAGTTAGTCGTAACTATGAGATTACTATCAAGTAATAAACCGCCCACGGGTGAAGCAGTGCTTTCACCCCGTGGGGCGTTGCCTATTATTACTTCCATTCATTTCCTCCTATTCCCTTGAAATTCCCTTAAAAATTTCAAAAAGAATGGTTATACGAGGAAAAAAGGTTTAATATCAGATATGGAAAAGTAAGGAATAACAGTTGTTAAAAAGATTATCTTTGTTTCCCTTATCCTCCACCAGATTGAATGATAACTCGAATCTCCTATGGTTCGAGTTTTATTTTACTGTGTCTATAAAACTTATTATATGATATTATTAGTAATAGAATGGAAGAGTTTATATTTCACATATCTAAATTTTATAGAATTAATTTGTCTGTGAAATACTACCTAAACTGGTAAGGAATGATTTTATGGTGAAAATGATTGTAGTAGATTTAGATGGAACAATTTTGAATCATATGGGTATCGTATCCAAGACTATGAAAGAGTACTTAAAAAAATTAAAAGATAATGGATATGTTATTGTCATTGCAACAGGAAGAATCTATGCTTCTGCTATATCGGTAACAGATGGTGCTGAATTTGCAAATTATATCATATCGGATACAGGAGTCTGTACATACAATACGATAGATAGTAGTCCTATATTCAAAAGTAATATTGATAAAGAAATCGTGGAAAGCGTTTTTAAATACTATAATGAAAATTGCTATTTTATAGATGTATGTGATAAAAATACAATTTATACATATACAGATAACATAGTAAATAATAGTCCAGTTATAAAAATCACAAATAACAAGGACTATATACTAAATACTTGTGCAGAAGTGACACATATTTCTATTTCTATGAAAAATAATGACTCTGTAAAAAGATTAGCAAATTATCTTAATATTTCAAATGAAGACATTATTGCTTTTGGCGATGGATTAAACGATGTTGAAATGCTAGAAAAATGTGGACATGGAGTCGCATTAAGTAATGCATTATCAGAGGCAAAAGAAGTAGCGGATGCAACAACCACTGATGATCACAACCATGATGGTGTAATTCATTATTTAGAACAATATTTATTGGATTATTAATTTTATTATTTTCAAAAAAACTTATATCTTGAATGTAGATGTTAGAGAAAAAAGTGGAGTTGTATACGAACGACCAAAAGAAAAGAATAAAACCTCATTTGTATGGAAAAATAGTTATACAATAATTGGTATTGTTGCAATCATTTTCATTATTTTAGTCGTTATAGTTATAAAAATAAAAGATAAAAAAATCGATAAAGAATTAGATCAATTATAGAACCTAAAAAAGCATTTGAAGATGCTTTTTAATATGCAGTTAAGCGATATAAATTGAATGATGGACGATTAAATAATCTAAAATTAACAGTGGAAACACCAATGCCACTAGAAATAAAAAGTTCGGTTTCTCCTATTTTGTAATGCGGTTTGTAATAAGTTTTAGCTCCCTTTGGCAACCAAATTGGTCCAATAAGTGGAAAACTTACTTGCCCATTATGGGAATGACCTGCAAGTACAAGATCAAAATCATTGATGTCAATTTGATCAACATAATCTGGCTCATGCAATACCAAAATTCGGTAACTTGGTTGTATCATTTCTTCTGTCAAAGTTTCTAAAAATTGATTAGTAGGTGCTAATTTTTCATCTAATGTTTTATCTCCATATAAATTCGTACTTATACCAGTTAACAAAATATAATCATTACTTTCTTTATATATGCTATCATAAGTATCATTCAAATCGATAAAACCACTATTTTCTAAAATAAAATCCCATTGAGTGAATGCAAAATCATGATTTCCTTTGATGGCATATTTACCAATACTTGCCTTTATCTCTTTTAAAATAGAACTGATTTGATCTGCTATTTCGCCTGTAACTTTGGTATCCTTATCAATGAGATCACCTGAAAATATGACCAGATCTGGTTTTGTTAAATTTATTTTTTTTACCAAATTTTTTAACTGTTTTTCATATGTAATTCTTCCATAATGAATATCTGATATATGAACGATTTTAAGACCATGCATACTTTTCGGTATATTGGAATTGGTAATTTTGTATTCCTTAACTTCCAAGCCAGATGTACCGATATACCTACTATAAAGAAATAGTCCACTTATCACAATTCCAATACCAATTATGATAAAAATTATTATTTTTCTTGTATTGTGTTTTTTCTCTGTAGGATCTTCTAAAATTGGTTTTTCTTTTTCCATATGTTTCATAGTCTCACCATACCCATTATAGCAAAAAAAAAAGACATTGTCTTTAAGAAAAGAATAACAGAAAAAATTGTAAAGCAATCAAAAGACCATTGTGCATAAAATGTAAGCCAATCGAAACAAAAATGTTGTCTGTTTCTGCTAAAATATAAGCAAATATAATACCGGGTGCACAGTAAGGAATTAAATATAACAGTTCAGTGAATGATTGCATATCAGAAGATATGACGTGTAATCCTCCAAAAACGAGTCCCGATACTATGATAAATAGTAATTTATTCGGAATGATATTACGAATGCCTTGACGGAATACTAGTTCCTCTACAAGGGGTGCGAATATCACGGCAGAAAAGAAGATATAAATAGGACTAATATCAAATAATGTTTGAACTGCCTGTTCATTACTTGCGACTTGATTATCCGTAAACTGCATAATGAGTAAATTACTTACCATCATGATGAATATGCCTAGTAACCAGTATTTGAAGTATTTTGAATAATAATTCATATGATTTTTCTTCATATCCATAAAATCTCTTTTTAATTTCGGATAAAAGATGAGTAAAATTAAAATTAATATAACCGTTTCATAAACAATCATATAAATGATTTTTGGTAAAAGAGGTAATGTTGCTGTATCAATTCCGAATAGTTGAAAAGGAACTGCCTCTAACATTGGTAATATAAAATAAACTAGGATTGCAAGCATACCAATCCCTGCAGTTTTGATGTAACTATTTTTCATGAAATCATCTCCATTACCAGTATAGCATATTTCTCTTAAAGTTTATGAAAAAATATAGGATAGATATGCATTCCTTACTTGTTAAATGTTTTAATATGTCAGATGCTTTTCCCTTTCTTTTTCTTTTGTAAATAGAAAGGTGGCGGTGCTTATGAGACAGAATGAAAAATGTTTGTATTTCGTAATCCCCTTGTTATTCATAATAATATTCATCTTACTGTTTAAATAACAAAAAGGCATCTGCTTATCACATCTGTGATTTGTCAGGTGCCAAATCTCAATTTGGGAATTGCATTTGACTCTTCGACAATCAAATGTATCCATTTTTTATTGTATGAAGTTTCCTCCACCTATATTCATAATATCATAAAATAGAATGTATGTCAAATAAACATAGACTATTGACGAATGAATAAAAAGCAAAATAAATTGTAAGTTTTTCTAAATTTT
Source organism: uncultured Caryophanales bacterium (assembly GCA_947089915.1). GTDB lineage: Bacteria > Bacillota_I > Bacilli_A > RF39 > UBA660 > UBA5026. The sequence continues at coordinate 7,306 of CAMUMB010000040.1, read as the reverse complement.
TGTGTTAAAAATAAAATTCTATGATATAATGGTATTAGTTGAGTGCAAGAAGAGTGGGAAATCCCACTCTTTCAAGTAATTTGGAGGTTGTTATGGAGATAGAAAAAAAAGTGAGAGAGTTGATTGAACCAATTATTACACAAAACAATTTTCTATTAGATCAAGTTGTTTATGAAAAAGAAGGTAATATCCAATTTTTAAGAATTATTATTGATAAAAATGGAATTGTTGACGTGGATGATTGTGTAACAGTGACGAATTTAATTAATCCTTTATTAGATGAAAAGGATTTAATTACGGAAAACTACATACTAGACGTTTGTTCCAAAGAGAAAGGTTGTGAATAAAATGAACTCAAAAGAATTTAAAAAAGCAGTAGAATTACTATGCAAAGAAAAGGGAATTTCTGAGGATATTATCTATGAAGCAATGGAACTTGCACTCACTTCAGCTTATAAAAAGAATTACAATTCTTTATCTAATGTTAGAGTAGAAATCAATCGTGATACGGGAGATATTAAAGTATTCTCATTTAAGACAGTTGTCGATCGTGCAGAAGAAGAAAAATATAAAAAATTTGAAGACATTGATTTTTCCGATATCAATGAGGAAGATGAAGAAGACGATGGAGGAGAAGTATTACCATTCATTTATGACGAGCGAATCCATCTTACATTAGAAGAAGCACAAAAAATTGTTCCAGGTATTCAACTTGGCGAAACCATTGAAGAAGAAGTAACACCAGCTGACTTTGGGCGTGTAGCTGCTGCAACTGCGAAACAAGTAGTAGTTCAAAAAATTAGAGAAGCTGAAAAAAGCGTTATTATTGATGAATTCAACGACAAAGAAGAAGAAATGGTTGTTGGAACAGTTACAATGGAGGATGCTCGTAATTACTATGTTGATTTAGGAAGAACACAAGGAATTTTACCAAAAACAGAGTTGATTCCTGGAGAAACCATACAAATGAGTTCTTCTATCAAGGTTTATATTACCAAAGTGGATTCAAACTCAAGGGGACCTGTTATTTTACTTTCTCGCGTACATTATGGTTTTGTAAAACGTCTATTTGAATTAGAAATTCCAGAAATTAATGAAGGAATTATCCTTGTATATAGTGTTGCGAGAGATCCAGGAAATCGTACTAAAGTAGCCGTATACTCTGAAAATCCAAATGTCGATCCAGTTGGATCTTGTATCGGAGAAAGAGGTTCCCGTATCAACCGTATTATAGAAGAATTACATGGTGAAAAAATTGATGTAATTCCATATGATAAAGAACCTTCTAAATTTATTGAGAATGCTTTAAGCCCAGCTAAAGACATGCATGTATTTATAATGGATGAGAAAAAGAAAGAAGCTCTAGCAGTTGTCAATGATGATAATTTGTCTTTGGCAATTGGTAAAAAAGGATTAAATGTTAAATTAGCATCTCGCTTAACCCATTATAAAATTGATGTCAAAACATATGAACAAGCACGTGAAATGGGTATCAATATTGTAGAGTAGGTGGCGCATGAAAGTAAGAAAAATACCGATGCGGACATGTGTCGTAACCAAAGAAAAATTACCAAAACAAGAACTAATTCGCGTTGTCCGAACACCAGAAAGAACCGTGATTGTGGATACAACTGGAAAAGCGAATGGAAGAGGTGCTTACTTAAAAAAAGACCTTGCTACTTTTGAAAAAGCTAGGCAAAATAAAGTATTAAACCGTCATTTGGAAGTGGAAGTTCCGGAAAGTGTATTTGAAGAGTTAAAAGCACTTGTAAAATAAGCTGGGAGGTTTATATGCCAGAAAAAAGAAAAGATTATATCACATGGGATCAATATTTTATGGGACTTGCTTTATTATCTAAAGAAAGAAGTAAAGATCCCAAAAGACAAGTAGGAGCTTGTATTGTAGATAAAAATAATAAAGTATTATCCATTGGTTATAATGGTGCTCCTACTGGATTTTCCGATGATAAAATTCCATGGGCAAAAGAAGGTAAATTAGTTGATACAAAATATCCTTATATGTGTCATGCAGAATTAAACGCCATTTTAAACTTTCATGGAGATTTAAGAAATTCAAAACTATATGTGACGTATTTTCCATGTAATGAATGTGCAAAAGCAATTGTGCAGGCAGGAATTAAAGAAGTAATTTACTTAGATAAACCAGATCATGATGAATCTGTCGAAGTATCAGAAGTAATATTGAAAGAATGTGGAGTTGCTTATCGTAAGTACGAAACACATGACCGGCAGATTATATTAAATATATAGAAAGAGGTGATTTATATGATGTCTGTAAAAGATTATGCAGAAGATGTAGGAAGAAAAGTGGAAGAAATTTTAAAAAAGTGTAAGGAACTAGATATTCATGTATCATCAGAAGATGATATGTTAGATGAATATGATATTACAGAACTTGATAATATAATTGGAAATGAGTCAGAAGAAGACTTAGAGGACTTAGCAGAAGATTTGGCAGTAGAGATTGCCGATTCTGAAAAAATTGATATGGACCATACCGTATCGAAACAAAAATTAAATAAAAAGGCAGTACAACCAAACAATCATAAAAAAGAACTTGCATCTAAGAAAAAGGAAATGTATAAACACAAAGAAAAATTGATGTCAAACGCACCAGAACAAAATGAAAGTGTTGTACTATATAAAGAGGGAATGACGGTTGCTGAATTAGCAGACCGCTTACATGTTGCAGTACCAGAACTCGTCAAAAAACTGTTCTTATTGGGAATTATGGCAACTGCCAATAACAGTATTAGCTTTGAAAATGCGGAAGTATTGGTACTTGATTATAACAAAGAATTAAAAAAAGAGGAAACTGCAGATGTTACCAATTTTGAAGAATATGAAGTAATTGATCGTGAAGAGGATTTACAAAAAAGGCCTCCTGTTGTAACCATCATGGGACATGTTGATCATGGAAAAACAACATTACTGGATACCATTCGTAAGTCTAATGTAGCATTAGGAGAAGCGGGAGGAATTACCCAAGCAATTAGTGCTTACCAAATTCAAGTGAATGGAGAACCAATTACATTTATTGATACTCCAGGGCATGCTGCATTTACAGAAATGCGTGCACGTGGCGCTAGTATTACTGATATTGTCATTATTATTGTTGCTGCGGATGATGGTGTAATGCCACAAACGAAAGAGGCAATTGATCATGCCAAGGCTGCTAATGTTCCTATCATGGTTGCGATTAATAAAATTGATAAACCAGGAGCAAATCCAGAACGCATTATGACCGAATTAACAGAATATGGACTTACACCAGATGCATGGGGTGGAGAAACCTTATATAGTCAGATTTCTGCTAAAGAAGGTACAGGAATTAAAGAATTATTAGATAATATTTTATTAGTTGCTGAAATGCAAAATTATAAGGCGAACCCAGCTCGTTATGCAATTGGTTCTGTGATTGAATCAAGACTAGATAAACAAGTGGGTCCAATTGTAACATTATTAATTCAGAATGGGACGCTTCGTTTGGGAGATCCTATTGTAGTTGGGACTACATTTGGTAAAGTACGTACCCTTCGTAATGATAAAGGAGAAGAAATCACAGAGGCAACCCCTTCTACACCTGTTGAAATTACTGGATTAAATGATACACCTGTTGCCGGAGATAAATTTATGGCATTTGAAAATGAAAAACAAGCAAGAAGTATTGGAGAACAAAGAAAAGAAGTACAAAAATTAAAAGATAACCAAAAAACGGAAGTAACTAGCTTAGATGATTTATTCTCTAAAATAGGAGAAGGTTTAAGGGAATTGAATGTCATCATCAAAGCGGATGTCCATGGAAGTAGTGAAGCTGTTAAAAATTCGCTAGAAAAAATTGAAGTAGAAGACGTTCGTGTTAAAGTAGTTCGTAGTAGTGTCGGCTCTATTACGGAAAGTGATATTGTACTAGCGAAGGCTTCCAATGCAATTATTATTGGTTTTAATGTAAGACCTGATAGTAGTATCCGCGATTATGCAAAAGAAAATGGTGTAGAAATTCGTCTTTACAATATTATTTATAAAGCAGTAGAAGAAATTGAATCTGCCATGAAGGGGATGCTAGAACCAATTTTTGAGGAAAAAATAATTGGTGAAGCCGAAGTAAGACAACTCTTTAAGTTCTCTAAAGTAGGTGTTATTGCAGGTTCTTATATAACAGATGGATTAATTACAAGGGATGCAAAAGCACGTATTATCCGTGAAGGTATTGTCATTTATGATGGTAATATCAACTCTATTCAACGTGAAAAAGACTCTGTAAAAGAAGTGAAAAAAGGTCTTGAATGTGGTATCACAATAGAAAACTTTAATGATATTAAAGTGGGCGATGTGATTGAAGCCTATGAAATGGTTGAAAAAGAAAGGTAAAACTTTCTTTTTTGATGCAATTATGATATATTGGGTATAGAAAAGAGGGATTCTAATGAGTGTTAAAACGGATAGAATTGCAAGTAATTTTGTAAAAGAAATTAGTTATATTTTAGCCAATGAAATCAAAGATAATGATATTCATTTTGTAACGGTAACAGATTGTAAAGTTACAAATGATTTAAGTTTTGCAAAGGTATATGTAACCGTACTAGAACAAGAAAAAAAGGAAGAAACGATAAAGGCATTGAATAATGCATCTGGTTTTATTCGTAAAACCTTGGCCGATCGTGTTGAGGTAAGGCATATTCCAGAATTAACTTTTGTATATGATGAATCCATTGATTATGGAAAAAAAATAGAAAATATTATTGATCAGATTCATGATGAAAAATAGCATATACAAATAAGGCAATTTCAAATTGACAAAGCCAAACTGTTATGGTAAGATGAATGTGTCAAGGGAACTTGCATAAAATAAAAACGGGTATACTTAACTTTTGCATGTTGAGTACTTACCGAAAAATTGGTGAAGTACTTAAATCTTATACGAAGATTTGAGTACTACTTTTTTATTGCAAGAATCATGATAGAAACTATTAATAAAACGATAATTACAAATAGAAAATTTTCTCTTCTCTTCATAAAAATCAGGCTTCCTTCCTATCCAAAAGATTGGAAGATGGCAAGTACTCAAACAGTTAAATAACCCGCAAATCTATTGTATCAAGCATAGACAAATAGTGCAACTACATTTTGCTTGCATTTTATCATATAATATACTATAATAAATGTATTATTTCATATCGATAAATTATAAGTATTTATAAAATGGGTAATAAGAGAGTTCATGGTGGTGTAAATGAATCAAAATTTTATAAAGAAATACAAATTTTGAATGAAACCGTAATCTTGCGTTAAAAGAAAGAGAGCATAAGTCATTATGAAATAAGGTGGTACCGCGGATATTCCGCCCTTATATTTATAGTGATTTTTTTGATAGGAGGAATATTATGAATCAGTATATGGAATTAACTAATTTAAATAAGGATGCAACAATGAGAGACATAGAGACTTTATGTGATGTGGCAAAAGAGAATCACTATGTAGCTGTTTGTGTAACTCCTTATTATGTTACACTTGCAAGTTCACTTTTAAAAAACACAACCGTTGAAGTTGCAACCGTAATTGACTATCCATATGGATTTGAAACAACGGCTGTTAAGTCATATGCAGCAATCGAAGCTATTCAAAATGGTGCAACAGAAGTCGGGATGGTTTTAAATGTAGCTATGGTGAAAAATGATAATTACGAGGATTTGCAAGAAGAAATAGAAGAAATAAGGGACTCAATTGATGGAAGAACTTTAAAAATAATGGTAGATGTATCAAAACTTACAGAGGATGAACTTATTAAAGTCGTTCGTATTTGTAATGAGACATTTGTGAACTATATTGAAGTAATCAATGATTATAATGAGGAATTATCTGCGATAACTACAATTTTAGAGCATAAGGGAGAGGTTCTAGAAGTGAAAGTAAATGGCACTAATACAAAAGATATGCTTACAATAGTAGAAAAAGGAATATCCAGAGTTGGAACTGAAAATGGACATACCATTATGAAAGGAGATTTAAAATGAAATTATTTGAAGAATTAAAATGGAGAGGTTTAATTAAGGATATTAGTTCCCCTGAATTAGAAAAAAAATTAAATGAGGAAAAGCTAGCTTTTTATATTGGAACAGATCCAACTGCAGATTCTATGCATATTGGACACTTTTCCTCATTTTTAATTGCAACAAGACTTGCCAAACATGGTCATAAACCGATTCTTTTAGTGGGAGGAGCAACAGGTCTCATTGGAGATCCCAAACCATCTAAAGAACGTCAAATGATTACAAAAGAAGAAGTTTTAAAAAATGTAGAAGGACTCACGCGTCAAGCCGAAAAAATATTTGGATTTGAAGTGGTCAATAACTACGATTGGACCAAAGACATTACGATTTTAGACTTTTTAAGAGATTATGGAAAATATATTAACGTAAACTATATGTTGGATAAAGATATTATCAGTAGAAGATTAGAATCTGGAATTACCTTTTGTGAATTCGCTTATACGCTATTACAAGGAATGGATTTTGTTCACTTAAATGAGACCAAAGGTGTTACTTTACAAGTGGCTGGATCGGATCAATGGGGCAACATTACCACTGGTATCGAATTAGCACGCAAAAAGAACAACGTGGAATTATTTGGTATGACAATGCCACTTGTCTTAGATGCAAATGGTGTGAAATTTGGTAAGACAGAAGGCAATGCTTTATGGCTAGATAAAAATAAAACATCTAGTTATGAATTATATCAATATTTAATCAATACAGACGATAATTGTGTCATTGATTACTTGAAAAAATTAACTTTCTTGACACGAGAAGAAATTGAGTCTATTGAGGCACAACATAAGCAGAAACCAGAAGCTCGACTTGCGCAAAAAGCACTTGCGGAAGAGATTATTACATTCTTACATGGAAAGGAAGAATATCAAAAAGCAGTTCAAATTAGTGAGGCATTATTTAGTGGTGATGTCGCCAATTTATCTATGGAAGAAATGGAACAGGCATTTAAGGATGTACCACATTTTGAAATTAAAGAAGAATTAACTCTTTCAGATTTCTTGGTGCAAAATGGTATTGCTTCTAGTAAAAGAGAAGCAAGAGAATTAATTCAAGCTGGATCTATTTCTATTAATGGAGAAAAGGCAATGGATGAGAATTTAGTGATAAATAGGAATATTGCGAAAGATGGAAAAATAATTTTAGTACGTAGAGGCAAAAAGAAATATTATATGGGAACTTTTGTTAGTGTAGAATAAGTGTGGAGATTTAACACCTAAAAAATAGAATTATAACTA
>CAMUMB010000039.1 GCA_947089915.1 uncultured Caryophanales bacterium | reverse complement strand
AGTAGCTATGTATGGAATGGATAACCGCTGAAAGCATCTAAGCGGGAAGCCAACTTCAAGATGAGTTTTCCCTTCTTTATGAAATAAGTTCCCTAGAAGACTACTAGGTTGATAGGCTAGAGGTGGAAGCATGGCGACATGTTGAGCTGACTAGTACTAATAGAACGAAGATTTAATCCTATTAATTATTTTCTAAATAATAATTTGATTATAGATTACACATTATCATGTTTTCAGAGAATTATTTCTCTAAATATTTAAATTGGTAACGATAGCAAAGAGGATACACCTGTTCCCATCCCGAACACAGAAGTTAAGCTCTTTAACGCCGACGATAGTGTAAGCGAAAATAGGAAGTTGCCAATTTTTTTGTGTTTAAAAACAATTTATGTTATAATTATTTCAGGTGGAAAAAATGGAAGAAGAGAAAGTGTTTAGGATAAAAATTGCGCCAGAGAATGATATCAAAGAAACACTTGTTGCAATAAAAAGTACCGCTTCAACGACATTAGGATTTAGAATTGGAGAACCAAAAATTATAATTACAGAGAATGGCGAAAAAGAGATAGTTGTTCCATTTCATGATTATACTGTAGATGAAGATGTAAGAAAAAGTAAATAGAATAATAAAAATAAGAAATGTACATTATAATCTTGTGTTCTTTTCTTTTTTTTTGCTATAATAACATTAGGTGATAATAAATGGAATATAAAGTGACAACACGTAGCGAATTAGAAACAATTGAATTAGCACAAAATTTTGAATCTGAAAAATTTCCAAATATGATTATTTGTTTAGATGGTGAATTGGGTAGTGGAAAAACAATTTTTACAAAAGGAATCGCCAATGCTTTAGGAATAAATGAGAGTATTACTTCACCCACATTTACCATTATTAAAGAATATGATGGGGAATTACCATTATACCATATGGATGTTTACCGCTTAGATGGGAATACAGATGGTATCGGCATTGAAGAATACTTTACCAAAGGTGGAGTTGTTGTAATTGAATGGGCAGATACGATAAGGGATATTTTGCCAAAAGAAAGATTGCATATTAAATTTAAGATTGTTGATGAAAATAAGAGAGTCTTAATACTAACTCCATACGGAAAACAATATGAAGATTTATGTGAGGCGGTATTATGATTTCTCTTTTTTTAGATACCGCATCTCATAATATGATAGTTGGTATTTACAAAGATACAGATGAACTTTATTTTTCAATTGAGGAAAATAATAATCAATTATCAGAAAAACTTTTACCAGCAATTAAAAGAGCATTTGAGAATGTGGATTTATCATTAGCTGATATCAATAGAATATATGTAGTAAATGGTCCTGGCTCTTTTACTGGAGTACGTATTGGTGTTGCAGTCGCAAAGACAATCGCATGGGCATTAAAAAAGGAGATTATTCCTATTTCTGAATTAGAATTAATGGCTTCAACTGATATAGATGAAAAAAATAAATTATCCATGATTGATGCAAAACGTGGCTATGTATATGCTGGAATATATGATAAAAACTTAAATGTCGTTATGGAAGATACCTATACAGCATTAGATTTTGTTCTTTCACAAATCGATCAGGATGCCGTAATGATTAGTGATGATTCCTTTGAATTTGAAACAATGATTCCTAAATATAATATTCCACAAATCATAGAAAAACATAAAAATGATTTACCTTGCAATCCACACAGTTTGAATCCAAATTATTTAAAGAAAACAGAGGCAGAAGAAAAACGTGATTCAAGTTGTTAGTAGTTCTGAAATAGAATACATAAAAACAATCATTTACAAAGATTTTGGAAGTGTAGTGGAAAATGATCCATTTGTTCATTATTTAAAATATGAAGATAATTGCTTAAAGGGAATTCTATCTTATAGTTTAATATATGATAGAATAGAACTCAATTATATTTTAGTAGATGCAGCATACAGAAATCAAGGAATTGGGACAGCTTTGCTTCTATCCTTAGAACAGATTGCGGAAGAAAAAAGGGTGCGCAATATTTCGTTAGAAGTAGAATGTAATAACAAACCCGCAATTTCGTTATACCAAAAACTAGGCTATCAAGTGGTTGCCAAAAGAGAGAAATATTATCAAGGTAACGATGGTTCCTTAATGGTGAAAGTGGTGAAAAAATGAAAGATACTTATATATTTGCGATTGAATCTAGCTGTGATGAAACAAGTGCATCTATTATTAAAAATGGAAGTGTTGAAATCGCTACAGTTGTGTTATCACAGATGGACATACATGCTTTATATGGTGGTGTTGTTCCTGAGATTGCTAGCCGTCATCATATTGAAAATATTACAATGGTGTTAGAAGAAGTTTTCAATAAGGCAGAAATGGCAATGGAAGATATGGATGCGATTGCGGTTACGTATGGACCAGGACTGATTGGCTCTTTGTTGATTGGTGTACAGGCTGCTAAAACATTAGCCTATATTTACAATAAACCACTTGTTCCTGTTCATCATATTGCAGGGCATATATACGCGAATAATTTAGTGAAACCAATGGAATTTCCTTTAATCGCACTTGTTGTAAGTGGCGGTCATACAGAGTTAATTTATATGAAAGAAGATTATTCTTTCGAGAAAATTGGTGGAACATTGGATGATGCGGTTGGAGAAGCCTACGATAAAGTAGCACGTGTTTTAGGATTACCTTATCCTGGGGGACCTATGATAGATAAACTTTCCTTAGAAGGCAAAGATACCTATCATTTACCAATACCATTAGATGATAATAGTTACAATTTTAGTTTCAGTGGTTTAAAGAGTGCAGTGATTAATTTAGTGCATAATGAAGAGCAAAGAGGAAATGAAATTCGTACTGCCGATTTAGCAACCTCATTCCAAAATCGTGCCATTGAAGTCTTAACCAAAAAAACAATGCGTGCTGTGAAAGAATACCAAGTAAAACATTTGCTGATTGCAGGTGGCGTATCTGCCAATAAAATATTGCGCAATCGGTTTCAAGAACTATGTTTGGAAAACAATATTGAATTAACAGTACCACAAATGAAATATTGTACTGATAATGCAGCTATGATAGGTGCGGCTGGCTATTTTGCCTATAAACTAGGTAGAAGAGCGGATTTGGATTTAAATGCGAAGGCCACGGAAATTTTGAAATAGTAAGAGGAAAATATATATATGAAATAATATTAAACAATCAAAATTATTTAAAAATAATGGATACAATTGACAATACAAGATATATAACCAATGGAAAATGGGATTGGGAACACGGAATTGGTCATGCAAAAAGAGTATCTATGTATGTAAAGCAGAGATTAACACAATTACATGAATCAGATAGAATCATTACACTTGGTATGTGTGTTGCTTTATTACATGATATTGGATTAAGTGAAAGTGGACCTGATAGACCATGCATTAAAAAGTAGTGAAATATTTCGTTCTTTTTTAAAGGAAACGGATATAACAGAACAAGAATTCCTTCTTTTAGAAGATGCAATTTACGACCATTCAAAAGGAGAAAATATCAAATCTTCCATTGGATTAGCCTTTGTTTTGGCAGATAAATTAGATGTTACTTATCATAGAACAATAAACTCCAGTATTCAAGATACATTAAATTTAGAATTTCAAAAAATAAAAAATAGGACATAAAAATCAATCCAAATGAACTTATTGTTACTTATATAGTGGATGGTACTTTAGATTTAGATATCATAATGGAATGGAAAAAATGTATCACGATTCCAAAGAAAACTGCAGCATATTTAAATAAAAATTTTGTATTTACAATTAAGGATAAGATTGTAACAAATTAAATTGTATATTATAGTAATAATGAAGAGAAAGAAAGGATAGATATAATGGAAAAAGCAAAAGTATATTTTACAAAAACAATTACACCAGAAAAAGTAGTAGAGATGTATCAAAAATTAGGAGTTGAACTTCCTAAGAAAGTAGCTGTTAAAGTGCATTCTGGAGAAGAGGGCAATCAAAATTATCTACATCCAGAATTTATGAGGCCAATGATTTCCTATGTAAATGGAACTGTAGTAGAGTGTAATACTGCTTATGATGGGGAACGCAATACGACTGAAAAACATCAAAAACTAATGGAAAATCATGGTTGGAATGCCTATTTTGATGTAGATATTATGGACGCTGCTGGACCAGATCTAGAGCTTGATATTCCAAATGGCAAAGTGATTCAAAAAAATTATGTAGGAAAAAATATCCAAAATTATGATTCTATGTTGGTATTATCTCATTTTAAAGGACATCCGATGGGTGGCTATGGCGGAGCCTTAAAACAACTATCGATTGGTTGTGCTTCATCATATGGAAAAGCTTATATTCATGGAGCTGGAGATGTTGAAAAGATATGGACATCTGACCATGACCAATTTCTAGAATCAATGGCGGATGCTTCCAAATCCATTATTGATTATTTCAAAGGAAATATTGCTTATATCAATGTCATGTGTAATATGTCTGTTGATTGTGATTGCTGTAGTAAAGCAGAAGACCCATGCATGCAAGACATTGGTATTTTATCCTCATTAGATCCAGTTGCTTTAGATCAAGCTTGTATTGATTTGGTGTATCAATCAAACGACCTTGGAAAAGATCATTTGATTGAACGAATTGAATCTAGAAATGGGACACATACGATTGATTGTGCCGAAAAACTTGGCGTAGGAACAAAAGAATATGAATTGATTGTAATTGACTAAAGATTTCACTTAGAAATCTTTTTTTCAACAAAATAATCTGTCAAATTTCGTCAAAATTTTCGCAAAATAGTTGTTTTTGATACTCTAAAAAATACTTTTTTAGTATAATAAAAGTGTAATTAATTGGAGGGAATTGTATGACTAAATTTTTTCAATTAAAAAATAATATTTTGAATAGCTGTGTAGCATTATTGCTTGCAGTAATTTTTTCAGTTTGTCCAGAATATAGTTCTGCCCAAACATTAGATAAGGTTCTTATTTATTCTAATAATGAGGAAGGTCAAGTTCTTTATTTATCTGATATTCCTTACAGCAAAGCACAGGTAGGTTGGGGAAATGTTGCTCTTGATAAAACACAAGACAATGCAGCTTTTGTCATGAATATTGAAGGAACATCAGTGAATGTCAAAAAAGGAATTTGGGCACATGCTACCTCAACCATGGAATATGACATTAGTCAGTATAAAGATTATGCATACTTTACTGTTTATTATGGTGTAAATGGGACTTCAGGAAACAATGGAAATGGTGTTAAATTTTACATTTATACATCCAAAGATGGTAAAACATGGGATTTACGTACAGAAGAAAACCCAGTTGCCCTTAAAAGTGCGAATAGTGCCATATATGCGAAAATAGATATTCGCGATGCAAATTATATTAGACTATATGCACACGATAATGGTTCCAATGCGAATGATCATGCCGTATGGGGAGATGCCAAATTAGTCAAAGAGGGTTATAGTGATTCTGTCATGACAACTGTAGAAGAGTTTGATACAATCATTAAATCTCGTTATACTTCTGGTGCCATCAGCGATGATTTAAAACTCTTATTATTACAAAGAAACTTTATTTATAGAGTTGGGCAATATCAACTGCGTGTTTTTTTAGAAGAAAATCCTAAAAATAAAGAAACCTTAGAATGGTTTTTAAATAATGAAGAGGCACTTCGTCTTTGGACAATCGGCGGAAAACCAAATGGAACATATTTGAGAGCTTTACAAGTACTCAGTGATTTATATCATACATATAAAACAGATTTATCCAATGAAAATGTAACAGAATATGGAACAAAATATAAAGATTTATATTTAAGGATGATGTTATCGCTATCTTTAACCCATTCAACCAACGTAGGACTTTGGATTGGTGGAAATCAGTTATCTAATGCCGTTGCTCGTTATAATATTTATAAACAAATGCATTTAAATAAACAGTTGGCTTCTAATGCAATGTTTGAAAGCTATACCATAGATGAAATGCGTGGCGTTATGATAACGAATATCGATGATGAAGAGATATTATGGTTACGAGATTATTCTTGTAAATTTCAGACAACTGCAGATCGTTTTAATCCTTATAAATATATCAATTATACGTTAAATTACGGTTACTATAGACCCCAATATTATTCGAAAGAAAATTATGATAAATGGGATCAAAAATACAATTTATCCAAATACAACATTACTTACCAAGCAGGTAAGCCAAAATTATGGATTGTCTTTGAAGAAGGTGCTGTATGTGGAGGATTATCCAAAACGGCTGCCAATTTATATGGTGTTTGGGGATATCCAGCCCGTGTCGTAGGACAACCAGGGCATGCTGCTTATGTATATTTATATAACTATGGTGGTGGAAAATATGCTTGGCAACTAGCGAATAGTGCTGTTACAACAGGATGGGCAAATACAACTGGTGGTGGTATCAACGGATGGGGAAGTAAATATGCAACAAATAATGGTACGATTAAGCCGGGTTCTTATTTATTACTTTCACAAGATGCTCAAAATGAATACGACAAATATGAAAAAGCAGAACTAATTTTATTATTAGAAAATGTTTATAAAAATGATAGACAAAAATTAGCACAAATTTACCGTGATGCTTTAAATGAAGAAATCATCAATTTAGATGCATGGATTGGCTTAGTTGATTTATATATTACAGATAGTACAAAAACAGAAGAACAATTATATGGACTAGCAAAAGAAATTGCGGATACTTATACGTATTATCCTTTACCAATGTATGATTTGACAAGGAGAATTGCTTCTAAGATTACAACACCTGCATACCGTAGTAAATTGATGACATTACAAGATGAAACGTTAAGAAAGGCTACCAAAGCAACTAGTAGTAATACCATCTATCATAAAGAGGTTCCTGTTATCGCCAATGCCATTTTAGGTGTTGTCGATAATCGAATTGCTACTTTCTCATTTGATGGGGCAAATGCGGGAAAAATTGTTTTATCCAAACAGTTACAAAGTGCCCAAGTGAGTTGGACTTATAGTTTAGATGGTGGCAATACATGGACACCTTGTTATGAACATTTTGTTCAACTGAAGAAAGAAGAAATAGAAAGCATTACAGCAGAAAATGATATTAAAATTCATATTACGGGGTTACCTGTAACAGAAGAAAATATTTATACAATAGATATTAAAAATGGTGTTTTCCCTTCAGGTGTTGTATCAATTGATGATTTTGAAAACCACTTTAATGGAACCACAAATAAAATGGAATGGTCATTGAATCCAAAAGGAGAATGGCAAGCATTTTCGGATGCAACTCCACTCTTCCAAGGAGATGTTGTGGTTTATGTTAGGATGATTGCAACAGGTGTTTATACAACGACCGCCCCTGTGCATTATACATTTACGACAAATGCTTCTTCCTTAACCAATCGATTTATTCCAAGAGCTAAAATTCATGTACAAAGTGTTTCTAGCGGAGGAAAAAATAACGTGAATTATATATTGGATGGGAATATCAATACCGCATGGTATAGTAAAGAATCTTCACTTGGTGCTGACTTTATACCTGCCTATGTTACGTTGGAATTGGATGAGGCCAAGTATGTATCCGAATTAGATTATGTTCCTTTTGCCAATGCGGTAACATCTTATGGTGGATATCCAACTGGAAAAGCAAGAGCTCTAGTAGTAGAGACTAGTATGGATGGAACCAATTGGACGATAGCTGCAACGGCAACCAATCTCGCGGACAATGGTAGTGCAAAAAAAATAACGTTTGCCGAACCAAAATTGGCTAAATATGTAAGAATCAGGTTTACTGCAATTAATAATGCGGATTCATTAACATCTTTTGTTTCAGTGGCAGTTTTAAACCTATATGAAAACCCATCGGTAAGTGAAGTACCACTTGCTGAGGTAAGCTATAATATTGTAAAGAAAACAGGTCAAAATGTAGTAGCACAGTTATATAACGAAAATAGACCTATTACAGTAACCAATAATGGAGGAAGCAAAACTTACACATTTGAAAAAAACGGTTCATTTACCTTTGAATTTGTCGATGAAAATGGAAAACAAGGTAGTGCAACAGCCGTTGTTGATTGGATTGATAAAACACCTCCTAAAGCGGAAGTAGTTTTCAGTGCAACTAAGTTAACCAATGAAAATGTAGTTGCAACTATCTCATTCGATAAAGACAATATCACGATTTTATCCGATGATGTGGAATTGACAGAAAATCCAGTGGATGGAAGTCAAACTATTACTTTCTTAGAAAATGATAGTATTGAGTTAAAGTTTAAAGATGAGTTAGGCAATATCGGTACGAAGACAATTGCTGTCGATTGGATTGATACTGAAGCGCCTACTGCTGAATTTGAATTTAGTACAACGCATTTAACGGATAAGGAAGTAATTGCTACTTTAAAACCAAGTGAAGATGTCATTATTACAAACAACAATGGTAAGGATACTTATACATTTACACAAAATGGTATATTTACTTTTGAATTTATGGATAAAGCAGGAAATGCTGGTGTAGCAACCGTATCTGTAAATTGGATTGCACGGCTACCAAAATATGAAATTCAATATTCTACAAAGGAATTCACAAATCAAGATGTAAAAGTTGAATTAAAACTTGAGAATGGTTACCAAATATTTAACAACAATGCTCAAAGTGAATATATATTTACACAAAGTGAAACATTTGAATTCCAATATAAGGATAAAGATGGGAATATTGGAATTATTCCTGTAACTGTGGATTGGATTGACAAAGAAGCTCCAGTTGCTGAATTTGAATATAGTACGACAGAATGGACAAATCGAAATATTGTAGTAACTTTAAAGCCAAACGAGGAAGTAACCATTACAAATAATGATGGAAAAGATACCTATACATTTACAGATAATGGTACATTTACTTTTGAATTTATGGATGAGGCAGGAAATAAAGGTACAGCAACAGCGACTATTAATTGGATTGATAGGGAAGTGCCAACAGCTCAGTTAAAGTATGATAAGACAAATACGAAAAAAGCTATCGTAAGTATCATAAATCCAAGTGAGGAAATCATTTTTGAAAATGGAACAGGTATATATGAGTTTGATAAAAATGGAACATATGAACTAACTTTTAAGGATAAAGCAGGGAATATCGGAAAGGTAACTGCAACCATCGATTGGCTGCAAGAGGATAAACCAGTGAAACCAGAAGAGCCAATTGAACCAGAACAACCAGAAAAACCAGTTGAACCAGAACAACCAGATAAGCCAAATGAATCAGAAAATCCAACACCAGATGATGAAAATAAGCAACCTGTGATTCCGGATGAACCTGTAAAGCCAGATCCTACACCTATAGCACCAAATCGACCAACGACAGGTAACAATCAATCAACAAATCCTGCCATTGACGAGGAACAACCTTCTACAGAACAACCAGATGAAATAGAAAATCCAGATAATATAGAGGAGCCAAAACCAGACGAGAAAGAGCAACCGAATAATAACAAAGAGGATGAAAAACCAAGTCATGGTGAAGAACAATTGGAAAAAGAACCAAAAAAGAATCCATTTGTTATTCCAATCGTGGTAACAGCAACTGTAGTGATTATGGGATTAGGATTTATAGTAGTAAAAAGAGGATAAATTTATTTTAAAAGAGAATTAATTTTCTCTTTTTCTTTGCTTACAAGATATAAAATAAGTGGAGCGATAGAATATCCAATGTATTTATGCTATAATAATGGAAGAAAAGAGTGTTGATATGGAAGAATTGAATATTATCTTTAGCCATGAAAGCGATATAGATGGTCTTGGTTCTATTATATTGGGGAAACTCGCTTTTAGCAAAGTAGAATATGTATTAGTGCCTAATGTCGAAACTTTAGAACTTACTTTTAGGAATTATTTGGAATCAAATCAATTAGATAAATATGCTCATATTTACATAACAGATTTGGCCTTATATAATCCATCTTTAACAATGGTTGCTGAATCATCAATTAGAAAGAAAGTACAAATATTTGATCATCATAAAAGGGCAATTGAGGATGGTATGAATCAGTATAATTTTACAAAAATAGTAGAAAATGATGAAATCGGAAAAAGATGTGGGACAGATTTATTTTATCAATACTTAGTGGAAAATAACTTCATTCAAACAAATAAAGCCATAGAAGAGTTTGTGGAATTAACGAGGCTTGAAGATACTTGGGAATGGAAAAATTCTAGCATATTGGGTGAAAAGGCACATGATTTAGCTATTTTATTGAATGCTATAGGTAAGGAAAGCTATATCTCTAAAATTTATGAAAAATTAGTGGGACATTTTGAATCATTTGAATTTGACGAAGACGAAATCGTATTGATAAAGAATAAAAAGGATGAATATGTCCAAACTTTAAAGTCTATTATATCTACATCAGAATACTTTTTGGATGAAAAAGGCAATAAATATGGTGCTGTTTTCGCTGATTACGAATATCGCAATGAGTTAGCAGAATATATGAGACAAAATAATAATCCTGAGGCAATTCAATATTATATAATTGTTGCCATGAACAAGGGTGAATTTGGGCAAAAATCATATCGCTCGATTGAAGAAGGATTTGATGTAAATGAGATTGCAATGATGCATGGTGGAGGTGGACATCTAGGTGCAGCTTCCGTTAATATTACAGAAGAACAGAAAATGAAAGCATTGACTCTAACAAAAAGAGAAGCCTTGCAATATCTGGCAGATAGCAATTATTCAATATAAAATATATGGAGGGTAGGTAATAAGATGTGTAAGAGTGAAATTTTAAGGAATGTAGCTAAATTAATCATTATGTATCAAAATGGTGAACTTGGTGGGGAGATAATGCCTGAGGATGCTAATCCTCATCTTGAAAAATCATCAAATGAAAATTATCTTTATTTTACCTTACCTATGGCTTTAAATTACCAAAGAAATTCTTATGCTCTTTGGGAAAGTGCTAATAAGACCTATCAGGATAAAGAAACTAATTTTGTCTTTGATCCGAAAACATGTTTAGAGAAAACATTTGAAGAGGTACAATATGCCCTTACAAAATATAAAGTAGCATTACAGCGTCAAAAGCAAACGGAAATATGGTTGTCATTATGTAATACTTTGGTAGAATTATATGATGGAGATATCAGAAATCTATTTGATTCATTCGATAATGACGTGGATAAAATTAGAGAATTCATTCAAAAACAGAACAAGAAAAAATTCCCATATCTATCAGGAACTAAGATATGTAATTATTGGTTATATGTAATTTATCAATATACAGATAGGAAGTATAAAAATATAGAAAATCTTACAGTTGCACCAGATACTCATGTAATAAAGGCAACACATAAATTAGGACTAATTACAGATGAGGAATTAAATAGAAGTGATGTGCAATTCATCGTGATTGATAGATGGAATGAATTATTCAAAGAAACAAAGTATAAACCAATTGATATTCATACGCCGTTATGGTTATGGAGCAGAAATGGTTTTAGGGAGGTAAAGTAAATGAAAATTTTAATCGGAACAATAACAGTTCACTGAACTGTTATTGTTAGGGGTTTAATTCCCCGTTGCTTGCAGCGAATTATGAATAACATACTTTGTGATACCCCGTCTGCTCTGCAGCGGGGTGGGTCATTAGAATATGCTAAAAATAATGAAATAGGTGCTGAATATTTTTTAGGCGTAGAATCTGGAATAACGAATTTATTAGGTAAATGGGTTATTATCAGTATTGCAGTGATTAAAGATAAAAATGGGTATGAAAGTTGGGGAACAAGTCCAGCTTTTCCTGTACCAGATAAATATGTGAATGAAATAATTTCAACTGATTTGAGCAAAGTTATGGATAAAATATCTGGACAAAATGATTTAAGAAGTGGCAAGGGTGGAATTAGTTTTTTGACAAATGGAGTCATTAGTAGAATAGATCAAACTAAAGAGGCATTTATCATGGCACTTACACAACACATAAATGAAATTTGGAATGATAAAAAAGTATTGAATAGTGATAAAGAAAAAATTTTAAAATAGATTTTGTACAAAGATTGGAGTGAAAAGATGAAAATAATAACAGTATGTGGAAGTTTAAGATTTTATAAAGAAATGATGGAAATAACAGAAAAAATCGAATTAGAAGGGAATTTAATGCTAGTGCCAATTTATAATCCAGCTAGACCGAATAAAGATGATTTTACAGAGGAAGAAGCTTTAATGCTAGATAAAATGCATAAAGAAAGAATTAAATTAGCTGACGCTATTTTAGTAGTAAATGTGAATGGTTATATTGGAAATAGTACAAATAAAGAAATTGAATATGCTAAATCATTAGATAAGGAAGTTATTTATTATACTGATTTAAAATAATTTACAAGGAGTTAATTATAGAAGAATAGTTATGGCAGGAAGTGCTAAACTTCAAAACAAGTATATAAATAGATATGGTCAAAAGACAGGCGGTTTATTACTTAGATTAATATATGAATCAGGTGTGTAAGTTTAATGATAAATTAGCTTATATTCCTTTAGATGGACACGACATTGAGATTAGTTATTTAAATAACATTATTGATAGTAGGAAATTAAATAATAGGCAAATAGACGAATTATCTAGTATGTATATAGAAAGTGGTGAAAAATTAGGGATAGATGCTAATTTGATAGATAAATATTTATGGAATATTGGTAATGAATTCTGTAATAAAAAGAAGTGTGTTGATTGTCCATTATATAATGATTGTAAAATAAAAAAATGAAAAATAAAGGAGGATTTTGGTAAATGCAAATAGATAAACTTAAAGATTTAATTTTATATCAAAGTGAGAATACAAATAAATCTATTGGGGTACTTTATGATAATGAAGATGTTTGGTTAACGCAAAAAAACTATGGGAGAGCTATTTAATGTAGCAGAAAATAATATTACTTATCACTTACAAAATATTTTTAAAAGTGGTGAATTGAATAAAGATTCAGTTACTCAAAAAATTAGAGTAACTGCCTCTGATGGGAAAAATTATAATACTTCCTTCTACAGTTTAGATGCTATTATTGCTGTTGGTTATCGTGTGAATTCAAAAGAAGCTACTGATTTTAGAAGATGGGCAACTAATACTTTAAAAGAATGGTGTTAGTATAGATATATAGACACAAAAAACTTTAGTAATGGTATACTAGGT
>CAMUMB010000038.1 GCA_947089915.1 uncultured Caryophanales bacterium | reverse complement strand
TTCTACATAAAAAAGACAAATAAGTAATTTCTTTTACCTATTTGTCAACAGTCTGAGAAGCAAGATATTATTTTGCTTCTTTTTGTTATCTAAATAATAACATATAATTTTTTATTACAAAAAATTTACTTTTAAAATAGTGTTTTTTTCTCATACTAATAGCGGTGATTATGATGCAAATTAGACTAGGCTATGTCGCGCTTCCTGTTGCGCTTCCCATTACTTCTTCTTCCACTGTAACGTATTCTCATTATCAAAAAATTGGTCAGAAAAGAGGAAATGAAAAGATTCATCAAACTATTTTATCCAACTTTGAGGCCCTAATAGAAATTTTAAAATATAATGTACGCAATGATATCTCTTTTTATCGCATGACCTGTAATTTGATACCCCTTGGAACACATCCAGATGTGCATTATGAGGTATGGAAACGGTATCAAAAAGAGTGGGATACAATAGGTGCATATATCAAAAAATATAAAATGCGAGTGGATTTACATCCAGATCAATTTTGTGTGCTAAATAGTACCAATCCTATTGTTGTTGAACACACTATTAGAATACTCGAATTTTACCAAAATATGCTTTCAGCAATGCACTTGGATAGTGTACTCATATTACACATTGGAAGTGGTGCAGGTGGTAAAAAAGAAGCAATGAAGCGATTTGAAACTAATTTTAGAAGGTTGCATCCCAAATTGCAAAAAATGATTGTACTTGAGAATGATGACAAGATTTTTACCATTCGAAATACGCTTTCTTTATGTGAAAAGTTAAATATTCCAATGGTATTAGATTACCATCATTATAAATGCAATCATAAGCAAGAAAAAATAGAAGATTATATAGAACGTATTTTTGCTACATGGAAAGATAGACCTGAAAATCCTAAAATTCATATGTCATCTCCAAAAAATAAAAAAGAAAAACGAAGCCATCATGAGTACATCAATAGTGATGATTTTATTACTTTTCTTGAAAAAATAAGATTTACAAATCAAAACTTTGATGTTATGATAGAAGCCAAAATGAAAGAAGAAGCCCTTTTTCGGTTAACAAGAGAGTTAAAATATAAAAAAGAGTATAAATTTGTAAATTCTACAACTTTTTTGCTCGAAAAAAAAGGAAATTGAAAAGTTTTGTCGTATATTATTAATAGGAGCGTGTTATGATGGAAAATACATATCAGTTATCAGAACAACAAATTAATCATATTCGTGAAGCTGTTGATATTGTAGACATCATATCGGGGTACATTCCTTTGGTTGCAAAAGGGAAGAGTTTTTTTGGAGTTTGTCCATTCCATGACGATCATTCTCCCAGTATGAGTGTATCCAAGGAAAAACAAATCTATAGGTGTTTCTCCTGTGGTGCTGGAGGAAATGTGTTCAAATTTGTAATGGACTACGAGAATATTAATTTCTTAGAGGCAGTAAAACTACTTGCCGATAAAGCGGGGATTCCTATTCAAATTGAAAATAAACATGCTCCTGTACAGAAAAAATTTCAATCCTATTACGAAGTATATGATTTAGCATTCAAATTTTATCAAAATAATATCAATACAGCACTGGGAAAAGAAGCGAGAACATATTTGGACAAGCGTGGTATTGATTCTAATATTATCAAAGAATTTGGAATTGGCTTGTCCCTAAAAAATACCGAGATGTTAACCAAGCTACTTTTAAAAAAAGAATATCCTTCTAAATTACTTATCAAAACAGGACTGGTCAACGAGAATGAAAAGGGATTTCATGATGTCTATTATAATCGTATTATGTTTCCACTTTGGGATTTAGAAGGAAAAGTCATTGGTTTTAGCGGAAGGATTTATCAAAATAATGATACTGCAAAATATGTAAATACCAAAGAAACTGAAGTTTTTAAAAAAGGTGAATTATTATACCATTATCATACTGCTAAAAATGAAGCGAGAAGACTTGGACAAGTTATCGTTATGGAAGGTTTTATGGATGTGATTCGTGCCTATACAATAGGTGTGACCAATGTGGTCGCAACTATGGGAACCGCTGTTACCAAAGAACAGGCTTTATTACTGAAACGAATGGCAAAGGAAGTTATTCTTTGCTTTGATGGAGATGAAGCAGGGGCGAAAGCTACGATGTCCTGTTCCAATGAGCTTTTAAAAATTGGGGTAACGCCTAAAATTGTGCGATTAGAAGAAAATCTAGATCCAGATGAATATATATTAAAATATGGAAAAGAACAATTTGTAAGAAAATTAGAAAATCCAATCAATATTATGGATTTTAAACTGGGTTATTTCAAAAATAAAAAAGATTTTTCTAGTAATAATGATGTTGCTATTTATGTAAAAGAAGTTTTAAAGGAACTCGAAAAAACAGATGATGTGGTATTAAAAGAACTTACCATTCAAAAACTCAGTCAGGAGACACATCTAGAAGAACAATTTTTGAAAGATCAATTACAAGAACAAAAGGAACAACCTGCTTTCGTTCTAACTCCAAAAACAAATGTAAAACTCACCAAATATGAACAAGCAGAAAAAAATCTGATTTATTATATGTTAGAATCACCAGAAGTAATTCAATTGTATCAAAAACATATTACATATATGCCAACAAAAAAGTACCGATTGCTTGCAGTACAAATTGCTTGTTTTTATAAAGATTATAAATGTATTCAGGTTGCTGATTTTATGACATCAATTCAAAATAACGAAGAATTAACAAATACTTTAAATGATATATTAGCACTTAATTTAAAGGAAGAATATACAATAGATGAAATCATGGATTATATCAAAACCATTCATGAATATGGTGTCAAATTTCAGTGCAAACGATTAAAAGAAATGATGCAGATGGAAATTGATCCAATGAAAAAAGCAGAGATTGGCCAAAAAATAGTAGAATTAAGAAAAACAGAAATGATGGATAGGGGATAAGATTATGATAAACGAAATTAAAACATTTGAAGAAAGAAAAACAGAATTAGTGAAAAAAGGAAAAGAAAAGGGATTCATTACATATGAAGAATTAGCAGCCTCTTTAAAGGGTTTAGATTTAGATGCAGATGCCTTAGATGAATTATACAATTTGTTCAATGAAAATAGTATTGCGATTGTATCAGAAGATGACTCTGCTCAGGAAGATGGAGGAAACTCGGATAAGTTATTATTGGATGATAATACTTTAACGAAAGATTTAACAATTAACGATCCCGTTCGTATGTATTTAAAAGAGATTGGGCAAATTAAACTACTTTCTATGGAAGAAGAACTAGAGCTTGCAGATCGTATTCTATCTGGGGATCCACAGGCAAAAGCGACGTTAGCAGAAGCCAATTTGCGGTTGGTGGTTAGTATTGCAAAACGTTATGTTGGTCGTGGAATGTTGTTTTTGGATTTAATTCAGGAAGGAAATATTGGTTTAATGAAAGCTGTCGATAAATTTGATGTTACCAAAGGATACAAATTTTCGACTTATGCAACATGGTGGATTCGTCAAGCCATTACAAGAGCAATTGCCGATCAAGCTAGAACCATTCGTGTTCCTGTACACATGGTAGAAACCATCAATAAATTGGCACGTATCCAGCGTCAATTGACTTTGGAATTAAATCGTGAGCCATCGGAAGAAGAACTTGCGGCGAAAATGAATATATCTGTAGATAAAATTAGAGATATCTATAAGATAAGTCAAGAACCAGTTAGTTTAGAAACACCTATTGGAGAAGAAGATGATTCCCATTTAGGAGATTTTATTAAAGATGAACGTAATGTAAGTCCAGAAGAATATGCAACCAATGAAATGTTAAAAGATGAAATCAATGATGTACTAGAAACTTTAACAGAACGTGAAGAAAAAGTCATCCGTTTGCGTTTTGGTTTAGATGATGGAAAGTCAAAAACATTAGAAGAGGTTGGACAGTTATTTGGGGTAACTAGAGAACGTATCCGTCAAATAGAAGCCAAAGCATTACGTAAATTAAGACATCCTTCTCGTTCTCGTAAATTAAAAGATTACATGGGTGAATAATGCATTTATCACGTAGATTACGTGCAATCGCAGATATGATACCAAAAGATAAAGTGGTAGTAGATATTGGCTGTGATCATGCACTCTTAGATATTTATTTAACACAAAATCAAACAAATAATTGTATTGCGTGTGATGTTCGTTCAAGTGTACTTGAAATTGCAAAGAAGAATATTGTAAATGCCGGATTGGAACAAAAAATATCACTAATACAAAGTGATGGGGTGGAAAAAGTAGAAGTTCCTAAAGGTGCGATTGCAGTGATTGCTGGAATGGGAACTTCTACTATTCTTTCTATTTTAGACAATCCTAAGGTTACTTTGTTTTCTGAACTTATTATTCAAACCAACAATAATTGGGCCTTCTTTCGAAAAAATATGTTCAAAAAAGGATTCCAATTAATGGAGGAACAAACTATTTGCGATAAAAATAAGTATTATGTATTGATGAAATGGATTAAAGGAAGAAGTTTTTATAACAAAAAACAATGTCTTTTAGGACCAATTCTAATGCAGAAGGAAGAATCAATTCCTTATTATCGTCATTTATTGGAACAATATCAATTAATTAATTCAAAAATTCCGAAGCAACATGTGATAGAGAAATATCAAATGAGAAAAAAAATCAATTGGTTAAAAAAAGAACTAAAGAAGTAAAGAAATCTTTAGTTTTTTATATAAAGAAAGTAGGTCCTTCAGTTGTTTGGATTGATACATTAGATACCGTTTCTGATGTATCTGGATGAATGGAGTCAGTGTTGTTTGATGTTGTTTCTGTTGGAGTATCTACTTTTTTAAATTCGTTCATTACTCTAAACATTGTTTTTGCATTTTTCATGACTGGTGAGATTTGTCGAATCACTGGGATTGCTTGATTCGCAACACCTAATACTTTTTGTGTTCCAGAAAGTAAGGAACCCCATTTGATTCCACCACCACCAAATAATCTTCCAAATAATCCTGGAGATGTAGTAGAGGCAGCAGAGGTTGGATAGATGCTAAAATAAGGGTTATAATAATTCATAACGATATACTCCTTTCTAAAATATTATATGTATTGTCAAAAAATGTTTTACAAATAAAAAAAAATATAGTATAATTTGGATAGTATAAAAATAGGGAGATTGGATGGTGTTTTTCTATGCAACAGATGAATAATCGAGTATTTGATGTTCTTTACCAATTTATCACAAATTTATTGAATATACCAATCTTTATTATTCGATATTTTTTCTTAGGTGTATTTTATACATTATATTTTTGTGGATCTATACTGGTTATGCTAACTTTTGGTGTAGCAAAATATTTTATATATGGGGTAATGTATGTATTTTATTTGGTTTATCGTGGAATAAAATTTTTGATATATTATTTCTGTAAAGGAATTCTTTTTATAATATTTATACTTTTTATACCATTCCGTTCTTTGATGAATGGTTCTAATAAACGAAAGGTAAAGAAAAAACAAATACAAGAGTCAAAGAAAGAATCTCGTCATAAGAAAAAAGATGATGATATTTATGTGAATGAAAATGTTAAAATAGAAAAAGAATCTATTGGTTCTAAACTCAAGAAAATGTTTTCTAAAATTAACAATATACCTGTATGGTTTAAAAATAAATTTGTTAACAATGATTTTGCGAAACACAGACGTAATAAAAAAACAATGCAAAGAGAAGCTCTATTGATTGATTTTGATGGAGAAGATGCTGAAAAAAGTGAAACCAAAGAATTATATCAATATGTTGCGAAAGATCAAGAAGGACATGTCATTAAAGATTTTTTTGAAGCTTTTTCTAAAGTAGAAGTGCATTCATTCTTGCTCAGCGAAGGTTTTGAGGTATATAGTATTAAAAAGGCTAGTAAATGGACAGTATTTGTACATGGAAAAGCAAAAACCAATACAACGCGCATAAAAACCAAAGATTTAATTTTCTTCATTACGCAACTTTCGACTTATTTGAAGGCAGGTATTCCACTTGTAGAGGCACTTAAAATATTATCTAGACAATTCAAAAATAAACGTTACCAAAAAATATTCAAAGCAATTATTTATGATTTAACAATGGGAGATAATTTTAGTGATGCCTTAAATAAACAAGGAGTTGCATTTCCAAGGTTATTTATTAACATGGTAAAAACAGCAGAAATGACTGGAGAGTTACCAGAAGTTTTAGATGATATGTATGATTATTATACAGAAACAGAAAAAACAAGAAAACAAATGATTACAGCTATGATGTATCCATCTTTGGTATTTGTCTTCTCAGTTGCCGTTATCACATTCATCATGATGTTTGTTATTCCACAATTTGTTGAAATTTATTCTACAATGGATGCGGCACAGATACCAGCATTTACAAAAGCGGTTATTTCTATTAGTGATTTTCTGCAATCTTATATTGTATATCTCATTATTGGACTTGTATTATTTGTTGTATTATTTATGTATATGTATAAAAAAATTAGAGGTTTTAGAACTGTAATTCAATGGATAACGATGCACTTACCTGTATTTGGAGATACTATTATTTATAACGAAGTTACCATGTTTACCAAAACGTTCTCTTCTTTGCTGGCACATAATGTATTTATCACGGATAGTATGGAAATTTTAAATAAAATTACGAATAATGAAATATATAAAATGTTGATTCTTGATACAATCACTAACTTGGCAAAAGGAGATAAAATCTCAACTGCTTTCGCAGGGCATTGGGCATTTCCAATCCCTGCCTATGAAATGTTAGTGACTGGTGAAAAAACAGGTGAATTAGCTGAAATGATGGCAAAAGTTTCTGCATATTATCAAGAATTACATAAGGAAGCTGTTACAAGAATTAAGACTTTTATCGAGCCAGTTTTGACAATTTTCTTAACGGTTGTTGTAGGTGTTATTATTCTTGCAATTGTAATACCAATGTTTGGTATGTATAGCACAATTCAAAGTTATGGGTGAGTTAGGTGGTTGAAGGTATGGAAATTTATTATACGATTGTACTATTTGTTTTTGGAATCGTATTGGGATCCTTTTATAATGTGGTAGGTTATCGTTTACCAAAAGGGGAATCCTTATTATTTCCATCTTCACATTGCACCAAATGTAATCATAAACTTGGGGCAAGTGAACTTGTCCCTGTTTTTTCTTATTTATTTTTAAGAGGAAAATGTAAGAATTGTGGAGAAAAAATATCATTATTTTATCCAATCTTCGAATTAAGTACTGGAATATTATTTGCAATTAGCTATATCATATTTGGATTTTCTATTGAACTTGCGATTGCACTTACATTTATTTCTACTTTATTAATCATTATTATTAGTGATTATCAAACGATGATTATTCCAGATGAAGTTTTACTGTCGGGTTCTATTTTACTTATGATAGAATTATGGGTTCAAAGAGGCCTACAGGGTACATTAGAGGCAATTTTATCAGGTATTTTGGCTTTTGTTACAATGTTTTTGCTCAAAAAAATTGGGGATTTTCTATTTAAAAAGGAATCCATGGGTGGAGGAGATATCAAACTGATGTTCCTTTTCGGGCTTGTGCTTGGATATCCACTTGCCATTATTGCCATATTTGTTGCTTCTTTTATTGCTTTACCAATTGCTATTTTATTTACAGTGAAGTACAAAGACCAAAAGTATATTGACGATGAGGAAATACCAGAGCATAGTATACCATTTGGACCTTTTTTAGCCATCGCAGCCATATTTTTATTACTAACTCGAATTGATTTTAACTTTATTGTTCAGCTACTAACAAGATAAACAACTTAATGTTGTTTTATTTTAACAAAAAAACACCTATTACAACTAAGATTCCTGCAATTAATTTTTTACATAGATGCTTTCTATTTTTTAAGAATAGAAAAGCAAATATAGCATTTAGAATAACAGTTAAACTACATAAAGGCGCAATTTGTGTTACAGTCCCCAATTGATAAGCTCTTAACTTTGTCGTCATCATGATGGTCCAACTTACACTAGTTAATAGAACTAAATATTTTGAACTATTTTTCCATTCTAATAGAATTTCTTTTATATGAATTCTTTCTGTACAAAAGGTCAATATAGATGGAATACATAAAATTAAAGCTACATAAAAGACTAAATTAAAAGAATTGTTCCTATTACTTTTTTTAAACCCAGCTTTTCTTTTAAAAATAAAAACCCCATAAGAATGATGAAAACATTAGAAATCTGTTTTAAAACCCCATAGGATGATGCTTCCATACCACTTCTTGCAACCGTTGCTAGTCGATTTTGAATTGTATAAAAAATGATGGATAATCCTAAGAAAAAATAAATTTTTGGATTATTTGGAAATTTAAAAGGAAAAAATAAGCATTTTGTAACATATTCAAATCACCTAATATATTATATTGCATCAAACAATATGAGTTCTTGATAAAAAGACTACCAATATTTATTGGCAGTCTATCATAGAAAATATTTATTTCATTAATTTGTATTTTTTCTCTGTTTTGATAAAGTAGATACCAAATAGGTAGGTACCAAATAGAGAAATATAAGTAAGAACGGTATAGTGTGTAAATAATAATAGGCCATCTAGAATGCATAAAAGCGCGATTGCGATAGAACCTAAAATAAGATAACACACCTTATTCCAGTTTATTTTCATTAGAAATTCCCCCTTTTTCCTTTGAATGTCTGCTATTATAACACCTTTTTTTGTTTTGTCAAATTTATATAGTATATACAAAAAAAGAAGTTTTAGTCTTCTTTTTGCAATTTTTCTAAATTTTGATCAATTTTCATTAAACTTTCTTCATATTTACTGGTTGGCTTTGGCTGATAATATTTTTTTCCCACTAAATTATCGGGTAAATACTGTTGTTTGACCCAACTGTTTGGATAATCATGTGGATACTTATAGTCCTTAGACGTGGTTTTAATATGAGCAGGAACATTGCCTGTATTTCCAGATTCGATATCCATTAAAGCGGCATCTAAGGCGAGATGTCCTGTATTGGATTTAGGAGAAAGGGCTAGTTCAATCACAACATCACCTAGAGGAATACGACCTTCAGGAAGTCCTAAACGTTCACAAGCTTGAATGGCAGCTTCTACTTTGGGTCCCATCGAAGGGTTTGCCAATCCAATATCTTCATAGGCAATTACAGTCATTCTTCTATAGATGATATCTAAATCTTCTGCTTCAATCAAACGAGCTAAATAATGTAGGGCAGCATTTACATCACTTCCACGGATGGATTTTTGAAAAGCACTTATGACATCATAATGACCATCCTCGTCTTTGTCATGGAAGAAAACAGGTTTGGTATTGATATCCTTTAATAGTTCTAATGTAATATGATAGTCAGAACTAGAATAGTAGGCGACCTCTAATAAATTATAGGCATGTCTTAAATCTCCGCTAGATACGGTTGCAATAAACTGTTTGGCATCTTCATCTACTATAATATCCTTTAAATACTCCGAATTACAAGCGCGATCAATTGCTTTACAAATATCATCGGAAGATAATTCATGTAATTCAAATATTTGACAACGACTTCGAATGGCTGGATTGATCTTGTGATATGGATTGGAAGTGGTCATTCCAATTAAAGTAATTAATCCACTTTCTAAGTAGGGAAGTAATAAATCCTGTTTATCCTTATTTAATCTATGAATTTCATCCATAATAACCACTAAACCGCCAAATAATTTTGCTTCTTCAACGACGACATCAAAGTCCTTTTTATTATTAATCACTGCATTTAACATACGGTATTTTAAGTTTACTGTTTTTACAATGGCTTCTGCTATTGTCGTTTTTCCAATGCCTGGTTTTCCATATAAAATCATCGAAAAAATACGCCCATACGTTACCATGTTTCTAATAATTTTATTTGGTCCAATTAAATGTTCTTGTCCAAATACATCATCAATTGATTCGGGTCTCAATTTAATGGCTAGTGGCTCTGTCATGTATATCACCTAACACCATTTTATCATATTTTGTCAACTTTCGTATACTGAAGTTTAGAAGCGTGCAAAAGGTGGCAAAATATTGTATAATAAGTAAGAATGGTAGTGATGTTATGAAATATCATGTAACGGATATGGATGTGCTTGATTTCCTAAGTTATTTATTAATTGATCGTAAATATAGTAATAACACGGTTATGTCGTATGATTTACAGTTGTATGAACTAGAACAATTTGCACATAAACCATTACGTCATCTTACTAGTGGAGATATTACTGACTTTTTATCCAAACGAAAAGAAAAGAATCAGGCTCGCACCATTGCACATTTTATGACTGTTTTTAGAAGTTTTTATAAATTTCTCGAAATAGAAGAAGTGATTTCTAAAAATCCAATGGATGATATGGAGTTACCAAAATTGCCAAAATCATTACCAAAAGTACTTTCCAAAGAGGAAGTAGAATTGCTTTTAGATGTTCCTTTGACAAACGCTTATCAATATCGAAATAAAGCGATGTTGGAACTCATGTATGCGTCAGGATTACGCATTACAGAACTCATTTCTTTACAAATTCATGATGTTAACTTGGAAATGCAGACAGTAAGGGTATTCGGAAAAGGTAGTAAAGAACGCTTGGTCCCAATTGGAGATTATGCCACTTATTATTTACAAATCTATATTCAAGATTATCGTCCAAGTATGTTGAAGAAAAAGGATACAGATATTTTATTTCTAAGTAGTAGAGGTGATCAAATGTCAAGACAAGCTTTTTTCAAAATCATCAAGCAATTAGGAATAGAAAAAGGCATCAAAACTGATTTTTCTCCTCATACTTTAAGACATTCTTTTGCTACTCATTTGTTAGAAAATGGAGCAGATTTAAGGAGTATTCAAGAACTTCTTGGACATTCCGATATTGCAACGACACAAATATATACACATATATCCAATCAGCAATTACAAGAAAATTATAAAAAATTTCACCCACATGGAGATTAGAAAGGAAGATTTATATGAAATTTAAAAGAATATTTTTAGTGGTTATGGATTCTGTTGGAATTGGTGCATCTAAAGATGCAGAACAATTTGGAGATGTTGGTACCAATACAATTTTACATGCATTAGAAAGTGCGAATTTACATTTACCAAATTTTGAAAAAATGGGATTATACAATTTATTAAATGATACCGATTATCCTAGTATCGCATCCTATACTAAAGCAGAGGAAATCAGTAATGGAAAAGATACCTTGACGGGTCATTTGGAAATGATGGGTGTTGAGACAAAAATACCATTTCGTACATTTACAGAAACAGGATTTCCAGATGCGCTAATTCATGAACTCACTACACGTACAGGTCGTGGCATTTTGGGAAACTGTAATGCAAGTGGAACAGAAATTATAGAACGTTTGGGGCGTGAACATATGGAAACAGGAAAAATGATTGTCTATACATCAGCAGATTCTGTTTTACAAATTGCGGCTCATGAAGAAGTCATTCCATTGGAAGAACTATATCATATTTGCGAAATTGCAAGGGAACTGACTTTAAAAGAAGAATGGAAAGTTGGTAGAATTATCGCAAGACCATTTGTAGGAACACCTGGTAACTTTACGCGTACTCCAAATCGTCATGATTATGCCTTAGATCCTGCAGAACCTACAGTCTTAGATGCTTTAAAGGAAAAGAATTATGATGTGATTTCCATTGGTAAGATATCTGATATTTTTAACAGTTGTGGAATTACTGAAAGTATTAAAACAAGAGATAATTTAGATGGAATAGAAACAATTTTGAGGACTATGGAAAGGGATTTCCATGGATTCTGTTTTGCCAACCTAAATGATTTTGATTCCAAGTATGGGCATAGAAGAAATCCAATTGGGTATGCGAATGCACTTAAGGAATTAGATGATTATTTACCTAAATTTATGGAATCTTTAAAAGAGGATGATTTACTCATTTTGACTGCAGATCATGGAAATGATCCAACTTATAAAGGTACGGATCATACAAGGGAAAATGTGCCTGTATTTGTGTATTTCAAAGGAATGAAAGAGTCATGCAGAATTCCAGTGCTTCATACATTTGCTTCTTTGGGGGCTACAGTAGCAGATAATTTTGATGTTAAATTACCACGTATTGGGGAAAGTTTTTTAGGATATTTGAAATGAATTTGGAGACGATAGAATGGAATCCACAATCCTATTCAAAATTTGTAGAATATCTTTATACATTACAGGATTTGGACTATAAGAATTTTCATGGTAAGCTCATTCAAAATCAGGAATCATTGATTGGAATTCGTACCCCTATTTTAAAAGAAATTGCAAAGAAAATAAGCAAGAATAACCCATATACATTTTTACAGGTTGTAGAACACAATACTTATGAGGAAACTGTTATTCATGGACTTGTAATTGGCTACTTGAAAATTTCTTTTGATGCGTGTGTTTCATTATTGAAAGATTTTCTTCCCTACAATACCAATTGGGCTATTAATGATATTACATGTGCGAATTTAAAGATATGGAAAACCCATTTGGATGAAGGATTAGCAATCATTGAGCAGTATTTGAAAAATGAAAATTTGTGGATTCGAAGATTTGGATTGGTATTATTACTTGATTTTTATGTGAATGATGACTATATTGATACGATTTTAAAAATCATACCTGCAATATCAGGAAGTGAGTATTACGTTGGTATGGCAAATGCTTGGTTAATTTCTGTTTGCTTTGTTCATTATCCAGAGAAAACAAAAGTATTATTAGAAAGCAACCAGTTAGATTTCTTTACGCAAAAGCATGCAATACAAAAGATTTTAGAATCCAATCGTGTTTCCTTAGAGGAAAAAGAAAATATGCGAAAATTAAGAGAACAAATAGGTAAATCTCTCATATAATAGTATGGGGGATTTATTATGGAAGAAAATAAAAATGTAACCATTTTAAATGAGTATTTGGCTAACTTAAAAGTGTTAAATAATAATCTATACAATATGCATTTTAATATT
This sequence comes from uncultured Caryophanales bacterium, assembly GCA_947089915.1. Classification (GTDB taxonomy): domain Bacteria; phylum Bacillota_I; class Bacilli_A; order RF39; family UBA660; genus UBA5026. The sequence continues at coordinate 608 of CAMUMB010000038.1, read as the reverse complement.
GTCGGAATGAGTTTTTTTGGAATGCATAGAAAACTACAAGATTATTATGAGGCCGTTGCGTTACAATATGACAAAGTAGCAGAACGAATTAAAATGTTAGGAGGATATCCGATAACATCGCTTAAAAAAATTGAGGATACTTCTACGATGAAATCTATGAGAAGTATGGATTATAATGGCAACCAAGTATTAGAAGTGTTACAAAATGATTTTGGCTTTATGAAAGTGTATACAAAAGATTTGGTACATACATTTGAAAGAGAAGGAGATACTGGGACAGCTAGTATGTTGGGAGAATTTTTGCAATTTTATGATAAAGAGTTTTGGATGATTGATAGTAGTTTAAAATGAAGTATAACCTTCATTTTTTTGTAGATCACTAATTTTATATTTCATTAATTTGACAGGATAAAAACATGAAAAATAAAATACAAATGTGATAAGGCATTATAAAATAAGGATAAAATGATATTTTAAAATAAAAAATTTGATTAACAAAACGTCAAATATATTGGAAACTATAGAGATATAGTAAATCATATATAGAATTAGAATTGATATTTTTGATGTAATAATTAAATATTAATAATATATTTTGACGATGCATA
>CAMUMB010000037.1 GCA_947089915.1 uncultured Caryophanales bacterium | reverse complement strand
TTGCAAATGGAGTTCAAATAAGTGAAGAAAAACTAGAATATAAAGGAAAAATACAGGAAGGCAAACTCATATTAAATACGAATGGAAAAACAGTAGTATGTATAAGTGATGGGAAGTATTATGTATATAAAAATATAGAAGAAAGTGAAGTAACAGGAGGGAAAGGGAGCTGTAAATATAATGGAGAAACAGGAGATTTTGAAATCATAAGTGATGTAGATACATTAAATGAAAGAATCAAAATGTTACAAGAAGAGTTAAATACACTTAAGAAACAAGGGGATGCGAAAGCAGAAGAGATTAAAGAAGGAAAGACAGCTGTTGTACAAGGGGAGTTAATCACAGGAAGTATGGAAGATAAGTCAGGGCAAACAGTAGCATCAAATACGATAACGCAATCGGAGGATAATGCATTAATCACAGTACCAGAAAGTGGATATTATGATAATACATCCAAAATCAGTGTTCCAATTGAAACCATTCAGAATAATGTTGAGGTTGGGGGTATAAAGGGAACATTAACATTGGGTGGTAGTGGCGTATATGATATTAACACAACTTTTTCAGATGAAATGTTAGAAGGTGTGCAATCAGTTACACTAAGATCAGCAAGTATAGTAAGTGGATCTTCTTATTCAAGATATCAGATATTTGGAAGTGGTATTGGTCAAGGAGAAACATTACATAGAAGTGAATTTACAACTAATACTATATCAATTAGGCTAGAGAAGCCAGGTGGAGGTCAAGCTGGAACATTCGTATTTGAATTTAATTAAGGCTAAAAGATTGTTAATATTCTATATCTTCTAAAGAAGTCAAAAACTAAGATTTGACTTCTTAATTTTTATATAGATTTTTAAATTTACTTGATAAAAATAGGAAAAAGATATAGAATAATATATAGATAATTAGGTGGTTTAGATGAGAAAAAAGGGTTTTACATTAATTGAACTATTAGGTGTATTCACAATACTTGCTGTTATTCTTTTAATTGCGGTTCCTTCTGTTACTGGTTTACTGAAGAAACAAAAAGAAAATCAATATCAAAGTTTTTTAGACAATATTTTTTTAGCTACAGAGGCGTATTTGCAAAGTCATTTAGAAGAATATACTGAGAATGATTCTTATCATTTTGCAGAAGCGGGTGACTATGTTCATATTTACTTAGAGGAATTGATGGAACATAAATTTTTGAATTCAAATATATATGATCCAAAAAACAAGACAAATATAAAAAATGAAGGTGATTATACAGTTCGTGTAACGATACAACAAGATTTGACTTATCATTATGAGCTATTCCCAGAAAAATTAGAACAACCCAATAATAAAATTGAATGATTTTATGAAACAACAAAGGAGTGTCGTATGAAAAAAACAATTCGTGATTACAATTTAAAAAATAAAAAAGTATTAATACGTGTAGATTTTAATGTGCCAATTCAAAATGGATGTATTCAAGATGACACACGTATTAAGGCTAGTTTACCTACCATATCTTATGCCATAGAAAATGGTGCTAAGGTAATACTACTTTCTCATTTGGGTAGAATTGAAACAGAGGAAGATAAGAGTAAATATGATTTAGAACCAGTCGCACTTCGTTTGAGTGAACTTTTAAACCAAAAGGTCATTTTTGTAAATGAGACAAGAGGTAAATTAGTGGAAGAAACTGTTTCTCATTTAGAAAGTGGACAAGTATTATTATTACAAAATACAAGATACGAAGATTTAGATGGAAAAAAGGAAAGCAAGAATGATCCAGAATTAGGTTCTTATTGGGCAAGTTTAGGCGAGCTATTCATCAATGATGCCTTTGGAACGAGTCATAGAGCACATGCATCAAATGTCGGTATCGCATCTCATCTTCCAAATGGGATTGGTTTTTTAATGGAAAAAGAATTAACTGCGTTTGAACCAATCTTAAATCATCCAGAGCATCCTTTTACTGTTATTTTGGGTGGTTCTAAAGTAAGTGATAAAATAGAAGTAATTGAAAATTTAGTGACAAAGGCAGATCAGCTATTAATTGGTGGCGGAATGGCTTATACATTTCTAAAAGCAAGCGGGCTTTCTATTGGTAAATCTTTATGCGATGAAGAACATCTTGATTTCTGTCAAAAGTTAATGAAACAATATCCCGATAAAATTATCTTACCAATTGATAGTGTGAATGCAAAAGAAATAAAAGAAGAAACGGAAATAAATGAAAGATTTATTAGTGATTTTGGGGAAAACGAAATCGGCTTGGATATTGGACATAACACTGTAAAATTATTCTCACAATATATAAAAGATAGTAAAACGATTCTTTGGAATGGACCTGTTGGAATGTTTGAATTAGAACCGTTTTCGAAAGGTACAGAAGCAATTTGTAAATTATTGAAAGAAAATGATGGTTTAATTGTAGTAGGTGGTGGTGATACAGCTTCTGCTATTGAAAAGTTGGGGTATGCTGATTTTGTTACTCATATATCTACAGGTGGGGGCGCATCATTAGGATTGCTTGAAGGAAAAAAATTACTAGGAATCGAGATTATCAATGAAAAATAAGAAATCAATCATTAATATATTAATATTACTTTTGATTACAGGATTTGTTTTATATTTCTCCCTTAAGGACGATTTTGAAAATATCATCCATGAAATTATTACATTAAATCCTTTTTGGTTTTTAGTTGCGATTTTCTTGGTGGTTTGCTATTGGTTATTCAAAGCGATAGAAGTACACCATGTTATCTGTGATTTTAAACCAGATTATACCTTCAAACAAACCTTACGATTAACATTATCAACTCAATTTTTTAATGCGATTACACCATTCGCTTCTGGGGGACAACCCTTTCAAATTTATATGTTAAATAAAAGTGGTGTAAAATTAACAGATGGTACTAATATCATTATTCAAAACTTTATTGTATATCAGATTCCACTTGTTTTTTTGGGTATGGTGGCAATTATATCTAATTACTTTGGGCATTTTTTCAAAGAAGTACATTTACTCAAATATTTGGTAACAATCGGATTTATTATCAATACGTTAGTGATTGTGGGATTATTCATCATTGCTTTTGCGAAAAAAACAAACAAGTGGATTATGCATGTTTTAATTAGATTGCTCTCTAAATTACATCTGATTAAAAACAAGGAACAAAAGGAAACACAATTTGAAGAATATATCAATCGTTTTCATGCAGGTGCAAAATTACTCTTTCATAATAGGAAGCAATTTATTGCATCTATTCTGTATAATTTAATTGCATTAGTTTGTCTATATTTGATTCCAATTGCATTACTATTTGCGATGGGAGATTATACCAGTATGAATGCATTTCAAGCTTTGATTACGAGCGCCTATGTTATGTTAATTGGTTCATTTGTGCCAATTCCTGGTGGAACAGGTGGCCTTGAATATGGGTTTATTGCCTTTTTTGGTAACTTTGTCGTAGGAAGTAAACTGAATGCAGTTATGTTATTATGGCGCGCAATTACTTACTATTTTGGATTGATTGTTGGCGCGATTGCTTTCAACTTTAAAGGGAGAGAAATAAAATGAGAATTGGAATATTTACAGATACTTATCCACCATTTATCAACGGTGTTTCTACTAGTATTTTAATGTTGGAAAAGGCTTTAAAGAAAAAAGGACATCAGGTATTTATCGTAACGGTTAATCCTGAAAATATGTCTTATAAATATGAAAATTATGATCATATTATTCGAATTCCTGGAATTCCAATTGGTATTTATGATTATAGACTAACGGGTATTTATCCTATTCGAGCAATCAATAAAATCAAAAAATGGAATTTAGATGTAATCCATTCTCATACAGAATTTGGAATTGGTACATTCGCTCGTATCATTGCGAAACAACTGGATGTTCCACTTGTGCATACGTATCATACGATGTATGAAGATTATGTGCATTATATTACAAAAGGACACTTTGATAAATCGAGTAAAAAAGTAGTAGAATATTTAACGAAATTCTACTGTGATAAAACTGCAAGTGAATTAATTGTTCCAAGTAAAAAGACATATGATTTATTCAAAGAAAAATATAAATTTGAGAAAAATGTTCATATTGTTCCAACAGGAATTGATGTAGAACGCTTTTATCGTGAGCGACTGAAACATGATGATTTACTTGCGATTAAACAAGAACTAGGAATTAAACCAGAGGACTTTGTAATTCTTTATGTGGGACGCCTTGCGAAAGAAAAAAGCGTGGAAGTATTATTGGAATCTCATGTAAATCTTGTCAAAAAGTATCCCCATTGCAAGTTAGTAATCGCCGGTAGTGGACCTGATTATGAACATTTTATTCAAATGAGTATGAATTTAGGAATTGCTGATTCGGTCATTTTTACCAATGCGATTGCATGGGAAGAGGTTCCAAATTATTATGGAATTGCCGATGTATTTGCGACGGCATCTAAAACGGAGACACAAGGACTTACAGTAGTGGAAGCTATGGCTGCCTCTTTACCTGTTGTTTGTGTAGAGGATGAAAGTTTTAGAGATGTTGTCGTAGATGGTTTAAATGGATATTTGTTTCAAACAAAAAAACAATATATCACTTGCATGGAAACGTTAATTTCAGATAAAGAAAAATTATTCCGAATGCAGAAACAAGCACGTATTACAGCCGATGAACATTCGCTTAAATATTATGCGGAAAAAGTATTGGATGTTTATCATAGTGCTTTAGAGGCAAAACGAAATGAGAAAAAATTTATTGATAAAGTAAAAGATGTCGTAAAAAGAGGGTTTGATGATAAGCCTTAAGTAGTGAGTTGTAGGAAGTTGTATGATAATCAACTTCTTTCTTTTTTCGACAAAACTAGCTAATTTTTTCTCTAGTAAAGTAAGTGTATAGGTAGTATAATAAAACAAGATAAGCAGTACGATTTAGAAAGGAAGACAGAAATGAAACATACCAGAGTACTTATGATAGACGACAATGTAAATTTAGTCGAAATGGTCAAGGAGTATTTTAGTAGTAGTGAACAAATTAGTATTGATTTAGTGGCTTATGATGGACAGGAAGGCATGCAGATAATTGAAGAAAAACAGGATGCATATGATTTGATCTTGTTAGATTTGATTATGCCTAAAAAAGATGGAATGTATGTATTAGAAGAGATGAAGGCGCGTGGCATTGATAAAAAGGTAATTGTTGCGACCAGTTATAATGCAAGTGATGTAATTCGTGAAGTTTCAGAATATGGAGTGAATTATTTTTTACTCAAACCATTTGAACTTTCCGATTTACAAAAGCGTATTTTAGAAGCAACGAAAGAAAGTGGACAAAGTAAAAATATTGATTTTTATCATAATAATTTACAAATATCCATTACCAAGATATTACATGAGTTAGGCATTCCTTCACATATTAAAGGATATCAATATATTAGAGAAGGAATTGGAATTATCTATGAAAGACCCGAAACGATTGGTGGAATTACCAAGGAGTTATATCCAGAACTGGCTTTAAAATTTGATACCACAGTATCTCGTGTAGAACGTGCCATTCGTCATGCGATAGAGGTCAGTTGGAATCGTGGGAACTGGGATTTGATGGAAGAAATATTTGGTCATAGTGTAGATATTGATAAGGCAAAACCAACCAATTCTGAATTTATTGTAACAATTGCAGATAAACTAAAATTAGAGGGAAATAAAATTGGGGCATAGAGATATGTCCTTTTTGGTGGTTTTCACATGTAAAATTATATGTAATATGATAAAAATTGAACAAATTTTGTACAAAAATTACCAATTTTAGGTATAATAAGAAATGATGGAGGGACTCACATGAAACCAATTTTACTTTGTATACTAGATGGCGTTGGAATGCGAAAAGAAACATATGGGAATGCCTTTTTCCAATCCAAAACACCTAATTTTGATGCACTATGGAAAGAGTATCCTCATAGTTATCTAGAGGCTAGTGGTACTCATGTTGGGCTTCCCGATGGACAAATGGGAAATAGTGAAGTAGGTCATTTGAATATTGGCGCCGGTAGAGTTGTATATCAGCCATTGCAATTGATTCGTAAAAAAATAGAAGATAAAACATTTTTTGAAAATGAAAAATTGTTAAATGTCATTCATCATGTCAAAGAGAATAAAACTCGTTTACAAATATTTGGTTTATTAAGTGATGGTGGAATCCATTCTCATATCGATCATTTGATGGCAATCATTGATTTATGTAAAAAAGAGAATATGCATGATGTATATTTTCATATTTTCACAGATGGTAGAGATACCTTAACCAATGTAGCGTTAACGTATTTGGATCAATTGGATCAAAAAATAAAAGAAACAGGAATTGGTAAAATCGCAACGATAAGTGGTAGATACTATGCGATGGATCGGGATAATCGTTATGACCGTATAGAGAAAGCATATGATGCAATTGTAAAAGGAAAAGGAGAAACATTTACTACATATCAGGAGGTAATTGCGCATAACTATGAAAACGGAATTACAGATGAGTTTATTGTACCTGCTGTACTCGATAAAGAAGGATGTGTCAAAAAAGGGGATGGACTTCTTGTATTTAATTATCGCCCCGATCGTTTACGAGAACTCTTTTCAGCACTTACGAATCCCAAATTCAAAGGTTTTAAGCGTAAAAAAATTCAAAATTTAAAATTGGTCACTATGATGTCTGTGAGTGATGAAGTTATTTACGAAGCTGCTTTTTCTTTAGAAAAAATGGAAAATACATTGGGGGAATATGTGAGTCAAAAAGGTTGTAAACAATTACGTATTGCGGAAACGGAAAAGTACGCCCATGTGACTTATTTCTTTGATAGTGGAGAAGAAAAAGAATTATCAGGATGTGATCGTATTTTAATTCCATCTCCTAAGGTTGCTACCTATGATTTGTCTCCTGCCATGAGTGCGAATGAAATTACAGATACTTTGCTTACAAAATTGGATGAAGATAAGTATGATCTAATTATTCTTAATTTTGCCAATGGGGATATGCTAGGACATACAGGTAATATGGAAGCTACGATTCAAAGTTTGGAGATTGTAGATACCTGTCTTGGAAAATTGTATCAAAAAATAAAAGAAAAAAATGGAACACTTGTTGTAACAGCTGACCATGGCAATTGTGAAATCATGCTAGATGAAAATCAGAATAAAGTCACTACACATACGACAAGTTTGGTTCCTTTTATTGTAACAAAACCAAATATCCATCTAGAAAATGGGTGCCTTGCGGATATTGCGCCTACGATTTTATCTTTGATGGAACTAGATATTCCAAGTGAAATGACAGGTCATAATTTAATCCAAAAGGAAAAGAAAAAATTAGGATTTCACTTTTGGTTTATTTTACTATCTTGTATATTTTTAGTGGGACTTTTGGTGAATTATGGATATCGCTTTTTTCACTTTTACCATTTAGCGCACACTCCTCAAACGAATCAAACGACGACATTGCATGACCAAATTTTATATAATACAAAACTTGCCACCAGCGGTGATGGACTTTACTATGACCAAAATAAATATGTATACAAGGGAATGGTCGAAAATAATTACGTATATTATTCCAATCGTTATTTTCGAATTGTCCGTATCAATGCGGATAGGTCTATCACTTTAATTACAGATGACATTGCAAGTTCTTTGGTATGGGATTATAAAGAGAATGACTATGCAACATCTTATATACGGGATTGGTTAAATGTAGGTGAAAATGATCATACAGGTATTTTTTATCATAGCCTTGAAACTCCAGAACAATACCTTATGGAATCTAAATATTGTGTGGATGCGGTTGATGAGGAACACTTAACTTGTAATCAAACAGTAACAGATAAGGTTGGTTTAATGAGTATTGCCGAATATAAAGAAGCACTTGCCAATCTTAGTTACCTAAATATTGGTAAATATTGGTGGACAAGCAATACTTCTTTAGATGGTCAAGTTTGGTATGTATTTGGAGAAGGTGGAATTCATGCAAAATCCAACGTATATGAAAAGTATTATGCCTATGGGGTACGTCCTGTCATTACATTAAAACCAGATATCAATTTTGTAAGTGGCAATGGCACGAAAGAAGAACCTTACCGTATTACAGCTCCAAATAATCAATTGGAAATTGGAAGTTATGTTACATGGAACGATAGTCTGTGGAAGGTAATCGATGTCACTGACCAAGATATCCGCATTATGAAAAATGATGTATTAACGATTGATTCAAAAGAAGTTTCTAGAGTATTTTCCCATCGTTCTAATCTTTATAATCCATCGGATGTGGGTTCGCTCGCCTATTACTTGAATCATAATTACATAGAATCTCTACCGAATAAATCTTTACTTGTAGATGCATTATGGTATAATGGAACCTATGGGGATTCATACAATTATCAGGATATTTATAATTCTACTGTACAAGCCAAAGTAGGATTAGCTATAGTTGGAAGCCTTTTTGGTGGTACAGAACAGTCGTTTGTAACTATGACAGGCATGCATGATGATTTGGTATATTTTGTTTCAGAGCAAGGCATGTTATCAACGGCTGATATTGAATCGGAATTTTCAGTAAAACCAGTATTGGCAATTTCCAAATCTGCACAAATTATAAGTGGTAGTGGTATGGAAAGAGATCCTTTTGTGATAGGCTAGGTGTGTTATGAAAAAAAAGAAAGCGATTATTCTCTTTGGTATATTAGATATATTAGCTCTTATTTTTCTCTTTTTTACGTATGGACCAATATCTTATTTCCGTGATTTATGGATTACGACTTCTATGACCACTATGAATCATAGATATTTGGCACGTGTTCTATATAGTGAAAAAACCATCCATCAAGTGCTCAGTGAAAACTATTTGAAAGAGGTAGAAGAAAATACGGATACCAGTCAGATTAAATTAGGAGAAATTTTGGAAACGGAGCATTATGAATCGATTTATGAAGAACAAGTTTTAAAAAAAGAAGGTAATGATCTTTATAAATTAGTTCCTATTTCAGGAAATGGGTATAAGGGATATATGGTAGTTGTCTATGACCCAAGCCGAATTTCTTTAGCAACCGCAGAATATCTAGGTTCAAATGGAGAATTGTTAACAAATATGTCGAAACGTTTGTCATTTGAGGTGGGAATCAATGCTGGTGGATTTGCGGATGCAGGTGGTGTTGGTAGCGGTGGTATTCCAACTGGAACTGTCATTCAAAATGGAGAGGTTGTCTACCGTGGTCCAGAAACAGGATGGACAGGTGGTTTGATTGGTTTTACAGATGATAATGTTTTAATGCTAACCAAAGATAGCCCAGAAGTTGCGATAGAAAATGGGATGCGTGATGCGGTAGAGTTTGGACCATTTTTGATTGTGAATGGAAAACGTGCGATTGCGCGCGGAAATGGTGGTTGGGGTATTTCTTCTAGAACCGTTATCGCTCAACGACAAGATGGAATTGTATTGTTTTTCATTATTGATGGAAGACAACCTGGGTATAGTATTGGAATCAATATGGTAGATTTAACCAATTTGTTAGTTCGTTATAAGGCTTATAACGCTGCCAATTTAGATGGTGGCGCTTCTACTGATTTGGTAATCAATCAAAAGTTAATCAATAAACCATGTGGTATTGGTGGTAATGGAGAACGTAGGATACCCAATGCATGGATTGTGAAATAGGCGAAAGTCTATTTTTCTTTTTTTATCATATGGTGTATTAAGGGGGAGTTGATATTGTTGTATTGGTTAAGAAAATATGCAAAAGTCATAATTGTAATTTTGATTGTGATGATTGCTTTTATTTCATTTTTCATATGGAAGCCACATCATAAAGAGAAGAGTGATGTAACTTGTTATCCACAGATTATATTGAAAGGAAATCAAATTATTTCTTTGAAGGTTGGTGAAGAATATCAGGAACCTGGGTATGAACTAAAAGATAGTTGTGGTGAAAAGTTAGAAAATAGATTGGAAATCCAAAGTGGTCTTCGCAGTGATATGCCAGGTACTTATGAAATTATTTATAAGGTAAGTAATCAATATGGTAATTTTACCGAAGAAAAGAGATTTATCACGGTAAAAGGGGACATTGCTTATCAAGAACAGTATGATAAGATAGATAATACAGTGCATGGTTGGGGTATTCCAAATAAAAAGGATGGCGCTAGACCCGTTGAAGCAGGAAGTGTGAGGGAAACTTTATTAAAATATGATGCTTATTTGATTGGAAATGATGAGAAAACTTTATATTTGACATTTGATGAGGGAAGTAATGATACATATTTGGAACAGATTGTAGACGTGTTAAATGCCAATGATGTGAAGGCGACATTCTTCTTCTGTAGAAGGTACATATTGGATCATCCAGATTTGATGAAAAAGTTAGTGGAAACAGGACATTCGGTTGGAAATCATACGGCGAATCATTATCAAATGCCTCTTTATGCAACACGTGAGAATTTTTCCAAATATTTGAAGGAAATTACCGCAGTGGAAGAAGCATTTCAACAAGTAACAGGAACCTCTATGGACCGTGTATATCGGGAACCAAAGGGTGAATATAGTTATCGTAGTTTACAGATTATGAAAGATTTGGGATATAAGACTTATTTTTGGAGTGTTGCTTATTTAGATTATGCTGAAAATGTAAGCAAAGAAAAAGCTTTACAAGAACTTACTTCTAGAGTACATAATGGAGCAATTTATTTAATTCATCCGAAAAATAAAGGTAATTATGAAGCAATGGATGATTTTATTAAGACAATGAAACAACAAGGTTATACATTTGACTTGGTAAAAAATATTAAATAGTGTATAAAATAGAAAATAATTTGCATATCGTAAATTATTTTTTTGTTTCTAAAATACAACCAATTGCTAATTCATACCAAAACAATTTGACGAAAATAGAAACGAATTATATAATGGACATATAAGCAAAAGTTATAGGTTAGTTTTTAAAACCTATTTCAATTTCATAGTAGAAGGAAGAGGTAAGTATGGATAATAAGTTTCAGCAAATTTTAAATGAATTTTTAAAAAATGTAGATGCAAAAGACGAAAAGGAACTAAATGAAAAGTTACAAGAATTTATGGAACATTATAATAATGGTGAGATTGTATATGAAAATACTGCTTTAGATGATGCATATGATTTACTTGAAAAGGCAGAAACTGCAAAAACGAGGAGCCAAGCAATCAAATTTGCAAAACAAGCATATGATGTTTGTCCCGATTGTTTTGATGCAATATTATTTCAAGTGCAATTAGAAGAAAATCCAATCAAAAGATTACAATTATTGGAAACTGGATTAACAAAAGAGAAGAATAAGCTAATGAATGAAAAATTCTTTGAAAAAGATAATATTGGAGAATTTTATCAACTTTTTGAAACGAGACCATATATTAGAGGTTTATATGCGAAAGCGGATTATCTTCTATTAGATGGTAAAATCAAACAAGCTCTTGATATCTGCAAAGAAATATTACGACTAAATGAAAGTGATAATACGGGGGCTAGGTATTTGTTAATGGCTATATATGCCTACCTTGAAGATGAGAAAGAAATTTTAAAATTGTATAAAAAATATCCTGAAGAAGATTTAGAAATGCTATTTCCATTATTTGCACTTTACTATAAATTGGGTAATGATTCAAAAGCCAAAGAGTATCTAGATAGGGTAAACAAGGCAAATCCCAACCTTTTAAAATATTTTCAGGGCACAATAAAAGTAAATGAGAAAGTGCCAGTTGGATATTATGGAAGAGGAGATTCTTCTGAAGTTATAATGTATTTTGAACAATATGATTTTCTTATAGATACAATGCCAACTCTTAGTTACTATATCATTGACTATTTTAAAAAGAATGGAAAGAAGTAGTTATGCTAAAATTATCAAAAGTAAAAGAAGCATTAGAAAGTGTGAATCTAGAAAGTACTGCATATTTTAACAAAACATCCAATGAAATATTATGGAAATGGGATTTCAATCCTGAATATTCCACCTATAAAGAAGAGGATGAATGGAGTGATGATATTATTTGCATGTTTGATTTTACAGATAAAAATGATTATGATATGATGCAGGAATTTATTGGTACAATAGAAAATCAAGACATTCAAGAACAATTATATGTGAAAACAAAAGGCAGTGGAGCATTTAGACGGTTTCGATTTATTTTAGAGAATTATGATTTGATAGATAGATGGTATCAATATAGAGATACTAAGTATAAAGAAATCGCAAAAGAATGGTGTGTTGAGCATAGTGTTAAATTTGAAGAAGATTGTTAATCGAAACAATAACAGTTCAGTGAACTGTTATTGTTAAGGGTTTAATTCCCCGCTGCTTGCAGCGAATTATAGATAACATACCTTGTGATACCCCGTCTGCTCTGCAGCGGGGTGGTTCATTAGGTGGTTGCATGAAAGTAGAAAAGATGGATCAATATTTTTCATTTGAAATATTAAGAAGAGGTTATGACTATTATAAAAAAGGAAAAGTAAAAGAAATTGTAAAAAGAAAAGATAGTTTTGTTGCAACAGTAAGTGGATCAGAGCCATATCAAGTAACCATTATTTTCAACAAAAATAAATATGAGATGAACTGTACTTGTCCATATGCTGAAGACGACAATTGTAAACATATGGCAGCTGTTTTATATTGTTTAAAGAATAATAATCTTCCAATAAAAGAAGAAAGCATAGCAATCAAATCAGAAGAAATAACAAGTTTTGAAAAATTCAAAAGAGAATTTAAGAAAGAATGCTACAAATTATTTCATAATCGATCTTATCTGCACACAGATGAGTTAGGGGATTATATCCATATCCTAAATCAATTTATCAAAGAAGGAACCAAATATATTGGTATTGATCATAAGCTTGCATATCAAATTTTCGAATTCTTTATCATGGAGGTGGATGCATTAGATGTATATGATGAATATGGTAAAAAAGAGATATTATTTGCAAAGCTATTTGAATCTTATCAAGATTTATGGGAAGATGAAAAAATATTTGTAAAATTATTGGCATTTATAGGAACGATTTATACCTTAAAATCTGATACTTATTATTTTGAACATAAAGAAAATATGTTGAATTTATTGTATCAGTATCTAAAATATGATTGGCAAGCAGAGGATATCTTGGTTCTATTAAGAAAATTAGATCAGAGTAAGGATATTTATGATTTTCAAAAGAGAAATATTAAAATTAAAATCATTTTCATTAATTATTATTTTATAGATAAGGAAAAGGGGTTGAAACTTGCGGAACAAAGTTTAGATTTGTATGAAGTGTGTGAATTTTTGCTAGATATATACAAAGATAACCAAGAAAAACAAATAGAACTTTTGGAAAAAATGATTGTTACTAATAAAGGACATTCGAATGAGACCTATTATGATAAATTAATTGCCATTTATAAAAAGGCAGATCAGAAGAAATATTTAGATTTATTGAGTAAACATTTTATAGAACATGGTAATATTAAAATTTATCGTGAATTAAAAAATAATTATGGCAAAGATGAATGGAATCAAATAAAGAAAGAATATTTGAATCAGATTAAGAATTCTAGATTATATAGGGATATTTGTGTAGAAGAAGGGTACTATGATGAATTAGTAAAGGAATTAAAAAATGAATGGATTGAAGTAGTTAATAACTATATCAAAATATTGGCACATCATAGACCAAAAGAGATATTAGAGTTATATAAAAATAAATTGCTAGTGGAAATTGATCGGTCATCTTGTAGACAGCATTATCAAAAAATATTGGGTAATTTTAACTATATGTTAAAATTACCACATGGTAAGGATGAACTCAATAATATTATAAAATATATAGGAGAGAATTATAAAAATAGAAAAGCATTACAAGAAGAAGTAGATTTTTATCAAGAAACATATTTATAATATGAAAAAGATGCCTTTATAGTTAGGTATCTTTTTCATGTTAGTGATTAAATATAGGACAAAAATTGGTAGAATTTAATTATGCGAATGTAAGAGGTCGTGGGTTTAGTTGCCATTGTTAGATTTAATTGGGTATTTAGACGGTCAT